>JBAXKC010000018.1:0-55010 GCA_037137535.1 bacterium | reverse complement strand
TTTCTACGTTTGTTGCTAACGTATAGTTAACAAGATCAGTCTTAACTTTATCTGTACCGGAATTAACACTTTCAATTACAACATCACCAAGATTATCTACTATATAAGTATCATTGCCTAAACCGCCAGCCATTGTATCAGTGCCGATACCGCCGTCAATTAAGTCATTACCACTACCGCCCGTGATGAAGTCGTTTCCTGCAAGACTGAAGATAGAGTTATTTCCTGCTGTGGCTGTGATTGTATTAGCTAATTCGTTACCACTACCTTTTATTCCTGCACTTCCAATGATATCAAGATTTTCAACATTAGCAGCAAGTGTATAATCATTTATATTTACTTGAACTTTATCAATTCCAGCGTTCAGACCTTCATTAACAACATCGCTTAAATTGTCAACGATATAGGTGTCATTACCTAATCCACCTATCATAGTGTCAGCACCGGATCCACCATCAATAGTGTCGTTACCTGAAGCGCCTGTTATTATATTAGCTAATTCGTTACCAGTCCCTTTTACTCCAGTTGTACCAGTCATTTCGAGATTTTCTATGCTTGCACCTAATGTATAGCTTGCTAGAGCTGTCTGAACTTTATCTATTCCAGATCCATCTGCATTTGTTTCAATAACAACATCAGCTAAATTGTCAACAATATAGGTATCATTGCCTAGTCCACCCGTCATTGTATCCGTTCCGACTCCGCCATCGATTAAATCATCACCTGTACCGCCTAAAATTACATCATTTCCTGCAAAACCTAAAAGTGTATTATTTCCGGCACTTGCAATAATGGTATTAACTAATTCGTTACCAACTCCTCTTATTCCTGCTGAACCTGTTAATTCCAAGTTTTCTACATTTGAGGAAAGTGTATAAGAGACTGAGGACATAACTTTATCAATGCCTGAATTGATTGAAGATGTTTCAATAATAACATCCGCTGAATTATCAACAATGTATGTATCATTGCCTAATCCGCCTGTCATTGTGTCTATTCCAACACCACCATCAATTGTGTCGTTACCTGAGCCTGTTGTTATAACATCATTGCCTTCAAGGCCAAATATTGTATTATTTCCTGAGGTTACGGTAATTGTATTAGATAACTCATTACCTGTTGCTTTAACACCAAGAGTTCCAGTCATTTCAAGATTTTCTACGTTTGAAGCTAACGTGTAATTAATAAGATTTGTTTTAATTTTATCAATTCCCGCGTTAATAGTTTCATATACACTATCGCCTAACTCGTCAACAATATAGGTATCATTTCCTAATCCACCTATCATTGTATCGATTCCGGCACCGCCATCAATCGTGTCATCTCCTGCCTCACCTGATATTATGTCGTTTCCGATACCACCGTCAATTATATCGTTTCCTGTACCACCAGAGATTACATCATTTCCTGCAAAGCCCAAAAGTGTATTATTACCCGCAGTTGCTACAATCGTATTGCCTAATTCATTACCAACTCCTTTTAATCCCACAGTCCCGGATAACGCAAGATTTTCCACGTTTGCAGAAAGGGTATAAGAAGCTGTTGATATAACAGTATCATTACCTGATGAAGCTGAATTTGTTTCAACAACAACATCACTGGAGCTGTTAACATAATATGTGTCGTCACCATTAGCACCAATCAAGGTATCAATACCTACTGTTCCTGTAATTGTATTACCCAAATAATTACCGGTTACTTTCATTCCAATAGTACCGGATAATTCAAGGTTTTCTACTTCATCAGCCAGAGTATAGTCATTCACACTACTAATTACTTTATCGTATGCATTGTTATCATAGCCATAGTTTATATCTTCAATAACAACATCGCCTAAATTATCGACAATATAGGTATCACTGCCTAATCCACCTGACATAGTGTCTGCACCGGCTCCACCGTCAATATAATCATCGCCTGAGAAATAATCGCTAGCTGTACCGGTTGTAATTATGTCATTTCCTGCCATACCAAAAATTGTATTATTTCCAATTTCGGTTGTTATTGTATTATCTAATGAATTTCCTGTCGCTCTTACTGAAACCGAAGCTGTCATATCAAGGTTTTCTACGTTTGATGATAAGGTATAGTTCACAAGGTTGGTTATAACTTTATCATTACCTGAATTAGAACTTTCAAGAACAACATCGCCTAAATTATCAACGATATAAGTATCATTGCCTAAGCCACCTACCATTGTATCTGAGCCAACACCGCCATCAATAGTATCATTACCGTCAAGACCATTTATTATATCATTTCCTGCGAATCCATTTATAATGTCATCATTAGCAGTACCGTTTATAACATCATTACCGCTGGTTCCCTCATTAGGTCTGATGCCACCATTGAGGATATTATTTATAGTTTGAGCTGTCCAAACACTTCCATTATCAAATTTGAATGTTTCAATTTGATTATCAAGGCTTGTTACCCAATTTTGAATAGTAATTTTATCTGTATCACTTATTGTAATTAAAAGATTTTCATGATTATCACCAATAGTGTCAAATGTCAGATTATTTGGATTAACTCCAGTAAATTTAATTACGTCTGTTCCATCTGGATCAGTTATTATATCGCTTCCATCACCTAAGCTATAATAATAAGTTGTATTTGTTCCGTAATCTGCAATTGTGTCATTTCCTTGCCCAGCCATAACCACAGCGTTACCGGAGCTGTTCAATGAAATCAAGTCAGATTGACTTCCACCTACAACAATAACACTTCCACCTGTTGCACTTATGTTATTACTACCATTACTAGAAGCAGAAATTACATTAAAAGGAGTTGTATCATTATAGACACCATTATCCGAATAAACATTAGAATAGATTAGTTTATCATTAGTGGTTACTGGATCTCCATTATTTTCTGTTGTTACAATAACTCTGGATTCTGAAATCAAACCACCTTCTAAGTAATTAAAAGTAGAAGTTATTGTTTTATCTAAATGAATAGAGCTGTCGTGATAGGTCTGAATTATGCTCGTAAAATTACCGTTTGCATCATACTGAAAGGTTGTTCTGTCAAGGAAATTTGCACCTGAAGCATTGTCAATCTGTTCAATAAGAAGATGTCTGCCTGCTGTATCATAGGTTTCTTTATGAGTTCCACCCAAATCACCCGGTTCATAATGTATAAAATCTTTTACAGTTTGTCCATCTGAATAAAAGGTCTGAGTATCAGTATATGGGTTTACATGAGTATCCCCATCCAAATAAAAGCCATTAGAGGTTATAACCCTATTTGCTCCTGTCCCTGTATCAGTAGTATTAATTTCGCCTATTTTATTATTATCAAGATTTAATATATCTAATTGAGTAAGAACATTATTAGTAAAAACTTTTTGATAGTGCTGTTCAGGCTGGACTATTCCGCTATTGTTTGTCCAAAGATGAGTAACAGGGATAAATCTTCCTGTTGCATCAACTTCATACTCATCCCTTGCAGTTATCGTTTGATCGGTAGTTTCTGTAACCGTAACTCCTGTCCAAACACCATTCTGGTCATATTGACGTCTATATTTAGTATTTACATTATCAACATTAAAACTAAACTCAACTAACTGACCATTTGCGTTAAATTCTTTTTTACCCATCACTGTGTTTGTTGTCGGATCAATTCTGTATAAAAAATTAGAGCTATGCGAATATAAAGAGGCATTTATTTGAGAATTTATATATTTGCTTCCATCAGAGAAACATAATTCTTCAATATTATTAGCAGCGGTATTCCAGTCTTTAATAAGTATTTTATCAGTATCGCTGCCATTGACATTAACAAGTAAGTCATTACCTGTTAATGAAAAAGTGGTATTAGATTTTAATATACCGTTTCCGAATATAATTTTATCCGTACCATCACCATCTTTAATCGTGTCAAATCCATCGCCCTGATTAAAGAGATAAGTATCATTTGAATGTGGTATATCTGCTTGAGCATCTGCTGCGTCACCACCCGACCCATATAAGACATCATTACCTTTACCGCCGATAATTGTATCGTTACCGTATGAGCCTATTATTGTATTATCTGAATCATTACCTGAAGCGGTTAAACCAAGTTCATTATATATTCTTAATGTTTCTACATTAGCATCTAACGTGTAATTATTTACAGTCTGCAATACCTGATCATTTCCACCGTCAGCTCCTTCAATAATAACGTCATTTAAGTTATTAACAACATAGGTGTCATCTCCTGCCCCGCCAATCATTATGGCAGTGCCGCCAGAATTATCGATATTATCATTGCCTGAACCACCTATGATGGTATCATTTCCACCATTTCCATTAAAAGCTGAACTTATTTTGTCACTTCCCTGTATTAATTCATTTGCATAAGTGCCTAAATAATAATTACCATCACTTACTTTAACATCGGTATAATATTGTTTATCAGGCTGATCGGCAACTGTTCTTATTTCTGAAATCAATCTACCATTATCATAATTTAAAACAACATTAGCAGTTCCATCTCCGCCTGCTTGATGCCATTCTTGGGTATAAGAAGCTAATAGGTTATTTCCGTCATAAGTATTATTTTTTTTATAGTAATAAGGATGCTCTAAATCTGATTCATTAATTTGATAATGTTCTTCACTTAATATTATATTGTTCTGACCATATGTATAAACATCTTGATATTTTTGAACCCAGCTGCTGTTTCTTAAAATTAAACCTGTTTCAGTTAATACATTTCCACTTTCATCAAAAGTAAATACATATTGCCTTTCAAGAACTTCTTGATTTCCGTCTATTTTATAAAATTCAAATGTATTACCGTTTCTTACAACATGCCCGTAGATGCTGTCGTTATTAAGGTTATCTATTATAGTCGCACCTGTTATATTTCCATTAACATCTAAAGTTCTGTCAGTATATGACAGAGAAGAAGTAAGCTGACCATTTGTGTAAAGTTTTTCATAAACAGGAATTAATCCTGACTTATTATCGTTAAGCCATTTTTCTTCCGATTCTAATGTCCCGCTAGCGTTATAACTATATTCAATATCTGAAATTTTTTGGTTGTTATTATCATATTGGTATGTATCTTTAGTGTAAGAGCTTAAAGTGGCAACACCACTATAACTGTAATGAGTTTCTGAAATCAATAAACCTGCTTGATTATATTCTTCCTTGCTTTGAAGATCATTATCGCCGTTATATTTATAAATATACTTGTTTTCAGCAACTTCATCTGCATAAAGATTAATGTTTACCATTCAAATTATCTCCTACTCATAAATACTACTAAAAAATTTAACCTATTTTATTCAAAAAAAAGCACAACTATACAATAATACATTTAAACCTAAATTAAGAGTAAAGAAAATTTATTATTTATACAACAATAAACAATAAATTGATATAATTTTTAACATTCTAGAGGACCTAAGTATATCTAATAGAAATACTACAATATAAAAAATAGTTGGTTCTGAACTTTGGACTTAAATTAATTTTGGACATTTAAAAAAAGATGAAGTGGACTACAAAAAAATGACTGGAATTCCTTTTGAATTTGTCCAGCCTCTAAAGTGTTGTTAATTTAACAACTACTACTGGGATAATTTTATATATTGTTAAAATAATTAGGAACAATACCTAAAAATAAAGCAGTTTCATATAATAATGTAGCTATTACTATAAGAATTAGAATGATTTTAAGAATAATATTAATTTCTGATTTTATGTTTCCATCAGAAATTAAACTTGAATCCAAGCTTTTTTCATTCATAAAAGGTGCAATAGAAGAACTATTTAATGTTGCCCTCTTTTCAATTTCTTCAAGAGATTGTGCTATTTCAGGAGAAAATTCAATTTCAGATACAATTCGACTTGTTTCAAACCAATGTTTTACTCTGTATGCTATATATTTGCTATTAGGTTTCTTTTCCAACTCCTGCAAATCGTTATAAGCCTCTTCAGTTTCACCCGCATTAAATTTTACTCTTGCAATAAAACTTAATTTTACCATATCAGATGTGTTGCAAAATGCTTTTTCGAAATATATATTGGATAAGTTTATTTTTCCTAAAAAATTAAACAAGTAAAATAAGCATGTGCTACATATTTTAACATCGCTTTTAGTATTTATAAAATCTTGCTCTATTGATTTATAAAATAAAATCATTTCTTCATATTTATGATTAATACCAAGTGATCTCATATAAATAGGATAATATTTTTTTAATTCACAACTTTTATTTTGGTCAATCTGAGCTTCAAACCAAGCAATAAAATAGTTTGTTACAAAGGGCTTATAAAATATTAATACGGACAGATAAGCTAAGGTCTGTTCATCTGAATTCACTATATATTTATCGAAAAGTTTTTTATCTCTTTCTTCATCAGTAACATCAATAGCTAAAGATTCAAGAATATTTATTAATAAAATTGAAAAATAACCAGCATATAAAAAAGAATATTTTTTTGTAATTTTATAAGCAGATTTAAAATCACCAATTGGAAGTGCACTATTACATTTATAGCTAATTGTAATCCAGAAAATAATATAACTAAAAAGAAAAATTCCAGGTATTAGGAATCCATTAGATAATAAGAATTGACTAAGGAATATAGATATAACAAAAATGAAGGTTAATGATGCACGTATAAGTCTGTCTCTGAAACAAACCGCCTCTAAACAAAAAAAAGCGACCGAAGGCAACAATGCCATAATCAGAACAAATAATCCACCTGAAAAAATCATTGATTCCATATTTTTCACCTTTAAGGACTTTATAAATTATACATACCCATTGATACTAGCATTAAAAGAGCGGTATAAAAAGCATATAATCCAAATGCGAATAATCTGCAATATGTTGTACAATTTAATTAGTTTTAAGTTATTATTAAAACAATGTCTGGTTTTAGTGAATTGAGATAATAAAGATGAAAACAGTATTATTAGCTGGTGGATTTGGGACAAGATTAAGCGAAGAAACTGATATAAAGCCTAAACCTATGATTGAAATAGGTGGAAAACCTATATTATGGCATATAATGAAACTTTACTCTCATTATGGTTTAAATGATTTTATCATCCTACTTGGATACAAAGGATATGTTATAAAAGAATACTTCACAAATTATTATATGCACCAATCAGACATAACAGTAAATTTAATTAATAATTCTGTAGAAATTCACAAAAATGTTGCTGAACCTTGGAAAGTAACTCTTGTTGATACGGGAGTTAATACCATGACAGGCGGAAGACTAAAAAGAGTACAAGATTATATAGGAAATGAAACTTTCCTTTTAACTTATGGTGATGGGCTTAGCAATGTTAATATTACCGAAACAATAAAAGCCCACAAAGAAAGCAAAAAACTTGCCACTTTAACTTCTGTAATTCCAAAAGGAAGATTTGGCTCGTTAAATATTCAAGAAGACAACAGCGTATCTTCATTTATGGAAAAACCTGCAGGTGACGGTTCATGGGTAAATGGCGGATTCTTTGTGCTTGAACCTGAAATATTTAATTATATAGACGGTGATTCTACAATTTGGGAAAAAGAACCACTCGAAAAACTGGCGGAAGAAAATAATTTATATGCTTATAGACATAATGGGTTTTGGCAACCAATGGACACTTTAAGAGAAAAAGTTGAGCTGGAAAAATTATGGAAAGACGGAAATGCTCCATGGAAAATATGGGAGTAATTATGAAAAACACTTTTTCTGATTTTTATAGAAATAAAAAAGTTTTAGTCACAGGCCACACAGGATTTAAAGGCAGTTGGCTTTCTTTATGGCTTGAAATGATGGGTGCTGAGGTTATCGGATATTCCTTAGAACCTAATACAACCCCGTCAATGTTTAATAAACTTCAATTAAATAAAAAATTAACTCATATAATTGGCGATGTAAGAAATGCCGAGCATTTAAAAAAAGTTATTAAACAATATAATCCTGAAATTGTGTTTCATTTAGCAGCTCAACCATTGGTAAGGCTTTCTTATAAAGATCCTTTAACTACCTATGAAACAAATATAATGGGAACTTTAAATGTTCTTGAAGCAGTAAGAGCAAATGACTGCGTTCGAGCTGTTGTTAACGTAACAAGCGATAAATGCTATGAAAATAAAGAATATATTTACGGTTACAGAGAAATTGACCCGATGGGCGGATACGACCCTTACAGCTCAAGCAAAGGTATCGCCGAGCTTTTAACTTCTTCCTACAGAAACTCTTTTTTCAATCCTAAAGACTTTGAGCAAACTCATAATATGGCTTTAGCTTCGGGAAGAGCGGGTAATGTCATAGGTGGCGGTGATTGGGCAGAAGACAGACTTATTCCCGACTGCATAAGATCACTTTCAAACAATGAAACTATACAAATCAGAAGTCCAAAAGCTACAAGACCATGGCAACACGTCCTTGAGCCATTGTCAGGTTATCTTCTATTGGCTGAAAAACTTATAGAAAATCCTATAAAATACTCTTCGGGCTGGAATTTTGGTCCTTATGACGATTCTGTCCTGACAGTAGAAAAAGTAGTCGAAAAAACTATCAAACATTGGGGTGGCGGAAATTTAAACATTACAGGCGCTCAAGAATTACACGAAGCAAATTTATTAAAATTAGACATAAGCAAAGCAATGACTTATCTTGATTGGAAACCTGTTTATAAAGCTGATGAGGCTATTAAAGAAACCGTTGACTGGTATAAAGAATTTTATTCGGGAAATAACGATTTAGAAAATTATACTTATAATCAAATAAAAAATTATGTTTCAACAGCTCAAAGTCAAAATATATCGTGGAGTGGGGAAAATTTAAAATGAAATCCGAAATTGTTGAAAAATTACTTCGCAATACAGTTAAATTAACAGCAAAACTATATTACAGCGTAGTTTACGGATGCAAAAAAGAATTAAAATATATCCCTGCATCGGGTAAAGTCCTTGATGAACAGGAGCTTTTAAACATGATAGACGCAAGTCTTGATATGTGGCTCACGACAGGACGTTTTAATGATAAATTTGAAAAAGAATTTGCAAAATTTTTAGGAACTAAATATGCTTTAACGACAAATTCAGGCTCATCTGCAAATTTACTTGCTATTTCTGCGTTAACCTCACAAAAACTTGGTGAAAAGGCTTTAAAAGCAGGTGATGAAATAATAACAGTAGGTGCAGGCTTTCCTACAACAATTAATCCAATTATTCAAAACGGATTAATTCCTGTCTTTGTTGATGTAGAGCTTTCTACTTATAATATTGATTTTTCTCAAATTGAAGAAGCGATAACAGACAAGACTAAAGCTGTTTTTGTAGCTCATACTCTCGGCAATGTTTTTGAATTAGATAAAATAAAAGAATTATGTGAAAAATATAATTTATGGCTGATTGAAGACAGCTGTGATGCACTTGGTGCAAAATATAACGGTAAATTTACAGGTACTCACGGACATATCGGCACATTCAGCTTTTATCCCGCTCACCATATAACAATGGGAGAGGGAGGCGCTTTAGTCACTAATGACCCTAATTTATATAAGATAATAATGTCATTTAGAGATTGGGGACGTGATTGTTGGTGTCCACCTGGTAAAGACGACACATGTAAAAAACGATTTTCTTATCAATTAGGTAATTTACCTATGGGTTATGACCATAAATATACTTATTCTCATTTGGGCTACAATCTAAAAATAACTGATTGGCAGGCTGCTTGCGGTTTAGCTCAACTTAAAAAGCTGCAAGGTTTTATAAAGCTTAGAAATGACAATTTCAAAATATTATATGATGGTTTAAAACCATTTGAGAAATATCTTCTCTTGCCTTCTCATCCTGAAAAATCAGAGCCATCTTGGTTTGGCTTTACTCTTACCGTTAAAGAAAATAAAAAATTTGATAAAATTGAACTGGTTAAATTCCTAGAATCAAACAATATAGGTACAAGACAACTTTTTGCGGGAAATATGCTAAGACAGCCTGCTTATGTGGAAAATAATATAAAAATCAGAATTAAAAACTCTGGAATATTGAACACAAAAGAGTTAACGGAAGAGCATTATAAATTACTTCCAAATACTGATACTGTTATGAATAGCACTTTCTGGATAGGAGTCTGGCCCGGATTAGAAGAAAAACATCTGAACTTAATTATAAAGACAATAGAAAGTTTTATTTGCAGTAAAGATGCGACCTATAAGGATTAAAGACAGTAAGTATATGATATAATTCTTATTATTGGTTATAAATAAAATTAAGAGTACACCGAATAATCAAGAATAAAGCCGACCTTTTGATAATAACGAGGTATAAATGAAATTAAATGAGCTTTTAGCAAGTAAAAAGTGTTTTAAACTCGTCTGTGGAGCAGGAAATGAAGATGCAATAGAAATTGAAAAATTAGTTGCACTTTATGCAAAAGCAGGAGTTAAATTTTTTGATCTTTGCGCTAAAGAAGAAATTGTTGATGCGGCATACAGAGGATTAAACAGGGTTATCGCCCCTGATGAAATTCATAATTATCACTTTTGCGTGAGCGTTGGAATAAAAGGCGATCCTCATGTCAGCAAGGCATTAATTGATAATGACAAATGCGTTTCATGCTCTATATGTTTAGATGATTGTCCTCAAAATGCTATCAGTAATAATGATAAATTTATAGTCAATAAAGTGCGTTGTATCGGATGTGGAAAATGTATTGAAACTTGTCCGTCAAAAGCCATTACCTCTTATTCGGAAAATAAGCCACTTGAGATTGTTATACCTCCACTTGTTAAAAAAGGATTAAGCGCAATAGAACTGCATGCACTTGGTACAAATGAACAAGAAGTAGAAGAAAAATGGGAAATCCTTAATAATTCCTTTGATGGTTTATTAAGCGTTTGCATTGACCGTTCAAAGCTTGGCAATATTCAGCTGATTGATAGAGTAAAAAGGTTAATAAGTAACAGAAAGCCATATACAACAATTGTTCAAGCTGATGGCGCTCCTATGAGCGGTTCTGACGATACTTATAAAACCACATTACAGACGGTAGCAACAGCTGAAATAGTACAAAATGCTGAATTACCTGTTTATATTCTTCTTTCAGGCGGTACAAATTCAAAAACAACTGAATTTGCAAAACAATGCGAAATTAATGCAAATGGCGTTGCAATAGGTTCATTTGCCCGTAAAATTGTAAGAGAACAGATAGACAGAGAGGATTTTCTTGAAAATCAAGCTGTTTTTGAAAAAGCATTAGAGAAAGCTCTCTGGCTGGTGAATGAGTCCTTAAAATATTTGGGGTAGCTAATGATAAATATTTCGACAAATCATTGGAGCATAGATTCAATTAATGCCGTATTATTTGACAAGGACGGAACGTTAATTGACAGTCATAAATATTGGGGCAGAATTATTGAAAGAAGAGCTCTTGCTTTAATTTCCAAATTCCACCTTGATAAAGCTCTATTTTCTGATATTTGTTTAACAATGGGTCTTTGCACAGATAAATGGAAACTTATAAAAGAAGGACCTATTGCACTTGTAAATAGAGAGCAGGTTATTAAAATTCTTGCAGATTATTTATTAAAACTAAACATTCAAGTATCACATAATGATATTGATGAGATTTTTGTCAGAGAACATAATGAATTTCTTAATGAAATTTTTGATTATATTGAATTATTGCCTGATGTGATACCTTTACTTAAAGCAATTAAAGCAAAATCTGTTAAAATAGCTGTTGTTACTTCAGATTCAGTCAAAAATACTGAAGAAACATTAAAATATCTAAAAATTGATAATTATTTTGATTTAATAATAGGAAAAGAATCAACGGTTGAGCCTAAACATACAGGAATACCGGCTTTAAAAGCAATGGAACTGTTAAAAGCAAATAATAATGAAACTATTTGCATAGGCGATGCCCCGATGGATCTTATTATGGCTAAAAATGCTGATCTAAAAGCAGGAATCGGAATAACGACAGGACAGATAGATTATGATGAATTATTAGAATATTCACCATATATTTCAACTAGTTTGGGAGATATAAATATTAAAGAGGGTTTATGGATATCAAAATAATAGATTGCACTATTCGTGATGGCGGGCATTTAAATAAATGGAATTTTGATCCTTTATGCGTAAAAACATCGTATTTTGCCGCACTTAATAGTGGAGTTCAATATTTTGAAATAGGATACAGATACCCTGAAACAATAACAGGACTGGGCAATTTTGCATATTGTACCGATGAATTTCTTACTTCTATTTTTAAAGCATCAAAAAAATGCAAATTAACCGTTATGATTGATGCGGGAAAATGTAACAGTAGTCAATTCAAGGAATGTAAAGAAACTAATACTCCTATAATGGCGGTAAGAGTTGCTGCATATCCTTATGAGATAGAAAAAGCAATAAAAACAGTTGAAGAGCTTAAAGAAAAGGGTTATGAAGTTTTCCTTAATATAATGGCCTACTCTGAGCTTGAAGCAGATCATTTTGAAATTTTAAAAAATTGGCAAAATAAAAATATTTTAGAATCTATTAACTTTGCTGACAGCTTTGGTTCTTTTATTCCTACTGATATTCCTGCTCTAGTTAAAAAACTTAAAGATGTCGGATATGAAAAAATAGGATTTCATTCCCATAATAACTTACAGATGGCTTTTGCGAACTCATTAAGAGCTATTGAAGAAGGGGCTTCATTCATTGATGCTTCAATTTTTGGAATGGGCAGAGGCTCAGGAAATCTTCCTATAGAAATTATACTCGGTTACCTGGAAAAAAATGGAAATGCAAGATATAACACAGTTGCTTACATTGATGTTATTGAAAGATTTTATTTGGAGATCTTCAAACAACTAAACTGGGGATATAAATTACAATCTTTAATCGGTGGACTTAAAAATATTCATCCTTATTATGTTGATGATTTATTTAAGAAAAATATTTATACAATAGATGAAATTTGGACAGCTTCTGATTTAATAAAAGAAAATTGCCCTATTTCATACAGTTCAAATAAAATGAATGAAATTTTAAATGAAATGTTTTTTAATCCATCTCCCGAACCTCAAATTATTTGTCAGAATATAACTGAAAAATTTCAAATAATACCTTCTCAAGATGCGTTTAAAAATAATAATCTTGACGTTGCAAATAAACATAAAGGAAAACCGTTTTTAATAATAGCAAGTGGACCTTCAATTTTAACTCATAAAGATAATATTGATAATTTTATTAAAAAAGAAAACTGCATTACTATCGGAATGAATTATATGAGAGATTTCTTTGTGCCTGATTATCAAATTTTTATCAGTAAAAAACGATTTCTTAAATATTTTTCAACAATAAATGAAAAAAGTACGCTTTTAGTTCCATCCTTTTTTGGCAAGGAATTAATAGAAAAAAATTATTCAAATAAATACAGTTATTTTGATGTAGAAATAGTAGATGATCCTTCTATTCCAAGTATTACAGAATATTCTCAGAATTGTCTGCATCCGAGTGTTTCGATTTCTGCTATTCTAATGGCTTATCAAATGGGCGCATCTGAAATATTCGTAGCCGGAATGGACGGATATGTAAATGAAAAAACAAATGAATTAAATTATTTCTATAATGAACAGGACATTCCTGAAGATAAGCAAAGTTGGACATATATGTATGAAAAACAAGTTGTTCAACTTAAAAGAGTGAGCGAATTTCTTCATGAACAATCAGTTCCACTTTCTATCATTACTCCAACTACACATAAAAAATATTATAGGAATTTTTTTCATGCTGAGGAGTTAAATACATGTACTTAAAAGAAAAATTAAATGAAAATCAGAATGTTTTCGGAACATGGTGTCTTTTACCTTCTCCTGAAGTAATTAATGTTATTTCAAAAGCAGGATTAGATTTTGTAATTATTGATATGGAACATGGAACTATTGACTTCGTTACTGCTCAAAAAATGGTGATGGCAGCTGAAGCGGAAGGAAGCAGAGCGGTTATTCGTGTTTCTAAAAATGAAGAGTCAGAAATATTAAGAGCATTAGACCTTGGAATAGACGGAATTATTGTACCTCACATAGACAGCGTTGAGGAAAGAGAAAAGGCTATTTCTTACATTAAATATCCACCATCAGGAATAAGAGGATTTTCTCCCTATACAAGAGCAGGTGGATATAGAAATCAAAAGGATTATACCGAATCTGAAAATAAAAGAGTTTTAACAGGGATAATCGTAGAGGGCGAAAGCGGAATAAAGAATATTTATGATATTGCTGATGATCCGCAGCTTGACCTTGTTTATGTGGGAACATACGATATTTCTTCATATTTAGGTATACCCGGAGAGGTTCATAATATAAAAGTTAAAGAAATACTTGAACATGCGGTAAGTGAAATTAAAAGAGCAGGAAAAATTGCAGGATGTCTTTTTCATAATTGGGATGATCTTGATTATTTTAAACAGCTCGGAATACAGTTTCTTGTGTATAAAGTTGATTCCTTAGTGTTATATGAAGGATTTTCTGATATTAAAAAAAGGACATAATAAAAATGAGATTATCTGATTACGTCATAGATTTTATTGCAAAACAAAATGTAAAGCATGTTTTTATGGTTTCAGGCGGTGGAGGCATGTTTTTAATTGATTCTCTCGGAAGAAGGGAAGATATAAAATACATCTGTAATCACCATGAGCAAGCCACAATTATGGCAGCTGAAGGATATCAGAGAATTACGGAAAATCTTGGCGTAACACTTACCACAACAGGCCCTGCGGCTACAAACACCTTAACAGGTGTCCTTTGTGCATGGAATGATTCAATTCCTCTTATGGTAATTTCAGGGCAAGCTAATTCAAAATTTTTAATTGAAGACACAGGACTTAGGCAGCGTGGAGTACATGAAGTCGATATAGTTAAAATGATAGAGTCCGTTACAAAATATGCTGTTACCGTTAAAGATGAAAAAACTATACGTTATCACCTTGAAAAAGCTGCATATCTTGCTAAAAATGGCAGACCAGGTCCTGTATGGCTAGATATACCTATTGATATACAATCTAAAAATATTGAAGTCGAAGAGCTTAAAGGTTTTTATCCTGAAAAAGAAGTTGATAATACTGAAATTTCTGAACTAAAACAAATAAAAGAATTGCTTAATCAAGCTAAAAGACCTGTTATTATTGCAGGACATGGCATTAAACTTTCGGGAATGAAAGATAAATTCATTAAATTTATCGAAAAATATAATATTCCTGTTGTTACTACAAAAATTGCTTTTGATTTAATACATGACTCTCATCCTCTTCTTGCGGGAAGATTCGGAACGTATGGACAAAGAGCAGGTAATTTTGCCGTTCAGAACGCTGATTTGGTTATAAGCATGGGTAGTAGACTTTGTTTTTCGTCCGTTGGATATGAGTCAAATTTATTTGCAAGAGAAGCTAAAAAGGTTGTAATAAACCTTGATGAGGCTTATTTTAAATATCCGACAATTAATGTTGACTTACCTGTAAAAGCAAATTTAAAAAATTTCATTCCAGCTTTAAATACAGAATTAGAGGTTAATTTTAACGGTGATTACTCAAAATGGATTGATAAATGTCATCATTGGAGAGAAAAATATCCTGTCGTAACAGCTGAATTAAAAAATCAAAAAGATTATGTTAATTCATATTATTTCTTTGAGGTTTTATCTGAGCTAATGAGCAAAGATGACAGCGTTATTACCGACCAAGGTGCTACTTTTTACTCCTATACAACTGCTTTTAAACTTAAAGAAGGACAAAAAGCATTTACTAATGGAGGATTTTCCCCCATGGGATATGGACTGCCTGCTGCAATAGGGGCAAGTCTGGCAAAAGATATAGGGCAAACTGTCTGTGTTCATGGTGACGGTGGTTTGCAGTTAAATATTCAGGAACTCCAAACAATGGTTCACTATCATCTTCCTTTAAAACTTTTTGTATTTAATAATAATGGCTATCTCAGTATTAAACATACTCAAAATGCTTATTTTGACGGGTTTTTAGTAGGCTCAGACCCAAGCAGCGGACTTTCTTGCCCTGATACAATTAAAATTGCAAATGCGTATGGATTACAAAATCTGCAAATATTTAACCATGATGATCTTCGAGAAAAAATCAAACAAGCGTTAGAGCTTGACGGCCCTGCTGTTATAGAAGTAATGCTTGATCCTTTACAGGCTTTTACTCCGAGAGTAGCATCAGTCAGAAAGCCTGACGGAAGAATGGTATCCAGTCCGTTAGAAGATATGTCACCACTCTTGCCCAGAGAGGAATTTTATCAGGAAATGATTGTAGAGCCTGTTAAAGAAATCGAAAACAATGCATAAAATTATAAAAGAAGATTTAGATTATATTCTTAATTCAAATTTAGCATGGGAAAAGTTTAAAAATGCTACCATATTAATTTCTGGTGCTAATGGATTTTTACCTTCTTATTTAGTTGAAACCTTTTTATACTTGAACGATAAGCAAAATAGAAATACAAAAGTTATTGCTCTTGTAAGAAATAAAGAGAAGGCTTTATCTATATTTTCCCATCATAAAAACAGAGCCGATCTGGAGTTTATAGTTCAAGATGTGTGTAAGCCAATTAAGTTAGAACAAAATGTTGATTTTATAATTCATGCAGCAAGTCAGGCAAGCCCAAAATATTATGGTTCTGATCCTGTAGGCACAATGAATGCTAATATTTTAGGCACTAATAATTTATTAGAACTAGCAAAAGAAAAACAAGTAAAAAGTTTCCTGTTTTTCAGCAGCGGAGAAGTCTACGGAGAAGTGAACGATAGCTTAATTCCAACTAAAGAAACTTACTACGGTTATGTTAATCCTTTATCAGTAAGATCATGCTACGCTGAAAGTAAAAAAGCAGGAGAAACTTTATGTGTATCCTGGCATCATCAATATAATATCCCCGCAAAAATAGTAAGACCTTTTCATACCTATGGCCCTGGGATAAGTCTTGATGACGGCAGAGTTTTTGCTGATTTTATAGCAGATATTGTTCATAACAGAAATATAATAATGAAAAGTGACGGAAGCTCAACAAGAGCCTTCTGTTATATTGCTGATGCGACAATAGGCTTTCTTACAGTCCTTTTAAACGGCAAAAACGGTGAAGCCTATAATGTCAGCATTGATAAAGAAACAAGTATTATGGAACTTGCTGAAACAATAGCTGGTTTATTTCCCGAAAAAGGTCTAAAAGTTATAAAAGATGAGAGTTTACAGTCAGGAACTTATGTAAAAAGCAATCTGGTAAGGTGTTGCCCTGATATAAGCAAGATAAAAACTCTCGGATGGAAACCTGAAACCACGATAGATGAGGGATTTAAAAGAACTTTACTGAGTTTTTTATAACATAATTAAACGCTTGCTTTATCTTATAGGGAAAAACCACCTCTAATTTGCAAACTAAAATAAGTTTAATAAGGAAAAATAAAATGTCCCCAATATTGTCAATATGCATTCCTACCTATAACAGGGCAAAGTATTTGGATAAAATACTTGAAAGTCTTGTAATTCAAAATGCATTTTTAACAACCGACGAAATTGAAATTGTTATTTCAGATAACTGCTCCGAAGATGAAACTCAAGCTGTTGTTAAAAAATATGTTGATTTATTTGCTGACAAAATAAAATATCATCGAAATGAAGTTAATATGGGAGCAGATAAAAATTATGAAAATATACTTGCTCTCGCCAACGGAACTTTTTTAAAACTGCAAAACGATACTTTATTAACCAAAAATGGAAGTTTAGCCGAGCTGGTTAAAATAGTAAAAGCAAATATTAATGAAAAACCTGTAATTTTCTTTTTAAATGGTCAAAATAATCATCAAGAACTAATGAAATTATGCAATAATTTAACTGAATTTGTTTCTTATGCGTCTTTTTATTCCACATGGATAGGTGGTTTTGGCCTTTGGAAAGAGGATTTTAATAATTTAACTGAGTTTTCAAGAAAACATGAATTAAGATTAGTTCAGACTGATGTTATATTAAGACTTATCGCATCGGGAAAAAAAGCAGCTGTCTATAATCCCGCTTATTTCTTAAGCATGACCGTACCAAACAAGGGCGGTTATAACATAGCAGAAGTATTCGGGCAAAATTATCTGTCTTTATATAAAGAATATTTAGATAGCGGCTTATTAAATAAAACAATATATGAAAATGAAAAACAACTTATATTATTGAAGCATATTATTCCATATTACTTTGATTTTAATAATCAATACAACTTTGAAAAAACAGGTTTTTTCAAGTATATGAAAGATTATAAACATGACTGGTATTTTTATGAAGCAATGGAATATTTAATTTCTCATTATTCCTCATCAAAAATAGATCTTGGAGGTTTAAATCACTTATATGAACGGAAATGAATTACAAGCTCAATGGCGAAGAATGAACGCTCATAATGAAACTTATTTAACCAGAATTTTTGATCTTTCAAAAGTTAGTGTAGGAAAGAAAACTTATGGACCTTTAGATGTTCATACTTTCGGACATCCTCAAGAAAAGCTTACCATAGGAAATTATGTTTCAATAGCATCGGGAGTTACCTTTTTATTAGGTGGAAATCACCCTTATGAAGGCTTTTCAACTTTCCCTTTTCTGGTTAAAAACTTTGGATATAAGGAAGAAGCCGCAACTAAAGGGCCTATTATCGTCAAAGATGATGTTTGGATCGGTTTAAACAGTATTATTTTATCGGGAGTTACGATAGGAAAAGGTTGTATTATTGCAGCAGGAACGGTTGTAACAAAAAATGTTCCCGATTATACTATTCTAGGCGGAAATCCTGCTAAAATATTAAAATACAGATTTGAAGAAGAAATAAGAAAAGAATTAGCTAGAATAGATTTTTCTTTATTAGATGATGAAACCATCGCTCAAAATAGAGAAATCCTTTATGAAAAACTAACTAAAGAAAATGTAAAAGAAATAGTCGATAGATTAGTGGCAAAACAGCAAATAAATAATGTCTGATAAGTAAAATGTGTTCTATTGTTGTGAGTTGAGTAAAGATGCTTAAATGTATAAAATTTTAACTATTATATGTTTAGTTTTTTTGTTAAATATACAGGCTGTGTATTCAGAAGTAATTCCAATTTCTGATTTAGACGAAATTGAACAAAATCTGGGAATTAAAGTTGATAATCCTGCTATATTGCCTAGAATTGACACTATTGAGAGAGCGTTATACGGTAATACTTATCAAGACAGTATTCCTAACAGGATTAACCATATTAAAAACAGTTTAAATCCGCAAACTACAACAAAACCTATTTTTAATTTTCTGTCTAATCCTGATGTCGGCAATTATTACACAGAAACTTGCGATAAAAATATACCTAAATGGAAGAATTTTCCTGTAACTGTTTATATTGGAAATGTTCCTGAAAAATATAGACTGACTGTTGTAAATGCTCTTAATCAATGGAAATCATTTTTTCCTCTTGAATTATCAGATAATAAAAACAGTAATATCGATATTGTGTGGGTTAATAGATTATCAAGCGTAAATCCAAATGAAACACCGTTAGGCAGAACAAATTATAAATACAGCAATAATAATAGCGAAAAAGGTAAAATTGAGATTTTAAACAAAAATAAGTATCTTCCTTCTGAGCTTGAAGAAATATTGCTTCATGAAATCGGACATGCTATTGGATTAGGGCATAGCCCTAATATTGAAGATATTATGTATCCAAAACTAAGAGCTCAAAGAGGCGGAATTAATTCGTGGTCTTTAAACTTTATCGGTTATATTCCTTTAGTATTACCTAACGGTTATCAACAAAACACTCCGGGAAGAACAATAATCACTCAACGCGATATAAACACACTCTCAAGAGTCTACTCAGGCTCTCAAGATATATATTCGGTTAATTATGTTACTAAAGCAAAACAACTACCTAATCCATCATCACAAGAGGATCTTAATGATTACTTAAAAACCGCAAATGATTATTACACAAAAGGCAATTATAACTCAGCTCTTGATTATTATAAAAAAATTCTTGAAGTAACACCTGATAATGTAATAATTAACGGAAATGTAGGATGTTGCTATAATTTACTTAATGAATATGATAAGGCTTTAGAATATCTTAAAAAATCATTGTCCCTAAATCCTAATAATGCGATTACTTATATTAACTGCGGCTATTCCTATAAAGGGAAAGGATTGTACAAAGAAGCTATTGAAAGTTATAATAAAGCATTGGCTATAACCCAAGATGATAGAGCATATAGTAATCTTGCTTCAGTATATATTTCACTTGGTAATTATGATGCAGCTATAATTAACTGCAATAAAGCCATTGAAATAAATTCAAAAAACATAAGTGCTTATAATAATCTTGGTGCAGCATATAGCAGTAAACGTCAATATAAACAGGCCGCAGACTGCTATAAAAAAGCACTTTCTATTGATCCCGACTATGATTTATCAAGACAAAATCTTGATAACCTATACAAAAATAAGTTAATAAAAAAATGATTTAAAAAATTATGAAAAAGGAGGCAAATTATGAAAAGAAGTAAAATTATTTTATATTTAATCATTCTGAGTTTTATATTTATGACTATAAATCCTGCAATCGCAAATGAGAATAGTCCTAAAAGCGGTAAAATATCAGGAAAAACTGTTGCAGGTTGTGCTTTATCTTTTTTCATATGGCCAGGCATCGGTCAGGCGATAAATGATGACTCAGGGCATAAAGTATTAACCCATGCTGTTTTAGGAATTGTACCTTTTTATCGTTTTTGGTCAGGTTATGATGCATTAGTAGATAGAAAAGGCGGTTACTGGAAAGGTAGAATTTAAAGGAGAGATCATGTTAAAAAATATTATTAAATTTTGTCTTGTTATTGCAGTTTTTTTCACAATGTCTTTTGCTTCGCAAGCTGAATCATACCCGGATGGATGCTTAAAACTTTATTCTTCTTTTATTGTCAATAATAATCCTCAACTTACCAACTATATAAAGAAGATGTGTTCCTGCCAACAGGAAGAACTTATAAAAGCAGGTGTTTCTCAATCTGATTTAGATGCTTTTGTTAAGAATGCAGGAATAGGCAAGTTAGACAATGAAACTATTAAAGTCGCTCCCCATATTAATGCGCTTATTGACTCAAAAACAATCACCAAAAAATGCGGTAGTTTATTTTAATTATAATAATACTTAAAAAATAGCCCTGATATCCTAGGAACAGGGCTATTTTTCTATTTTAAAAGCTTAATTTTTAGCTTTAAAATTATAAACAGGCTTAATAGTGGAAATAATGTCTATCGTATCATTAACTGCAGAAATAATTTCTTCTATCGGTTTATAAGCCATAGGTGCTTCATCAAGAGTAGCCTTACATACAGAGGTTGTAAAAACACCCTCCATCGAGTTTTTATAATCGTCTAAACTTAAGTTTTCATTTGCCCTTGTTCTCGACATCAAGCGTCCAGCACCATGCGGTGCTGAATTATTCCAGTCAGAATTACCTTTACCAATAGCAATAAGTGCTCCATCTCTCATATTTGCAGGAATAACGAGTTTTTCACCTTTTTGAGCAGAAACAGCACCTTTGCGAATCAAACCATTTTCATCTATATAATTATGTATTGTAGTAAAAGTTTCTTTTGCATCCATGTTTAAATAATCATTACAAATTTTATGAACTATTATTTGACGATTAATATTAGCAAATTTCTGAGCAATTTTCATGCATTTAAAATAATCTTCAGCAAGCTCACCTTCAAGAAAAGATAAATATGTTGGCACATCATAAATATTATTTTTATTCATTTCATCTATATGTTTTTGAATTAGCTGAGTTTTCCCTTCGGACTTTAATTTTTCAATTTCAGGATGAGGATTAAATTCTTCAGATTTATTTTTACAATATTCTATTGCTTGTTTTTGAAAATAATTGGCGACAACATTACCAAAATGTCTGCTACCTGAGTGAACAAGAAGGTAATAATTGCCTTCATCGTCTTTTCCTATTTCTATAAAGTGATTTCCGCCTCCTAATGATCCCAGAGAACGGTAATGATAATCTAATTTGTCAAGATTATCTATTCTATTTGCAACATAAGCTATTTCAGCTTTTAACTCATCATTAATTTCTATATTTTCAGTTCTAACGCCTGTGCCATGAGGAATTTCTTTTCTTATAAATTTATCTAAATTCAGAAAATCAATTTCTACTGCTCCAAGTTTAACGACAATAACACCACACCCGATATCAACACCAATCAGATTTGGAATTATTCTATTATTCATATCTGCCGTAAACCCTATAACACAGCCTTTACCGGCATGTACATCAGGCATTATTCTAATTTTACTATTTTCAAATACAGGTTGATTACATAGCTCAATAATTTGTTCTTTAGACTTTTCATCAATATTTTCAGTAAATATTTTAGCTTTATTGTAAATTCCGATTAATTCCTGCAATTTACACCTCTTTTATTAATTCATGCTGTAATATTTTAAAATATTTTTTGTAAGTAGTAAAGAAATACCTATACAGCGCAATAATAATTCTGCTTTTATTTTTATAATACTACTATAAATTAAAAGGCTGATTGTAATTATGAATGTATCGATAAAAATACATCCTTATCGTTTTATAGAGGCAAAAATAAAAGAAAAAGAAATAACTAAAGTTGAAAATCCCCAACTTTCGCCTGTGTCTAAAAACGGTCAGGTTTTTATGGATATACTGCATAATAAGCTCTTAGTTAAAAATAAAACTATTTCTTTTGGTTCAAATATTCAAGAAGATAAAACGTTTAAAATCAAGGTTCATCGTTTAAAAAAGATATTAATAGAAAAAGAAATAAATCCCGAATGCATTAAGCAATTAGTTAATTTTATGAATGAAGCTTGGAGTAAAGACTTTGCTTTGAATGACTTTAAAAGCAAAGTAAAAGGGGATTTTATCCAAGCATGGCAACCTTATTTAGAAGGCAGAGGTCAAATTACAAGCAAAATTGAAAAATTTAAAAAATTAAATATCAAAAACCCTAATGATGATTTTAATAAAATTCAGTGTCTTTCAACTTTTACTTTAGATGATTTTATTAATAAACATTCAAACACTGAAAAATCTAATATAAAACCTGAACATTTAGAATCAATGAAAGAGCTTTATTCACTTTACGCATTAAGAAGAGAGCTTAATATCTTTTCCGAGGACAATTTTTCACTTTTAGAAGATAAAATTAAAATAAATTTACCTTATTATAAAGCAATTGATGAATATAAGAATGTCAAAGCTGAAATACAGAAAAAACGAAAAGAAGAAATTAATTTATATGGCTTAGATGGTACTACTCTTGACATAGTAAAAAAGGCAAAAAAAGATTTAGGAATTAATTTTAATATACCAAATTCCAGCAAAGTAGCAATAATCATTTATGATTTATTTGCAGATTATAAAAAATTAGGCTATCAATTACCTAAAACCGTTAATCTTTTGGATTTTCACGGCTTTTTGACAAACCCTAAAGGATTAGCAAGTTATGAGAATAAAGAAATAAGTTTTAATCCATATTTCCTTTCTAAAATTTTAAGTGACGGCAGTCCTCAATCCATGTCAAAGTTTTTCACTATTTTTAGAGACTCATTGCAACATGAACTTGTAGGGCATTCTATGCATGAAGTTAATATCGGTGAAAACAAATTTAATAATGATGATTTTGTTAAATTTACTTCTTTATTAGATGAAGGGGAACAAAAATTTTTAAAAGAATTTGAAAGCCTTTTTATTAAAGGAAATAACCAAAATACAGATTCGGAAAATTTATCGGAAATCATACACAATTTAGAACAAGCCAAAGAATTTTATGAAAATAATCCGGAAGATAGAAAAAACTTTAGTTATGAACAATATAAAAATGTTATTTTACCTGTTTATCGAAAACTACAAAATATTAATACTCTTATAGATATGTCTTTTACAAATGACAAAGAAAATGCAGCATATTCAAAAACAAATGTACTTGAATTGGTTGCCATTGCTGCGGAGATGAGTAATACTTGTCAATATGTCCCTGCCTTTGAACGAATATTGAATAAAATAGGAATGTATCCCCTTCAAGACAGAGAAAAATTTAATAATGAGAGTGCTATCTCTAAATCGTTAGAATATAAAAATGAATTATTGGATAATCTTATAAATATTAGAACCAAAGAAGGAAAACCGCTTTTTTCAGGAGAAGCAATAGCAAAAATAATGGAGTATATCTCTCCAGAGAAACAAATCATTCTAAATGAAATACTTGAGTCTGAAAAAGATGGATTTTCTATGATGAACGATGGTGATGAGATAGCGGAAATTATTAAAAACGAATAAATCCAAGAAATAAATTTGAGTAACTAACTCGAGTTGCTAGATAGGTAAATTAAGTTCTAACTTAAGGTTATAGCAACATAAAATGGCACAACGTCTTACCAAAAATGAAGGCATTGGAACTCAAATTTTATCAAGTCCGAGTTTTGTCTTTAAAAAGTCAAAACATTTTCAATCCACTGATGATCTTTTCCGCCTGTTATTTTAACTTTTATCTGTTTATCTACCCCCAATATTATTAAACCTCTATTTACTGTTCTGCTAACTCTATAATAGAGATTTACTCTATTTCTTAACATTTTTCAAAATTCAGATCTTAGTAAATCCTAATTTTTTATAAATTAAAAACTTCTAAAGTTAACCACATGGACTACTTTTTCTTATTTTTAAACCCCATGGTCAAGTTTTCACTAGAAATATAAAGGGAATTAAAGGTATATATAAAAGAATAATAAAAAAATATAAAATAAAGGGATGTTGTTTATGGTTAATGTATTAAAAACAAGAGATGAAAAGAAAAATCTTGATTCATTAAAAATGGTGGCACATGATCTTAGAAATCCTATAATTTCAATAAGAGCTTTTAGCCAGTTAATTCTTGAAAACTCTAAAAATCTTGAAGATGAAAATAAAGAATTTCTCGAAATTATAAGTCAAGTAAGCAAAAACTTACTTGACTTAACAGAAAAATTTCTTGAGGAAACTGAAACTCCTCAAAAAAAAAACAAACTTACAAAACAAAAAGTAAATTTTTCTACGCTTGTTAATGAAAGAACAAAAATATATAAGCCTCAAGCAGATCAAAAAAATATTAAAATTTATGAGAGTTATTCTAATGTTCCTTTTTTAAATATAGATAAAGAAAAAATAGCTCGTGTTATTGATAATTTAATAAGTAACGCCATTAAATACTCATTTAAAGACACTAATATTTTTATTAATGTTTTCAATGAAGGCGGTTTTGTTAATTTCGTAATAAAAGATGGAGGTAGTGGAATACTTTTAAGTGATCAACCAAAACTTTTTAAGAAAAATTCTAAATTAAAAAACAAGCCAACAAATGGAGAAAAATCGCATGGATTAGGGCTTTCAATCGCAAAACAATTAATTGAAGAACATTACGGAAAAATCTATTACCAAAATAGTGAGGAAAAAGGTTCTCAGTTTATATTCAAATTACCTATTGTAAATAATTTAGAATCAATAGAAGTTCAGGACGCAAATTTTGCCCTTCCTCAACTTGGAAATTTCCCAATACAAACTTCTGTTTAGACTCTCTGTTAAAGACTTTAACGTTCAATCTGCTTTTGTATTCAGCTTTTAATTCGGCATTAAACAATGAAATATTATTTGAACATAAAAAAACCTCCATATTAATATGGAGGTTTTATGGTGCCCTGAGCCAGACTTGAACTGGCACTGGGGGTGAACCCAAACGGATTTTAAGTCCGTCGCGTCTACCGATTCCGCCACCAGGGCAAAGTGTTTTTCAACTTGATATGATATTACATCAAAAGTTTTTTTAAGTCCAGTACTTATTTATATTTTTTTTATTAAATTAAAAAGGTCGGATTAACCGACCTTTTCGACTATTTTTTATTTTGTCCTTGAAGCAACTCTTCAGGAGTTATAACCTTATTTATTTCGGTATAATATTTTTCAACATTAAACTTCAATCTATCACCAAGGTTTAATAACGTTGCTATCGACTTTTTATCATCAAGCAAATGTCCCGATTTTCTCATTGCTTTAATCAGACCGGGGATTTTACTCAAAATAGAGTTAAAGTAAATATTTTGAGATTCTGTCAATGATAATTTTAACGATAATTTTTCAGCAGTAGCAACCAGTTTGATTATTTCTTCACATTGGTAAACTTCCATTGTTGAAGAAAGTTCTTTTACTCTGTCAGTAATATATTCATTAAATTGCTTAATTGAAGATTGTGTATCAAGCACAATGCCTATATTTTTTGCTTCTTCCGCAATATCAAGAGCTTTTTGCATAACATCATTATTTATTAAATCTTCAGCTTCGCTTATAAGTTCATTAAAAGACTTACTTAAAGTGTATTCAGCTGCAATTTTAAACTCTGAAGGTACTTTAAGCCCGAGTTGAGAAAGTTGCATCATAGGCCCTTTACTTTCTTCGTAAAGTTCTCTATATGTACTTGTAAACTTATCTAGCTGTTCTTTAATAAGGATGTTAATAATTTTTCTTCTCTCTTCGATAAATAGGTCTTTAAGAGTAAAATATTCACGCCCGAAATGCTCGTCTAAAGCTCTGATAACTTCAGTCAACGGCAAGGAATAGAACTTATTGACAAGATCTTCTTTTATTTTCAAATAATCAAGATTACCTGCAAAACCACGAATTACGCAATGGAAATCTTCACCGCCATAATGAAGCATTGCAAAAATCATATCTTGTTGCTCAAAGGTTATTTTGGAAGTAATTTCTATTCTTCCTATAACTATCGCTGTATTGCCTTTTCTTGCTTTTTTGTAATCCATTGTTTTAATGTCATAACAATATAAGCTGGTATTTTCCGCATAATTTTCAAATAGCGAACTTATTGACCAATGGCTGACTACCTGTTTGATACTTACGATAGAAGGTTTGACGTGGTTAATATAGATATCTTTTCCACTTCCAAAATCTTTTAAATTACTTTGAGCGTCAGCAAGCTTTTCAAGGAATGTAGACTCTAAATCAACCTCTGCAAATTCTTCTGCTATTTGCATTGAACGGGCAGCATATTTAAGTATTTGAACTGTTTCTATTCCTGAAATATCAGCAAAGAACCATCCGCAACTTGTATACATAAGCATTGCATGTCTTTGCATTTCAAGAAGTTTAACAACTTCAACAATTTCATGGTGAGTCAGTTTTTTAAACGCTTCATGGCTACAGAAATTTTCAACGGTAAGAATATTTCTATCCAACATGATGTCGATATATTTATTTCTTGATTTCCATGGATCTTTTAAATATTTCTTAGCATGTGCTTCAAATATTTCATCAAGTTGTTCTCTAAGCCAATCAAGAGCTTCTCTTAATGGTTTTCTCCATCGTTGATTCCATCCTGCGCCTGCCCCTGTAGAACATCCGCAATCTTCTTTCCAACGACCGACACCATGGAAACAACTCCATGAAGATTTATCTTTAATGTCTATTTCCATAACAGGAGGATGAAGTTCAAGATATTCTGCATAATTGCTTAATTTAAAGCCAAAATCATTTGCTTTTCTTTTTAAAGCATAGGCCAGAGCCATTTCTCCAAAACGGGTATGATGTCCGTAAGATTCGCCATCAGTTCCTATATTGATAAGTTGTGGATAATCTCTAATATCAGAAATACCGTCTTTTACTCTATAAATAAATTTATCGCCATTCTGAAGAAGGTTTTCAAAAGCAACAGACTTAGAAATTGATCCGTCATAGAAAAATAAATCTATAAATCTTTCAGAACCATCTTTCAAGAAATATCTATATGCTCTTCCAGGGTCAACATTTCCCCAGCTTACATCTTGCCATTCAGAATGTTCATTCTCAAGCGGTTTTACTTTTGATGCCTGAAACGGAGATAGAATAGTATATTTTATACCACAATCAACTAAAACTCTTAAAGTTTCATCGTCAACAGCTGTTTCAGCAAGCCAAATTCCTTCGGGACGTCTTCCAAATCTGTATTGAAAATCTTTTATTCCCCAAATTGTTTGAGTGTATTTATCATGGCTATTTGCAAGAGGCATAATCATGTGATTATAAACCTGTGCAATTGCGTTACCATGCCCATTATGAGCTTCCATACTTAATCTGTCCGCTTCTATAATGCGTTCATAAGTTCTCGGTGCATAAACTTCAAGCCATGACAATAAAGTCGGGCCAAAGTTAAAACTTATAAGTTCATAGTTATTTACAATATCAAGAATACTGTTATGAACGTCTACAATTCTTGATACTGCATTCGGTGAATAACATTCATGTGCAATTCTTTCATTCCAGTTATGGAAAGGAAGTGCGCTGTCTTGTAATTCAATGGTTTCAAGCCATGGATTTTCTCTTGGCGGCTGATAAAAGTGACCATGTACTGTTAAGTAACAATCTTTCTGTTGCATTTATTCCTTCTCCGGCTAAATCTCAATCTCCAGACAATTAACTATTAATTAGTTTTCTTTTGCTTCACACTTAATATTTTAACACTATCTACTTCAACCCATGGGTCATTTAGTGCAGATGAAAAAACTGAACCTGTCAATTCAATTTTATCGCCACTTTCAAGATCAAGAAGTTTTTCTGCTTTTTCTCTTTGAATTACTATTTTCATTTCTGAAAGAGGGATTACATTTGAGACATCAGGTCTTCTTATTAATAAACTGATATATTTTTTAGAATCTCTGAAAGCAGGTTTATAATCTAAACCTAATGTAGAAAATTTATCAAAAGTCCCATTAATTTTAATTTTCTTATTAAGATAATCTGCCGGCTTAGCGACAAGCTCTAACGGGGCAACTTCTTTATAAGCTGATGCAGGCACTGCTTTTTCAGCTACAGCCGCTGCATTTACCATAGAAATATTAGCTGTCAGAAGAGCTGTGAAAACAAATACATTCAATTTTTTTAACATAGTTATGAACCCTCAACATAATTAAATTTTACTTAATTTATATTATAGCTTATCTTTATTTATAATTTTTTATATTGTGAAATTAATTTTCTAAATAGCTATAATTATTTTTGATTAGGCATGTCTTTTACAATTTCTCCAGAAACATTTGTTTCTATATTTAAAGTGTTTTCAAGAGAATTTACAAGCTCCTGTGAGTCATTAGCCGTATAAAACTTTCCCTTTGTAGCTAAAGATATACATTTTAGCTGGGGCAACGAACTTTTATCCTGAATATCAAAGCCTATTACATCTATTTTTAAATCAATTCCTTTTTTCATAAGGCTTACAGCTAAATCACACGGGCTTTGCCCGCATGTTTCCATTCCGTCAGTTACAAGAATTATTCTTTTTTTGCCTGATAATCCTGTAAAATCATATTTTAGAGCTTGCTCAACAGAATAAGAGATTGGAGTAGCACCTGTAGGTTTTATTTTTAGCAGTTCCTCTTTAATAAGATTTTTTGAACCTTCTGAAATAGCGACTTTCAGTTCAGAGGCTTCACAGGCTTTTAATCCCCAAAAATCCATTACATGCCCGTAAACCCTTAATCCTATTTTTTCATTGTCAGAAACCTGATTAAGCACGTTAATTATTGAATCTTTTGCTATATCAATTTTTCTTTTGTTTCCGATTTTTTCACTCATACTTCCCGATGCATCAAGTATAATGAGAATGTTTTCACGATTTTTATCGCCAATTGGACTGTATTGCTCTGTTGATGGAGTTTGTACCGCTATATACGTTTTGTTATTAAACTTAATTTGCGAAAAAACATTTGATTGTGTTATAACAAAACTTAGTAAAAATGCGATACAAACTACTACTATATATTTTAGTTTCATAAAGTAAAATTCCTTTTTCAATAACAAAATGAAAATATAGTTTTATTTTATACTATAATATTATAGCGACTTTTTCTAAGTATTAAAGTGAGGTTGAGATGGATCTTTTTGAGGCAATAGAAACACGTAATTCGGCTAGGAAATTTAAAGATGAGATTCCCCCGATGGAGGATATCCTTAAAATATTAGACGCAGCAAGACGTGCGCCAAGTTCTACAAACTCTCAAATGTGGCATTATGTGGTTATAACTAACCCTGAAGTAAAAGAACAAATGAGAGAAGCAATTATAGAAACATATGAAGAAATGCAAACATGGGAAGAAGCTCAAGATAAATATGCAGCTCTTGAACATTATAAAAAATATTCTTCATTTTTCACATCAGCGCCTGTTAATATAGCTGTATTAATGGAGCCTGAAGGTTCAGAAATATTAAAAATTCTTAAAAAAAGAGGACTGACTGACGAAGAAATAAACAGAAAACGTCCAAGTCCTGAACTTTTAAGCGTTGGAGCTTCCGTTGAAAACCTTTCTCTTGCAGCTCATGCAATGGGATATGGAACATGTTGGTTGACAGCACCTTTATATGCTGTTGATAAACTTGAACAAATCATCGGAGTAAAAGAACCATATCAATTAGTTTCAATTCTTTGTATGGGAACACCTCTTGTTTCCAAATTAAAACAAAGAAAGAAAAAAGATATTTCTGAAATCTACACAGTTATTGATTAATATAATTCATTAAAGTCTAAAGACCTCAGTTTGTTAAAAAGCTGAGGTCTTTGATTTATCCTGCTAATGATGCTAAAAGTTTCGGATCTTTTAATAATGATTCTGTTAATGCAGCAGGATCAGCAAGGGTTGCTAGTTGAGCCATCATATTTTGCGGTAACTCTGATAACATGCCGATAAGCTGTTCTGGCTTTAATACGTCCATTATTCCCGCAATTTCATTCTTTGGCATTATTGCAATAGGTCTGAAGAATGCACCTTTTGAGAATTCGCCAAATAAACTTTCATCCATTTTTATAAATTCACTTGCAACGGCCATAATCTGTTTTTTACCTAATCCCATAATTCCTTCAACAAGTAATGCCTTATTAAAGTTACCTAATTGTTGAATTAACTCATCTTTAGATTTATTTCCTGCCGCAACACCGGTAATGCCCTCAAGGATTTGAGCCAGAAGGTTTGGAGGCAAGTTTTTAAAAACTTTAATAAACATATCCTGACTGATTTTTGTACTATCAAAAAATTTCTTGAATTCTTTAACAGGCATCATCGCTAAAACTTCTTCTTTTGAAAATATTTTAAGTAACATTTTCATTAAATCTTCTTTTGGCAAAGCTAGCACAAAACTAAGCAGTTTTTTCTTGTTAAAAAACTTTAAGCCTAAAGCTAATTTATCGGGTTTAAGTGTTTGTAAAAGCTCAATAATTTGATCAGGTTTCATCATCATGAGAATACGAAGTCTCTGATTAGGCATGTATAACTTTAACTCTTTAATTAATTCCTGAAAATTAATATCTTGTGATTTATCACTTTGTTTAATTTTTTGCGGAGATTCTGATGCTTGAGCTTCTGCCATTTTATCAATACTGTAAAAAGCGCTTTTATTTTTACGCTTTACCGCAAGTAAATATGGATTTTGCGTTACTGCTAAAATAGCATCAATAGTAGTCATTTACTTCCCTTTACATCCGGTATCTCTCATATATTAATATTCGGCATAATATGTTTAAGCTTTAGTATATTTAATAATTTTGTTACCAATATTAATATATGCAGCTACTTTTTCTCTGGAATGAAGAATTAATAACTACAAAGATATCTTTTTTTAGGTATAATTTTCATATTCTAAAGGTTAAAAATATAGGCAAATTAGAAGGAACGAAGATGTTAAACGAACAATATACTCCTCAGGAAATAGAAAAAAAATGGCAAAAAGTCTGGGACGAGCAAAAAATCTATAAGACATCGGATGAATTTGACAAACCTAAGTATTACGCTCTTTCTATGCTTCCATATCCGTCAGGAAGACTTCATATGGGACATGTAAGAAATTATACAATTACCGATGTTATTGCCAGATACAAAAAAATGAACGGATATAATGTTCTACATCCTATGGGCTGGGACAGTTTCGGACTTCCTGCGGAAAATGCGGCGATTCAATCAAATGCAAATCCTGCACAATGGACTATTTCTAATATTGACTATATGAGAGAACAGCTTAAAACCTTAGGATTAAGTTATGACTGGGATAGAGAAGTAACTACATGTAAGCCTGATTATTATAGATGGACTCAATGGTTATTCTTAGAGTTTTATAAAGCAGGAATAGCTTATAAAAAAACAGCTCCTGTAAACTGGTGTCCTGACTGTTCAACCGTTTTGGCTAATGAACAGGTAGAAGACGGTGTTTGCTGGAGATGTAGCACTGTTGTAGAAAAGAAAAATCTTTCTCAATGGTTTTTAAAAATTACAGATTATGCTGAAGAGCTTTTAACCGATTTAGATAAGTTAAAAGGTTGGCCTGACAGCGTAAAACTTATGCAAAAAAACTGGATTGGCAAATCAACAGGAACAATCTTAAAATTTAAAGTTGAAGGTGCAGAGAATATTGAAATTCCTGTGTTTACAACAAGACCTGATACCGTTTTCGGTGTTTCTTATCTTGTTGTAGCTCCTGAATACTCAACCATTGATAAATTAACAACTGCTGAAAATAAAAAAAGCGTAGAAAACTACGTTGAAGCGGCAAAAAGAACGAGCGAAATCGAAAGAACCTCTACTGAAAGAGAAAAAACAGGTGTTCCTTTAGGAACTTATGTTATAAATCCTTTTAATGGTCAAAGAATACCGCTCTGGACAGCTGATTATGCACTTATCGAATACGGTACAGGTGCTGTTATGGGTGTTCCTGCTCATGACACAAGAGATTTTGCTTTTGCTAAAAAATATGAACTTCCAATTAAAGAAGTTATTAAAAATGCTGAAAACACTTCAGATGAAGAACTTGAAGAGGCTTATACCGAGTCGGGGATTATGTTTAACTCAGGCGAGTTTGACGGGTTGGATAATATAACAGGTAAAGCTAAAATTACAGAATGGGCAGAAAAAAGCAACTGCGGAAACGCTCAAGTTCAATATAGGCTTAGAGATTGGTTGATAAGCAGACAAAGATACTGGGGTACTCCAATTCCTGTTGTTTATTGCGATAAATGCGGAGTTGTGGGAGTTCCTGAAAATCAATTACCTGTATTATTACCAGAAGATGTTGACTTTAAAGTACATGGAAAATCCCCTGTTTCAACTTCTGAAACCTTCGTAAATACAACCTGTCCTACTTGTGGCGGAGCTGCAACCCGTGAAACCGATACAATGGACACATTTATGTGCAGTAGCTGGTATTTCCTAAGATATATCGATCCAAAAAATACAGAGAAACCGTTTGATTTTGATTTGGTCAATAATTGGATGAAAGTTGACCAGTACGTTGGCGGAATTGAACATGCAATTTTACACCTTCTTTATTCAAGATTTTTTGTAAAGGTTTTAAGAGATAGAGGACTTTTAAACTTTGATGAGCCGTTTGATAATCTTTTAACTCAAGGAATGGTGCTTAAAGACGGTGCTAAGATGAGTAAATCAAAAGGGAATACAGTTGATCCTGATGAAATCTTCAAGCATTACGGAGCGGATACAGCAAGATTATTCATTTTGAGCGATACTCCGCCTCAAAGAGATCTTGATTGGTCTGATGAAGGCGTTGAAGGCTGTTATAAATTCCTTAACAGAGTATGGCGACTAATTAAAAGCTGTGAAGAAAATCTTATTTTCGGATTTGAGATTAATGCTGCTGAACTTTCCTCAGAAAATAAAGCCCTATTGAGAGAAACACATAGAGCTATAAATAAAATTTCAAACGATATTACTCAAGAATTTCAGTTTAATACTGCTATAAGCAAATGCAGAGAGTTTGTAAACAGTATCTATGACTATGTTAATAATAAAAAAGATTATTCAGAGCAAGATAAGCAAGTTTTGAGCAATTCTATAATTACTTTAATTAAACTTATGTCACCGATTGTTCCGCATCTTTGCGATGAAGTATGGTCCTCATTGGGCGGTAAGAGTTCGCTTTTCTTGGAAGAATGGCCAAAATATGACGCAAGCCTTGCTGTTTCTGATGAAGCAACAATAGTTGTTCAAATTAACGGTAAAGTTAGAGAAAAACTTGTACTTCCTGTTAATTCCGAGGAAGAAACCGTTAAAAAACTTGCATTTGAAAGTGAAAAGGTAACTCAATATACCGATGGAAAACAAATAGCTAAAATAATTTATGTTCCTAATAAAATTTTGAACATAGTAGTTAAATAACCTGATTTTACCCTCTTATCGGAGGGTAAAATTTTGCAGATATAATGATTAACTTAACAAGTCTTTTATTTTTCAGGAGAATAAAAATGAGTGTAAAAATAAAATATTTAGGACATAGTGCTTTTTTAATTGAAAATAAAAATTTTTCTATAATTATTGACCCTTTTTTAACAGGCAATGAAATGTTTGTAAATGATAAAAGCGTTGAAAAAGTAAACGATATTTTAATAACCCATGCTCATGGCGACCATCTTGGAGATGCTGTTGATCTTTCAAAAAGAACAGGCGCTCAGATTTCTGCTATTTTTGAAGTGGCAAACTATTGCACACGAAAAGGAGCTAAAGCTCAAGGATTAAACATTGGGGGGAAAGTTCCCTTTGAATGGGGAACTGCAAATTGGCTTACCGCCGCTCATAGCAGTTCACTTCCCGATGGCAGCTATGGCGGTTGTCCTGCAAGTATTTTAATAACGATTGACGGGATAAAAATATTTCATGCCGGCGATACAGGCTTACACTCTGACCTTAAAATGATTGGCGAATTTTACAAACCGGATATTGCCTTATTGCCAATAGGCGGATTTTTCACAATGGGAATTGAAGAAGCAGTCGAAGCGACAAAATGGCTTGGCTGTAAAACAGTAATTCCAATGCATTACAATACGTTCCCGCCAATTAAAGCTAATCCCGAAGAATTTAAAACACAAATCGCCATAGAAACTATGGCTGATTGCATAATATTAAAATCAAATGAAATATTTGAGGTTTAAAGATATAGTGTTATAAAAATTTATATCTCTACTAAAATTAGTTAATTACTCAATGAAGTCGATGTCTGAATCCATCGACTTCATTTTTATTTTTCAAAAAATAAAAATGAAGCAAAAACAAAAACATTACAGCTCTGACCTCTACTGGCTTATTTTCTTACTCTATGAGTCGTATTACACAAAATAATTTTTGAGAAAAGAAGCAAACCGCTCGATTAATATCTGATCTTAACTCAATTTTCTACAAAACATTTTACAAAATACCCGTCAAAAGCCTATTTCAACAAACTAAACTTAGCATATAATTCTTTCATCACAATTGTAATTAAAACAGCGATAAACGCTGTAAATCCGAGTTTTCCACCAACACCTTTAAAGATATTTTCAGCAAAAGTCAAGATTATTCCTGTTAATGTCCCTGCAAAAATAGTCCCTTTTTTAGGCAATAAATCGATAGAACTCATACCGACAAAAGTTCCTGCGTAAAAAGCCTGAGAAAAGATCGCTGAATTTGCTGAAAAATTACAAAAGATAATATAGGCAAGAAAACTCAATAGAGCAGGAATTAATATTTTATAATTGCTATTTTTGATAAAAACTGAGAGATTACTAAGTCTTGAGGTTGCAAAAGCTCCAATGCAGGTTATAAATATCAGCAAAAAGCAATTTGTTTCAGTAATATTTTTTTGAATTGGAAGAAAAGAAAACTCATTTAATAAAAAAGATTTTAAAATAATGAATATTAATACTGAAATAAAAGCAATAGCTCCAAGTCTACCGCCATAACCATTAAAAAGATATTTACTGAATTTATTTTTAGAATTTAATTTTGATATAAAAAAATATACGAAACTAAGGATAAAGCCTAACAATAACGTCAATAACATACATTTTTTAGAAAAAATATTGTTTTCTTTCCCGAAAATCAAGCTTAAAGAGGTCATTCCGGCAAAAGAACCACAAAAAGCGCTCGCAGAATAGTTTTTATTATCTTTTAAAGCTATAGCAAGGCAAGAAGCAATAACACCTGCAATTGAAGAAGACAGTACCGCTGAAACCCCTAATGCTTGAATAATAATTGTAACCAGATAGCCCATTAAAGCCCATATTAAATTCATTTTACTACCTTTAAAAGTAATTTATAAGATTATATTATATATAAAAATAATCTATCCTTAAAAGTGTGCTAAAAAACAATCCCCCGCTAATAAGTGGGGGATTATTTTTGATAATGTCTAAATATTTTCTTCAAGTAATTCGGGTTCTTCCATAGTAATCGGAAATTTTATTAATTTAAACAGATTTCTTATAATTTCTATAAGTGATATAAAAGCCAATACAGCAAGGAATACAACCAGAACAGCATCTATTTTAAAATTTAACGATTCTGATACGGTTAGAGCCTTTGAGGCTTTTGCCAGAAATACAAATACTAACTGATAAGCAGCGGTGAATGTAGTTATAAACATAAATGTCATTGGTAATGCTGTTATCCAAGCATATTGCTTTTTATTTAATTTAACAATTATTATTGTTCCAATACCTAAAGCTATTGCAGCTAAAAGCTGATTAGAAACACCAAACATAGGCCAAATGCTGGAGATATTGCCGGTATAAACTAAATAGCCCCAAGCCAATACAACTGCTAAACTGCTTATCAAAATGCCAGGCAGCCAATTTTGACGAGAAAAAGGTTTATAAATATAACCACTTATATCTTGCAATAAAAACCTTGCAACTCTGGTACCTGCATCAACTGTTGTTAAAATGAATAAGGCTTCAAACATTAAAGCAAAGTTATACCAGTATGGCATTAACGCTTTTAATCCGGGAAGATTAGATAAAATTGAAGCCATCCCTACGGCAAGAGATACAGCTCCACCAGGGCGACCAACTACATCAACGCCAACAATTTTAGATAACTCATAAACTTTACTAACTGGAAAGCCCATTGAAGCAAGCTGTGTTGCCGATAAATGAGTATTGATTGCAAAATAATCACCTGGTATTAGTATTGTCGCAGCAATAAGAGCCATCATTGAAATCATTCCCTCAACAAGCATAGCTCCAAATCCAATAGAAGTGATATCTTTTTCTGAAATAATCATTTTAGGTGTTGTACCAGATGCAATCAACGAATGAAATCCCGAAATTGCACCGCAAGCAATTGTTATAAACATAAATGGGAATATTTTTCCTGGTATTATTGGACCACCACCATTTACAAAAGCAGTAATCGCCGGCATTTGAATACTTGGAGCAATAAATAATACGCTAAGAGTAAGTAAAATCATTGTTCCAATTTTCATGTAAGTAGAAAGATAATCTCTAGGACATAATAACATCCAGACAGGTAACACTGATGCAAAAAATCCATATATAACTATTATTGTTGTTAATGTTGTTTTTGATAATGTAAAAATATGTGCTACTGGTGAGTTAGGGATATAATGCCCCGTAATAACCGCTAAAAACAAAAGAATAACACCTATTATACTCATCTCAACAACTTTACCGGGACGAAGCTTTTGAAGGTAAAATCCCATCATCAAGGCTATAGGTATAGTCATAGCAATCGTATAAGTTCCCCACGCATTTTTAACAAGGGCATTAACAACTGCAAAAGCAAGCCCTGCCAGAGCGATAATAATAATAAATATAATTGCTAACGATGAAGCAACTCCACCGACTAGGCCTATTTCTTCTTTTGCAATCTGAGCTAGTGATTTTCCATCTTTTCTGACTGATGCCGCTAAAATAACCATGTCATGGACAGAGCCACAAAGTGAAGCACCAATTAATATCCATAAAAACCCTGGAAGATAACCAAATTGAGCCGCAAGCATTGGTCCGATAAGAGGTCCTCCTCCTGCAATTGCCGCAAAATGATGCCCAAATAATACCCACTTATTCGTAGGCTCATAATCAATACCGTCCTTTAAATTATTTGCCGGAGTTATATTACTATCACTTAATGTTAGAACTTTTGCCGCTATAAATGAAGCATAAAAGCGATAAGTTATAGAATAAATACAAGCTGTTGCAACCACAAGCCATAGTGCATTGATTTTTTCTCCTGAATGCACTGCCTGTAATATTACAGCAATAGAAAAAGCTGCAATTATAGAAATTATCAGCCATACAAGTTTTTTAAGCATTAAATTAGCCTTTCTTAAAGTACCCACACCTTTTATGATAATTATATTTATATTTTAAAGTATATCTTAAACATGAATACTCTTGAGGTATTTATGCGAATCAAAAAGACTTTTTGATTATATACTTAGCTCTGCTAATTTTTAAGAAAATAGAAGCTCATGTTGCAGAAAGATCTACACAAAAAGCTTCTATTATTTTTTGATTTTATAATCGTTAAATAGCGTTAATTATTTATTTTTAACTATTTCAAAAATATCCTTACAAACACTTAAAACGTCATAAATATTATCTAAGAAAAGCATGTTTGGACCATCACAAGGAGCTTTATCAGGATTTGGATGTACTTCCATAAATAAACCGTTTGCCCCTGCTGCAACAGCTGATCTCGCTAAGGTTTCAACAAACTCTCTTTGCCCTGAAGAAGTTGTTCCTGCTCCACCCGGTAACTGAACGCTGTGTGTAGCATCAAAAACAACAGGATAACCAAGAGATTTAATAATAGGCATTGATCTCATATCGGATACAAGGTTATTATATCCAAAGCTAACACCTCTTTCAGTAATTACAACATTATTATTTCCGCTATCAATAACCTTTTTAGCTGATTGCTCAATCTGTAAAGGAGCCATGAATTGACCTTTTTTAATATTTACAATTTTGCCGGTTTTAGCTGCTGCAACTAATAAATCAGTCTGTCTGCATAAAAAAGCAGGAATTTGTAAAACATCCGCTACTTCTGCAACAATAGCCGCTTCATGTGTTTCATGAATATCAGTTACTATCGGTAATTCAAATTCTCTTTTTATTTTTTCAAGGCATTTTAGCCCTCTATCTATTCCAACACCTCTATATGAACTTATAGAAGTTCTGTTTGCCTTATCAAAAGAAGCTTTAAAAATATATGGAATATTTAATTTTGAGGTTGCTTCTTTTATTTTTTCAGCAGTTTTAAAAAGAACAGTTTCATCCTCTTCAATTACACAAGGTCCTGCTAATATAACTAAGCGATCACCGCCAAATTCAAAATCATTTAATTTTACTTTATTTACCATAGTTAATTTCCTTTATTTTCTATATGTCCGACAGGCAAGCTGAAGAAAAATGAACTTCCAACTCCTGATGTACTTTCAAACCATATTTTTCCGCCATGTTTTTCAACTATTTGCTTTGATAAATATAAACCAAGTCCTGTACCAACTTTTCTAAATTTTTTTGCGCCTGAAAAATATCTGCTGAATAATTGCTCTTGCTCTTCCGAGGAGATACCTCGTCCATCATCTTTAACACTAACAATTATATCGGAATCTTGAATATATGCATCAATTAATATTTTGCCTTCTTTATGAGTATAAGCAAGAGCATTGCCAACTAAATTCTGTAAGACCCTTTTTATTTCATTTCTGTCAGCATAAATTAAAGGAAGCTGAGTTTTTATGGCAGTATCTAATTTCTGGTGATTTTTTATAGCAATACTGCTTAATTCGGAGATTAAATCAACAATTAAAATATTCATATCCACAGGTTCTTTTAAAAGATCAAATCTTCCCGACTCAATTTTATAGATATCTAATAACTTATTTACAAGAGTAACAAGATCATTATTACTTTCCAGCATATTCTGCAAGGCTATTTGCTGTTTTTCATTAAGCGAGCCAAACATACCTTTAAGAAAAAGTTTTATAGTATTTGACTCAGCTAAAATAGGAACTCTTAAATCATGAGTTAAAGTAGCAGTAAAGTTTTCTCTCATTTTATCAAGCTCTTTATATTCAGTAATATCTCTGAGCAATATAACATAAGTAGGTTCTTCAATATGATTGGTAGAAGCGACAGGAGAAGACACAATCCCTAAATAGCGTTCTAAAGCAGTTTTTTGATTTATTATTTTAGCTTCAGTAGGTATTAATCTTTCATTTTGAGTTATAAGAGGACAACAAAGAGCCAAATCTACTTCTTCTTTACAATCAACCTTACAATCACATTTAAGAATTTGATCTAATTTTTTTCCAAGAACTTCTTCTTCTTTAAGCCCCGTCCAAATTTCAATTGTAGGATTAACCTTTATAATTCTAGAGTCAGAGCCAATAGTAATAAAACCGTCATTTAATGAGTTAAAGATTGATTCTAAATATTCTTTTTGACCATGTAACGCACGTTGATAATCATGAATCTTATTTTCTCTATCTTGCAAAGACTCAATCATTTTATTAATATTTTCGCCAAGTCTGGACAACTCATCTTTTGAATAGGTTTTAACTCTTTTGCTTAAATCGCCTTCTCTTACAAATCCTGTAACCATGGAGATTTCATCAAATGAAGATATTAGTTTTTTTGATGTAGCATATCCTGCCACAAGAACAATTAAACATATAGCAATCATTGAAAGAGCTAACATAAGGTGATATTGAAAAATTAATTCGACTAATTCCTTATTATTAGAGATTATAACAACTCGTCCAACTACTTTTTTATCATCATATATGGGATATGAGCCTGAATAAAAATTTAAACCGTTAAAATGAACAGGAAAATTAACAAAACCATAATCATAAAGCTTTTTATAATCTACATTAATATCTTCTCTTCCATATACTTTTTTATTATTTAAAAAAATTAAAATATTATCATGCTTACTTTCAAATTTATTTGAATTCATGTATTTTGTAATTTTATCTAAAGAATAAAAGTCCGATATACCAATTAATTTTCGGGTTTCATCAATTTTTGTATACGAATACTCTTCATATTTTTGCTGAATGATATTTTCAGAAATATAAACAAGAGCAATAAAAGGCAATATTACAAAGGAAATAAAGCCTATAAAAAGATTTCTTGCGATTATAAAAAACATTTAAATTATCCTGACATTTTAAAAAGCATATTACTTTTTATTTTATTTTTTTTCGCAAATAATAGCAACCCAATCGCCTTCAACAGTCATTTCGATAAAACTAAATCCGTTATCAATGGCAGATTGTTTAACATCGTCAGCTTTTCTTTGAATTATTCCGCTCAAGATTAATTTCCCATTATTTATAACAAGAGGAACAAATGTATGCATAATCTCAATAAGAACTTCTGCTAATATATTCGCAACAACAACATCATATTGTCCTTCTATATCAGTAGACACACCTTCTTTAAAAGTGCAGATATCTGATACATTATTAATTTCAGCATTTTCAGCTGCTACTGTTATAACGGAAGGATCATTATCAACACCTATAACATTAGAAGCTCCAAGTTTTGCGGCTATTATAGCAAGGATACCCGAGCCCATTCCTATATCAGCAACAGTATCATCAACTTTCACATAATCTTCAATAGCTTTAATGCATAATTTTGTAGTAGCGTGTGTTCCTGTTCCAAAAGCGATTCCAGGGTCTAAACTTATTAAAATCTCTTCATCAGAAGGTTTATATTCTTCCCAACTTGGAGAAATAGTGATTTTATCTGTTATTCTTTGTGGATGCCAGTATTTTTTCCAGCTGTGAGCCCATTCTTCTTCATCAACATCTCTGAAACTTAAAGCCCAGCTACCTAAATTATCTGCATTTATACCGTTATCAACGAGTTCAACTTTTGCTTCGTTAATAATTAATTGAATTTTTTCAAGATCAAAAGGATTTTTTTCATCAACCCAAAAATAACCTTTTACTTGTGATGATGATTTAATAAGCTCATCATGCTTATATTCTTCTTCACCTGTGACTACGCCAGAGCATGAAAGTCTTTCAAGTAAGACATCCGCTACATATTCAACCCATAAAGGATTTGTATCTACTGCAATTTCTATATGATTACCCATTTTAAACTTCCGTATAAACTCCCATACCCCTAAATTTATTATATCTATCAGCTTTTAATTCATCTGAAGACATATTTTTCATGCTTGCTATGCTTTCTAAAATTGTTTCTTTAACATTTTTAGCCGCTAATTCAGGATCATAATGAGCGCCGCCAAGAGGTTCCTTAATTATGCCGTCAATAAGTTTCATTTTAAGCAAATCTTTTGATGTGATTTTCAATGCGTCAGCTGCTTTAGAAGCATAATCTGCGCTTCTCCAAAGAATTGAAGCACAACCCTCAGGTGAAATTACGGTATAGTAAGCATGTTCAAGAAGATAAACACGATTAGCAACACCAAGTCCTAAAGCACCACCCGAACAACCTTCTCCCGTGATGATAGCAGTTATAGGAGTTTTAAGCTTTGCCATCTCTTTAAGGTTATATGCAATTGCTATTCCTTGACCTGTTTGTTCTGCTTTTATGCCGGGATAAGCTCCAGGGGTATCAATAAGAGTAACAATAGGCATATTGAATCTTTCTGCATGGTAGAAAAGTCTTAATGCTTTTCTGTAACCTTCAGGTTGAGGCATACCAAAATTGTATTCAAGATTTTCTTTAGTAGTCTGTCCCTTTTGTGTACCGATTAACATTACAGGTTTATTATCAATTAAAGCGACCCCACCAATAATTGCTCGATCATCAGTACCTGCTCTGTCTCCTCTCATTTCAACCCAATCATCAGCAATCATTTCAACATAATTTAAAAAATTAGGTCTTTTAGAATGCCTTGCAATTTGAATTTTCTGAGAAGGTGTCAGATTAGAATAAAGTTGTTCTTTATACTCAATTGCTTGTGATGTAAGAATAGTTATTTGGTTTTGTAAGTCTATTCCTGTATCAGCACTTAATTTTTTTAATTCTTCAATTTTATCTTCAATTTGATATATAGATTTTTCAAATTCCAATGGTGCTATATTTCTAGTCATAATTAAATTCCGTTCTTACTCTCAACCGCAATTATACTTGTGCAAAAGTATGCGAATGTGTTTTAAATATCTTTTCAATAGTTTCTTTCATGTCTTTTCTCTGACAAACCATATCAACTTGACCATATTTCAAAAGATATTCTGCTGTCTGGAAGTCAGCCGGAAGTTTTTGTCTAATGGTTTGTTCAATAACTCTTCTTCCTGCAAATCCAATTCTAGCACTTGTTTCAGCAATTATAATATCGCCAAGAGTACCAAAACTGGCTGTTACTCCCCCAAAAGTAGGTTCAGTAAGAATTGTAATAAATAAGATACCTTCTTCATTAGCTCTTGCTACAGCACAACTGGTTTTTGCCATTTGCATAAGACTTAAAGCACTTTCCTGCATTCTTGCCCCGCCTGATGAAGTTATCGCAATGACAGGAATTCTTCTTTTAATTCCCTCTTCAATCATTCTGGTAATCTTCTCACCGACAACGCTACCCATGCTTCCACCCATATAAGAGAAATCCATAATAGCAATTGCAGTATCTTGTCCGCCAATTTTACCAACACCTGTAACAACAGCATCATTCAAACCTGATTTAATTCTGGCTGTTTCCTGCCTATCTTTGTAAGGCATTGTATCGGTGAAATTTAACGGATCACAAGGTTTAACCTCTCTGAACATTTCTTCAAAGGTATTTTCATCAAACAATTGAGCAATTCTTGCTTGAGCACCAATTCTGAAGTGATAATCACACTTTGGACAAACTTGCATATTATTGTCTAAATCTTTTTTAGGAAGATTTTCACTACAGTTGAAACATTTTTCCCATAATTTTGATAAATCTTCACTTGTTAGTTTAGATTCTACCAAAGCTGTATTTAATTGTTTCTTTTTTCTATTGTCGAACCAATCTCTCAAGCTCATAAGTATATTTTCCTCAATATGTCTAGTGTCATAATTTATTTTTTATCAGTTTGCACTAAATTCAATTTATCATAATTAATATTAGTCTTATCCGAACCAAGAAGCATTTCAAGACCGAATACAGAAGTTTTTCTTCTACTGTCATAGCCGATCATAAACTTCATGTCATCAGGACCAAATTTTAAAGTATATCTATCTTCTACTGTTTTATTTCCTTTATAGTTACTATCAAGGTTGTATGATTTATAGACACCTATATCAAGATATCTGCAAACTTTTAAAGTTCCGTCAATTCTAATATTATTATGCCCCTCATAATATCTGTCAAAGTTAAAAGGAGTCTGTCCTCTATATCCCGTCATAAAATAATAACCATTTAATCTTAACGGCCCGAGTTTACTTGAAACTTGAGGACCAAGCCTTGCAACCTGGAACGTATCACCACTTCCATAGGCAGAAACAGCAAATTGACCGATAGGTCTTAACTGGAAATATTCACCACCGAGTTTTAATAACGGTTGGTTCCCCTCTATTGTTGATTGAAGCTGGAGCTTAGCAGTTGAATAAGATTTCTTGGATAAATTTTGCGAATAAATTGATTGCGGAGTATTAGCAGGAGTTGAGGAATATCTCAAATCGCTGACATAGCCTGCACTTGTTCTTAATCCGATTATAAATTTATCATTTGTAAATACATCTTTTGAATGTACGATTTCAGCAATACCTTTTGGTCGTCTTGCCCCATAGAAACCATTGTCAATATATGAATAAGAACCATAATTAAAATCTGTATTTTTGGTAAGTTGTTGCTTACCTTGAATCATAAATTTTTTCTTTGTAGTCGTATAGCCAAATTCAGTTTTATTGCCATGTGCTATAACTCTACCTTTTATGCCCACTCCAAGCTTATTTCCAAAAGCAATTGCAGGAGCTAATTTAAAAGTCCCACCACCGGGGAGATGGAAAATAGGACCTGCTGCAAGATAGCTACCAAGTGAAGGTGTTGTTCCAAATTCAGGCAAAGAAGTTTCAACTTGTTCATCTTTTTTATTATTGTCAACTTCAAAATATGGCAAATTAAATAAAGTGACTTTACCAACTTTAACTTTAGTATCCTTAATTATTGTTATTGTTTGATCTTTAGAGGTTTTAACATTTATACGTTTACTGTAAAGCTTAAAACTAGGAGCTTTACCTGTTTTAAATGCATTAGTGCCAAGACTTGGAACTTGTTGCGCCTTAATACCTGCCGAATCTGACATTGAAAGACGAATATCCTGATCAGTCAGCTTAATGCTACCCTTTTGAGAAACAATCCTTTTATCGAAAACATCGGCATTCCTTGAGCTTATTACAACCTCATTTACGGTTGTTGTCGGATTTTCTATAAACATATTCTCTTCGTCTAATTTTATTCTGACGAAAGAGCCATTTATAACCTTGCCTTCTTTATAAATTTTCACATTATCTTCAGCAATAACAACATTATTTTGAGGGTCAAAAGTAATCTTAGATGCGGTCAGCCTGGCATTCTTTTCTTTTATATCTACTTCAGCATTACCTGTAGCAACATATACGTTTTGCTCTTGATGATATTGCAACTTATCACTAATTATATCGATAACAGTAGAATTAACCGGAAGTTGAGTTGATGACTGAGCTGATGAACCTGGTGTTGTTATAGGAGGTAAAGACTTAGGCTCAAGATTTTTTGTATCAACAGGTGATATCAATTGTGGAGCAGTAGTAACATCTGCATATGATTTTGAAACAAAAAGAACACATAAAGCCGTGATTGCTACTATTGCGCTTATTTTATTATTTTTGACTTTAGAACTCAACATAATAACCTTTTTTAAGACTTCATTCATTATTATTCTAAACAAGATACTCGAAGTCAATAAAATATATGAAGTAGCTTTACAAATTGTTGTCTATTAAATAAAACCTAACGGATTAGTAGTTGATCCGTCCAATCTAACTTCAAAGTGCAAATGAGGCCCTGTACTATAACCGGTGGTTCCTTCACGAGCAATAACTTCACCTTTTGAAACCTTTTGCCCTGCCGAGGTAGAGAAGCTGCTTAAATGAGCATACAAGGTTGAAGTAGAACGACCTTTAACGTTACCGTGATTAATAATTACAACTTTACCATATCCGCCATACCAGCCTGTAAATATAACAACACCAGAATTTGACGCTTTAACAGGTGCTCCGTATCCTGCAGCAAGATCAACACCTCGATGAAAAGATCTTGTACCAAAAATCGGATGTCTTCTCGGACCGTATGGAGAAGTTAATATTCCTGCGATTGGCTTTAAAAATCCGCCAGTTACCACACCTTTATACTTTACAGAACCCATAGAACTTCTAAGTTGCTGTTCAATAGAAGCCGACTGACTTTCTAAATCGTTTTCAGCTTTTTCATAAGTTGATCTATCGGATCTCAGTTTACTGATTAAATCCTGACTTGTCTCAATACTATCAGCTAAAAGTCTTTTTTTGCTGTTCATTTCCTCTATTGCGGTGAGATAATTTCTTTTTTGAACTTCAACATTACTTTTTGCCGCATAAAGTTCATGCGTTTTATCTCTTAATTCACTTAAAAGATTTTTATCATATACTGCTAGTCTTTTTTGAAAATATAACCTGTCAAAGAAAGAACTTATATCTCTAGTTGACATGATCATATGAAGAATCGTAATTCTTTCACCCTTATATATCTGTCTTAACCTTTGACCCGCAAGATAAATAGTATGGTCGTATTCTTTTGTTATAGAATTAATCCTAGTCTGAAGCTTATATAATTTATTCTTAATATTAGTAATATTATTTTGACATTTTTCGATATCAGTTTCTGTTTTCTCAAGATTAACCTGAGTATTAGAAAGTTTTGTAATTTCAATATGTTCTTTTTTCTTTAGTTCAACAATTTTTGCATGTGTTTGCTTTTTTTTAATCTCAATTGTCTTTTTCTTTTGCTTGAGAATACTTGTATGTACTTGCTTAGTTGTTGCTGCAGCAACAGACAAACCAACATCAGAACTGAAAACAGACATTGAAAATATTATTAAAAATAAGAGTGTGCACAAACCTGAACGTTTAAACTGATAATTCATCTAACTTCTCACTTATTATTTGGCTAAAATTTAGAAATAAAAGGCAATATGCCTAGTGCAACAGTCCAAAACATAAATGTAAAAAAAACAAATGTGATTATAAGTTTTTTATGTTTTCTGAAAAATTCCATAATTCCCTCTTAAATAATCAGATTGATTAATATATTTTATTAAATAATGATTATTTTACTATAAGCAAAAAAATCAACATAAAAGTTTTTTATTTACCAATAAAATAGCATAATTACAAAAACAAAACGAATTGAACACCTTTAAATAATAAACAAATAAGACTAAAAGCAATATAAATACAAGGAAATTAATTTTCTAATATACTTCTTGCCTCCTTTATTTGGTGAATTTTACATTGTAAAGAATATAAAAATTTTATTTAATGTAAAAAGCCAATTATAGTTGATATATCCACAATTAAACAAATAAAGTTATACGGGCTTATACGCCACAACTATATATTTTTGCTATAATGCAAATAAGGTTCGTAAAGTAGAAAAAGCAATTTTTTGTAAATTTTTGGTAAATTAATAAAGAAAATAAGCAATAATTTTATTAATTTTAAGTTTATAGAAGTGTATATTATTAATCAGATGGAATTACTTAATGAGTGCAGTATTAACAGAAAAATTAGTTTTTAACTTTCCTTTCACTTTAAAAGAAGATTGTTCTTTAGGAGATGATTCTATTCTAAAATGTAATCCTTATTGGATTTCAAGAAATTTTAGCCTGGAAAAAAGAAAGCCTATTCAGTCTAAAATTAAAACCATATTTGATTTTTCAGCCACTCTCGCAGGGCTTTTAGCTATTTCTCCAATTATTTTAGCAGTAATTCTAGCGATTAAACTTGAATCTAAAGGTCCTATTTTATTCAAACAAAAAAGAATAGGTCGATATGGCAAAGAATTTTATATGTATAAATTCCGCAGTATGCATGTTGATGCAGAAAAAATGTTAGAAAAACTCCAAGAACAAAATCAAACTAATAATAAAATGTTCAAAATGTTTAATGACCCGAGAGTTACAAAAGTAGGTAAATTCATAAGAAAATACAGCATTGACGAACTTCCTCAATTAATCAACGTACTAAAAGGAGAAATGAGTCTTGTAGGATTTAGGCCTCCATTACAAAGAGAAGTTGATTTATATGACGATTGGCATTATCTAAGATTTGCGGCAAAACCGGGACTTACGGGAATGTGGCAGGTTAGCGGAAGATCAACGATAAAAGAATTTGATCAGGTAGTAAAACTGGAATATGATTATGTTAATCAATGGAATATTCTTTTAGACTTTAAATTACTGCTAAAAACAATACCTGTGGTTTTATTCGGAAAAGATGCGGCCTGATTTATCAGAGTCGCATTTTTGTATTAAAATACATTTGTTAATTATAGGCATTAATATAGAAAAGTAGGCATTACCTTGAATAAGTCATTCTTAAAAACAACTCTTAATCCACTATACAAAAATAAAAAAACATTTGGGATTTTTTTAATCACAGGCTTAATCTGCGGCTTAATTTATACGGATAAATTCTACAAGCCCAGCTATGAAACTGTTTCAAAGCTTTTAGTTAAATCTTCAAATTCTTTAGTTAATGACATTAATATTATTAATTCAAATGATTTGAGGATGAATGTTTGGAACTCTATAAAAAACAATTACAAAATAAAATTATCCGACAAAATAGGAATGAAAAAACTCGAGCAGTCAGTAATAGTTGATAATCTCAATAATTCTAATATTATCGTAATAAGAAGTTACTGGAAAAATCCTAAAATCTCATTATCAATAGCAAATGAGATAATTAACGAATATAAAAAACATAATTTTAACAGATCAGAAATTACCGTTATTGAAAAACCAAATACTATAAATAAATTAAACAGACTGATTAAATTAAATTATATTTTAAATTTTTTACTGCTTAGTGCCTTGCTTGGGTGGATATGTATAACTATTAAAAACTTATTAAATGATACATGCGCTGATATTCTTGAACTCCAAAATATTATTAAAGCTCCTGTATTAGGCACTATTCCGTGGCTTGATAAAGATACCTATAAAGCCCCTAATTCTTTAGTAATTGAAAATAGTTTAGCTTCTTTTTATGCTTTAGCTTATCAGAAAATAATAACAAGTTTAAAAATACACTCTGCAAATAAAAAATCAAAAGCAATTGCTTTTACATCAGCTGAATACTCAAAGAACCGATCTACCATCCTTCAAAATATAGCAATGAGCTTAAATAAAGGTGGAAGGTCAGTTATTGTTATAGATGCTGATTTAAGAACACCCTCAATTCATACAGAATTTGGATTAGCAGGTGATGAAAAATTCCATATAAAAAGTTTATTATCAGTTATAACTGATTCAATAACAAATGATAGCGAATTTGATCCTAAATACATATATCCTTTTATTCAAAAAGTACCCTCTACTCCTAATTTATATGTATTAACAGGAAACAATACCATTACAGACCCAAGCCAATATTTATTTTCACCTGCCTTTAATTATCTTATTAAAGAACTTAAAAAACGGTATGATTTCGTTTTAATAGATACACCTCCCATTCTTGCAGTTCCTGATGCTATAACAATAGGCTCATCTATAGACGGATTAATTTTAATTACGGGACTTAATATTCAAAAATCAACACTAAAGCAATTAAAAAATATATTTAAGGAACATCAAATTTCATTACTTGGAGTTATTACCAGAGAAATCCAAAAAAAAGAAGCTTCTTCTGAAAATGAATATATCAAACAAATGATAGAAAGAATGATTCCACAAACTATAAATGAAAAAGCACAAAAAGAGGATTAAATATAATGATTTTAATAACTGGCGGAGCAGGTTATATCGGCAGCCATTGTGGAATTGAGCTTATAAGAGCAGGCTATGATGTATTAGTTGGCGATAACCTGTCAGAAGGACATAAAGAGGCTATTCTTTCAGAACATTTTCATTATGTCGATCTTGCAAATATAAGTGAAATAAAAGAAGTTTTTAAAAAATATAAAATTGAAGCTGTTATTCATTTTGCGGCAAGCTGTTATGTGGGAGAATCAGCAACTAACCCTCAAAAGTATTATTATAACAATGTTGTAAGCACGCTGAATCTGTTAAATGCAATGCTCGAAGCAGACGTAAAGAAAATAGTTTTTTCTTCAACCTGTGCAACTTATGGAAATCCTCAATATGTTCCTATTGATGAAAAACACCCACAAAGCCCTATAAATGTTTATGGCAAAACTAAGCTCATGATTGAGCAGATTTTAAAAGATTATGACGAGGCTTACGGCTTAAAATATATGGCTTTACGCTATTTTAATGCTTCAGGAGCTGATAAGGACGGGCAAATAGGTGAAAGCCACAGCCCTGAAACGCACTTAATTCCATTAGTTTTACAGGTAGCAGCAGGGCAAAGAGAAAGTATAAAAATATTCGGTGATGATTATGAAACACCTGATGGTACTTGCATAAGAGATTATATTCATGTCAGCGACCTTGCAGAAGCTCATAAATTGGCATTAGAAAAACTGATGGCAGGCTCTGATTCTGATTATTTTAACCTCGGAACAGGAAATGGATATTCGGTAAAAGAAATAATAAATGCCACAGAAAAAATAACACAAAAAACAATCAAAACAGAAATAGAACAAAGACGTATCGGTGATCCTCCAAAGCTGGTGGCAGATAATGACAAAGCTGTTAATGTGTTAGGCTGGAAGCCTAAATATGATAATATTGAAGCTATAATAAAAACTGCATGGTTTTGGGAACAAAACAGACGTTATTAACAAGGTATATAAAACTTGGATAAAAGAATTAATAAATTAGATTGGGCAAGAGCTTTTGCAATAATTGGAGTTATTTTAATTCATTTAACCTCGTCGGGAATGTTTATAAATTCACCAATTAATATTGAGCTTATGACATTAAATCAATGGTCACGATTTGCAGTACCTGTGTTTATTATAATTTCAGGGATTTTATTGTCGTTAAACAATAAAAATGAAAACAATTATTTAACCTTCATTTATTCGAGAGCAAAAAAAACTATTCCCTTATTTTTATTATGGTCATTTATTTATTATTTAATTCAAATATATTTCGGCAAAATAAATTTCAACTTATTCTCATCTATAAACAATACTCTTTCGGGGGAATCAGCCAGACATCTTTATTTTGTGCCGTTAATTTTTCAATTTTATTTATTATTTCCAATTTTAAAAAAAGTAAAAACTTTACCCCTTTTAATTCCAATATTAATACTTAACTCAATTTTGTTGATAATAAAAACTCATTTCAATGTAATCGGCCCATTTTCCTTGATTTTAAGCCATAAGTTTTTTTTAATATGGAGTTTTTATTTTACATTTGGTGTTTATATTGCAAATAAACTGGAGACAATCGCAGACTTTTTCGTCAATCGGAAATTATTGATTAACTCAATATTAATACTATCGCTAACAATTCTACCCATAGAATCATACCATTATATTTCTAACAGCATGTCACTAGATACATCGACCTTTTCCACAAGATTTACGATTTTAATTTTTTCCATAATATGTTTTTTATCTTTTATTATTAATGATTTACCTAACAACAAAATTATTAACTATATATCAAACGCGTCATATTCAATATATTTATCACATATGCTATTTTTATTCTCATTTTATAACTTTGCAAATAGGATAAATTTACCTTTTAACTATTTATATATAAGTATTGGATTTATTTTTATATTAACAGGCTCAATATTAACTTATGAATTATCAAAACGATTTAAATGACTTATCTATATATTCGTAAATGATTAATGAATTTAAAGCATTTTATTTATTCCTTGTTATTTATTAAAATCAGATAAAATTTTCCATTAAACTCCATCTGAATTTTTTTAATCTATAGAAAAGATTATCAATTATAAATAGTCATAAATCAAACTACTTCAATTCAAATAGCTATTAAAATAATAATTAACATTTGCAATAAAAGTAAAGCAAAATAGCATTTTTTCATCCTGAAAATTGTTTTTAAAAACATACTAAAGGAGAATGCAAAGTGGATTATCGTTTAAATCAAACAGGCTTTAAAATCAACAAAACTCAAGTTAATAAGACTCAAAACAAACAAGCTGAAAAAATAAACTTTAAAGCTGATAACTATTCTCACAATAAAACGATTGAAAGCCAAAAAACTTTTTCTTCAATTAATCTACAAGCCTACCATATAATAAAACCAAAAATTTCATTTGGCAGACATATAGATGAACATTTAGGATATGGCGCACAATATCTTGGTGATGACACAGTAAAATTTAAAGTTGATGCTCCTAAAGCAAAAAAAATATGGGTGGAAATAAGAGACAAAAACAGCCCTCCTCTATATGATGAAGATCAACCATTTTTACCTGAATATGCAAAAGGAGAAGAATGGAGCGCAAAAGCAGGAAACGGAAACCAATCAAGAATTATACCAATGAAAGAAGTTCAAAAAGGTGTTTTTGAAGTAAAAGCTAATGAAATACCGTCAGGAAGCAGATATAGATATGTATTCTTTGATGAAGAACATAAATTTCAAAAACAAAATGACCCGAGATCCGCTTATCTTCCAAGTGGAGTTTATGGCTGGTCAGAAATAGTTGACCATAAATCTTTTAAATGGAACGATGAAGACTGGAAAAACGGAAAAGAAATAAACGGAAATAAACGCTTAATTCATAAAGGAGAGAAAGATGAATACGGAATCCCCCCCGAAACTACTATAGAAGAAATTCATATAGGCTTATTAGGCGGCTATAAAAATGCAAAAAAAGAAATTGATAAATTAGCGGAAGAAGGTATTTGTAATTCTATTGAAATCATGCCAAGCGGTGAATTTTACGGAAATAAAAACTGGGGCTATGATGAAGTAGCAAAGTTTGCACCTCAAAGCTCTTATGGAAACCCTGATGAATTAAAAGAATTAATAGATTATGCACACCAAAAAGGAATCAATGTAATATTAGATATAGTTCCAAATCACTTTGGACCGTTTGGAGATGTCACGGATAAATACGGAAAATCATTCAGCAACGAAAATTTACCATGGGGCAAATGCTTAAACTTTCAAGACGATAACGATAATTACATGAGAAACTATATGGTTGACTGCGCAATGAATTGGTTAATTAATTATCATTGCGACGGATTAAGACTTGATGCGGTTCACTCTTTAGGCTCAGACAGCACATTAAAACTAATAGCTTCAGAAATAAGAAATCATTCTGAAAGTAAAAATTGTTTACTTATCGGTGAAGACTACAGAAAATCAAAAAGAACCGTTTCGCCTTTAACTGAAAGTGAAAAAGCAGATCCGCTACAAACATTAAAAGAGGCACAAACTGATCCTGTAAAACGAGCTAATATAGGCTTAGGAGCTGTATGGAATTTTGACATTGCCCACACAATACAGGCATTAACAACAGGAATGAAAATTTTTGACTGTACTCCAAGCATTTATGACCTTGAAGCTGAATTTAAAAACGGATTTAAAGAATTTGAAAAACAAAATAATGGATTAGCCGATACTGCAAACTTCGCATCAGAATTTATATCAGGTTCATACGGTTATGTTGGTCCTGAGCCTAAAACACCTCCTATAAACACAATGATAGGATATCATTCTTGTCATGACGAAATAAGTTATTTACATGGCGCAAGGCTAATAACCCAAGCCATTGCCCGCAATTTAGGACTTAGCAAAGACTATGAACTAGACAGCACAGCTGACTTTAATAAAAAACCATTTTTTATCACAAATGAATTAGTAAAATCTTATATAAGAAAAGATGACGATAAAAAATGGGAAAATCTTCAAAAAGATTTAGGAATAACAAATATCATTACTAAAGAAGACTTTAATAAAGCCTATAATCTTGCCCTATCAAAAAATAAATTAGCATTAGGTACTCTATTTATGTATCCTGGGCCTAAAATGATGTTTATGGGTGATCAAAGAGGAGAATTAGCTCCATTTAAATTCTTTGCTGATTACCCGAAAGATGCAAAATTTGACGGCATACCTGCAAGCGAAAAAGTAAGTGCAGAATTTGGGTATAATGTAACAAGTCAAGAACCGCTAGAGGACTCTAAACTTAATCAGGATAAATATAAAGATAAAAACCTTGAAACTAAAATGCTGAACTTCTCTAAAGATATGGCAAAGCTAAATAAAGAAAACCCTGCGCTTACAAACGGAAACAGCGAAAATCTAAGAACGTATATATATAAAAATCAATATAATCAACCGGATAACATAATGCATATTCATCGTTATCAAGATGGTAATGAGATTCTGGCTGTTCTGAATTTTAGCGATGATAACAAACAAAATTTTGAACTAAAAAGTATGCCTGACGGTGAATGGAAAGAAATCTTAAACAGTAATAACTCTAAATATGGAGGTGATAATACCTGCTTAAATGAAAACACCGAAATTTCAAGAGAACAGTCCACAATAAAAATGCCAAAACAAAGTATTGTTATTTTTAAAAGAGTAAAATAATGACAGCGTAGTTTGTAGGGGAAGCATGGTTTTTAACCCTACAATACTTAAATTAGGAGTATTGATATATGGTAAAATAAGAACTAAAAATCATCACTGTCAAAAATAGGAAATATATTAATGAATAAGAAACTCGAAAAACTTAGAGACATAGTTAACAAATACCCTAAGCTCTACTTATTAATGTTAGCTATAATTCTTCTTCCTTTAGAGATAATTTTGGGGTTACTTACTTTATTATGTTTTGTTTCTATTGTTCCAGCGATAGATTCTCCAGTAGATGAAAATCTAGGATCTATTTTCCTTTTAATTAGTTTTACTCCAAGTTTATTACTTACAACATTATGGATATTGAGAAAAACTAATATAAAGTATTTAAATATGCTGACTGTTATTGACCTGCCCCCGTTTTTCCTAACGATTAGAACTTAGTACTCCACGAGTTTC
>JBAXKC010000017.1:0-55795 GCA_037137535.1 bacterium | reverse complement strand
GTTATCAACGGTATAAGTATCATCACCTGCGCCACCTATCATTGTGTCTGCGCCAACTCCGCCGTTTAGTACGTTATCGCCAGCATTACCAGTAATAACGTTATTTAGTGCGTTTCCTGTTCCGTCAATGTTGGCATTGCCTGTTAAATTTAAGTTTTCTACGTTATTTCCTAAGGAATAAGAAATACTTGAGTTTACTGTATCTGTGCCCTCATTTAATGCTTCGGTTACAACATCATTTACGTTATCAACGGTGTAAGTATCATCACCAGCGCCACCAATCATTGTGTCTGCGCCAGCTCCTCCATCTAAGGTGTCGTTTCCTTCGTTACCTGAAAGAATGTTATTACCAGAATTCCCTATTATAATGTTATCAAGAGAATTCCCTGTACCATTAATATTAGATTGACCTAAAAGAGTTAAATTTTCTAAATTCGCACCTAAAATAAATGAAACAATTGATTTTACCAGATCAGTTCCTTCATTCAAATATTCAACAATTAAGTCTGATAAATTATTGACAATAAAAGTATCATTTCCTGTACCGCCAAACAATGTATTAGTACCTAATCCACCGTCAATTGTATCGTTACCACCGCCACCATATATGATATCGTTAAAATCACCGCTTGTTAAAATATCATTGCCATTTAAGCCGTAAATTACAACTTGTAATGCTTTGAAGATAATCTCGTCATTTACTTCTGTACCATATATTGTTTTTAAGGTTTCTTTGACTTCATCAATTACCTTCTTTATATTTACATCATTAAAATTATCAAATTTAATATTTGACGTATTATTTATATTTAAGGTATCAATAGCTTTACTCACATCCTGTTGCTGATTAGGTTGTGTAGCTTGAACAACATTTAAATTTACAATTAAATTATCTGCTTTATTTTCTTTAGCTTTATCTTGATTAATCTCAGAATTAACTTGTCCTAACGTTGATTCTTCTGACTTATTCTCATTGATATTCATGTCAGATTCAACTTTAAAATTCAATTCTTTTTGATCAAGAATTTTATATATATCTTTTGAAGACTCTGATTTTTCTTTGACTTGACCTAAATTAATATCACTTACACTACGCTTAAATGTAACATTATTAGCTATTTTCTGCTGATTACTTACAGTTTCTATAGCACTATCTGATTTATTATACTTTTTGAATGATTTATCATCAATGTTATCTTTACTGGGGTTAGCATCAGTATGATATAAATTTTTCTCACAAGCATTACAAGTCTTATCGTTAATTGATAGACTTGCTCCGCAAAAAGCACATATTAAATAATTAGAATTAATACCATTCGTCAATATTAATCACTCAACCCTTAACTCACTAGACCACATTAAAAAGGTTTTAGTAACTTTATACCATCTTATAGCAATTTTCAAACATTGTAATCAAACTAAAGATGGAATTAATAATATTTTGTAATATAAAAATCAGAATTTGACTCAGCAAATTCTGATTTTTAATTAGAAAAAGATAAAACGTTCTATATTGAAATTTTTAAACAGTAAATACACTTGTGCATTTAATTAAATCACTAGACATATTAGATAAATGTTCAGAAGTCTTATTAATTTTTTGAAGATTTTCTTTTTGATCTTCTGTAATACTTGAGATTTCTTCCGCTCCAGCAGCTGCTTCTTCTGTAATTGCCGACATATTTTCCATTATTTTTACAAACTCATCAGAGTTTAAAGCTAAATTTTCAATTTCTTTTGAAATGGTCATTACTTGCTCATTTGCGGATAATGAAGCATTTTTTATTTGAATTAATGTATTTTTTACATTTTCTATAATAGCTAAACTCTCTTCAACATCATTATTATTTTGGTGTATAGATGATACGGCAATACTTGTTTTATACTGAACTTCTTTTATCATATCTGTAATTTTATCTGCTGATGCTGCAGATTTTTCAGCCAATTTTTTGACTTCATCTGCAACAACAGCAAAACCTTTACCTTGTTCACCAGCTCTTGCCGCTTCAATTGCAGCATTTAGGGCTAGTAAATTCGTTTGGTCCGCTATATTTCTGATAAGATCTACTATAACTTCAATTTCAGCACTTAATGCACCTAATTCATCAATTGTTTTAGAAATTTTAAAACTAGATGCTTTAAGTAATTTTGTTTTTTGAACGGCTAAAGTAGTTTATTGATTACATTCTTCTGTACTATTTTCAGTAACTTGAGACATAGCAAGTACTGTTTCAATATTTGATGAAATATTTTTAATAGCGTTATCAATATGATTAACCCTATTTGCACCCTCTCCCGCACTTTGAGCCTGTGTTTGTGCGCCCATTGCTAGCTGCATTATACTTATAGATGTTTGTTCCGCTCCGACTGAACTATGTTTAACTGCTTCTTCTGATTTGACAAGCTCAATATTTATTTGCTCTGCGGTTTTAGCAACGCCTAGAACCATTTCTTTAATACGATTTATTGCAAAATTCAACGATATGCTAAAATCATTCATTTCATCATGAGTATTAACTTTAATTGTTACGTTCAAATCACCGTTGGCAACTTTATTGACTCTATCAAGAATAATTGACATTGAATCTGAAACGGAAAAATAAAAGCCCATGAAAAAGTATGCAATAATTCCAACGGCTAATAACGTAAATGCAATTGAAACAGGTATTTGATCAGAATATTTTTTCACTCTTATATTTATAAGCTCTTCAATTTTAACGCTATCAGCATTATAAAGTAGTTTATTTGAATTTAAAGCAGCATCCATAGTTGCATCAAAAGCAGTTGCAGTTACCTTTTTACCCTCAACAAGGTTATTTAATACTTCCAATAATTTTATATTATCTGAATAAGCTTGATTAAACGGCTTATTTAGATAATTTTTTGTTGATGGATTAAAACCATATATTACATCTAAACCTGATTTTAAAAGACCGTTTGTCTCTTCAATAAGTGTCTGAAGTTGAATTAACTCTTTAACATTAGCTTTATTTAATTTTATATTTTCTATTCCTGATTTTTTCACAAGACTTATTTTTTCTAAAATATTTGGCAACTTAAGACTATAAGCATCCATAAGATAATAAGTATCAAGATCAGGGTCAAGTACAAGGTTTGAGGTGTCATTAATATGACTTATTAATGTAATTATTCTATTTATAACTTCAGTTTGTTTATCTGTATTATTTTCAGCATTTGCCCAATTTTGCTTAATTAATTCCCAATCTTTGCCAACTTTTAAAGTTGTATTTAATTTTTCATCAGCTTTATCAATTTTATTTTCTAATTCATTAATTTTAACGGAAGATTTTAATTTACCACTAAATGATTTATATCTATATTTCTGCATTTCAAATAACATATCTTTTAATGGATTAATATATTGAATACCTAAAACCTCTTTAGAGTTAAATTCAATTTGTGTATTTAAGTTACTTAAAAGTAAATATAAAATACCAACAGTAAGCATAAAGATGGATAAGCTCATTAGCATAAATTTTTGAAGATACCTTAATTTATTCATAATAGAAATTGCAGGAAGAAAAATATTTTTCATTTTTAAAACTCCATTTATGCTAATTCTTTTATCTCTTTATATTTATTTTGATTATTATAGTGATATTTGATTTTTCATACAAGCATTTATCAACTTAAATATTTCAAAATATTCAATTTCTTGTTAAATTATATATGTTACAACGCTGTTAAACTAAAAGGTGAGATCATGTCAGAAAATCAAATACTAGCCACAATTTCAAAAGGAAATACTGAAGAGCTTCGTGTTGCTATAAGTGAATTTAAAGGTAAAAAATATTTAGATTTAAGAATTTTCTTTACAACTGATAACGGTGCAAACTGGAGTCCGACAAAAAAAGGTGTAACCGTCGCACCAGATAGTATAGAAGTATTTTTAAATGCTGTAGAAAAAGCCAAAGAATTGCTTTCAGAGTAAAAAGTGAAAAATATTAAAAAGTCATATAAGTATGCACAGGTTCTTGTATCAATTCCCAATCTTGATACGAAGACTTTTAGTTATTTAATACCTGATGAATTTAAAAAGATTATAGATATAGGAACTCCCGTAACAGTACCTTTTGGCAGACAAGGTGGCATTCCTGCTTATGTTGTAGGCTTTACCGATTATTTAGAAGAAGGCATTAAAGCTAAATCAATATACGAATTATTAGATGAACAACCTGTATTTGATTTAGAATATCTTAAATTCCTTGAATGGATGTCGAATTATTATTGCTGTCCTTGGCAAACAGTAATAGAAACAGCCGTTCCAACAGGATTTTTCTCTAATAAATCAAAACGAGTGGCTTTTTTGCATATAGAAAATATTCATTTACCGTTAAATGAAATAGAGCAAAAAATAGTTGATATGTTTGTAAAATCCGATAGTCTATCAATTAGTTATGTACAGCAAAGAAGTAAAATTCCGTCAGCTAAGTTTTTTGAATGCATAAGAAAATTAAAATCTAAAAATATAATTTCTGTTGTTTCAGAGCAGTCATTAAAATCAATGAGAGCTAAAACTGAAAGATGGATTATATTAAAAAATAATGTAGCAGGAACTAAGCGTCAACAGGAAATTTTAGACTTTTTAATAAAAAATAAAATTACCGAAATAAAATTATCCGAATTTATAAAAGAAACAGGAACAACAAGTGCAACAGTAGAAAAACTTGTAAATTGCGGAAATTTAGAAATTTTTGAAAAACAAATATATAGAAACGCTTTGCAAATTTATGAAGGTAATACCTCTGAGTTTTTTGCACTGAATAATGAACAAGAAATAGCTCTGGAAAAAATCAAAGAATCTATAGATAAAGGAATTAGTGAACCACTCTTACTCTATGGAATAACAGGTTCGGGAAAAACAGAAGTTTATATTCATGCAATGCGTGAAACCTTGAATCAAGGCAAAAAAGTTATATTTTTAGTTCCCGAAATCGCTCTTTCCTCTCAACTTGCTAAAAGAATTACTCAAAGATTTGGTATTGAAAAAGTAGCTATATGGCATAGTAATATTTCTGAAGGCGAACGTTTTGACATCTGGAATAAAATAAGAAATAACGAACTGGATATTATTATTGGTGCTCGTTCAGCTGTTTTTGCTCCATTAAAAGATATCGGGCTGATTATTCTTGATGAAGAACATGAAAGCTCCTATAAACAAACTTCTCCGTCCCCAAGATATAATGCAAAAGATATTGCAATATATAGAGCCAAACAACTAAATGCAACCCTTATTCTTGGAAGTGCAACTCCTGATGTTTTAACTTTTTATAAAGCTATGAATCAAAACAGAATTTTATATTTAACAGAGCGTTTTGGAAATGCAGAGCTGGCAAAAGTTCATACGATAGACATTAGAAATGACTATAAAAAAGGTGTATTTTCTCAAACTCTTTTAAGGGGACTTGAAAGAACCTTTAGTGAAGGAAAACAGGCAATATTACTTATTAATAGGCGTGGCTTTGCAACTACAACGCTTTGTAAGTCTTGTGGACACACAATCGAATGTGAAAAATGTTCTATTCCTATGATTTATCACAAAACAGACAATAATCTAAAATGTCATTATTGTAATTTTTCATTGCCTGTTCCTGAAGTTTGCCCGAAGTGCGGTAATCCTGATATTAAAAGTACAGGGCTTGGCACACAAAGAGTTGAAGAAGATTTTAAGAAAATATTTCCCGATATTGTTTGCGCAAGAATAGACAGTGACATTATGAGCAAGAAAAATGCTTATATTGAAATAATTGAAGCCTTTTCTCAAGGAAAAATCCAAGTTCTTATAGGAACTCAAATGATAGCAAAAGGCTTAGACATGCCTGACGTTACGCTTGTGGGCGTAATTTCCGCTGACAGTTTATTCAATATGCCTGATTTTAGAAGCGTTGAACGAGGATTTCAACTATTGACTCAAGTTGCAGGTAGAGCAGGACGTGGAGAACATGCCGGAAAAGTTTATTTTCAGTCTTACACTCCAGATTTTCATGCTTTAAAAGATGCAAAAGAACAAAACTATCTGGATTTTTATAAAAAAGAAATAGAAAGCAGATATGAATTTTCATATCCGCCTTATAGTAAGTTGGTAAGATTAATTTTAAGCTCGCCTAATAAATTCAGAACTGAAAAAATTGCAAGAGAAATAACTCAAATAATGACAATTTATACAGAAAAAAAAGGTATTTCCGAAAAGCTCGAAATTTTAGGCCCAACTGAATGTATAATTTCAAAAATAAAAGATGAATATAGATTTCAAATTCTTATAAAAAATAGAATGGAAGATCAAGGGCATAATATTTTGACATCAATATTAAAGAAAATTAATGTTCCAAAAGATATAAAATTCTTAATTGACGTAGATCCCACCGAAATGCTTTAAAAATAATTCAAAATTTGTTTTTAAAAATATATTTAATTTTACGTAAAAGTTTGCTTTAATAGTATATAGTGATTTCTAGTTAGATATGGAGATAAAATGAAGTTAAGACACTTTAAAACGTCTCTCGTCGTTTCATGTACTTTTGCACTATGTTTTTCTTTATTTTCCTGTGCAAATGCTGTTACTTTTTCGAGTAAAGCCTATGTTAATTCCGAAGCAGAAGAAACACCTAATAATAATGATACTATTGATACGCCACAAAATTTCAAGTATGAAGGCAATCTGAAGTTAAGAGAACGAGTAATTCCACAAGAATTATCCGATAATAGTAAAGTGATGAAAGCTATTAATCAGGCACAAGTTAAATTAAAAGCAAATAAATATAAGGAATCTTTAAATTTTTATATTGAAGCACTTAGTCTTCTCGAAAATAATTATAAAGATAGCAAATACACCTTAGAATCACTAGAAAAAGCGGGCTGGATTTCATACAAATTAAAAGATTATAGCTCGGCAATCTGTTATTTTGACAGACTTTTCAGTTATCAACAAAAATACAACACAAATTATGATTTGTATCATTCATACAATACATTAACTTATATATATAAGAATCAACATAAAATTAATGCTTATGAAGATGTACTAAATCAATCATTAAGTTATTGCCAGAAACAATATGGTGCTAATAGTTCAAGAACAGCTAATGTTAATTATAAACTTGGTGAATTAAAGTTTATTAAAAATGATTACACTTCTGCTAATAATTATTTATCAGAATGTTTTTCAGTAGGTGGTTCTGCTAAACTTTTACAACCAAAAACTTTAGCTATGGCTTATGATTATATTTCAACAGCTAATTTTAGATTACGAAACTATAAAAAAGCCGAGCAATACAGTAGAGATGCTTTAGAAATTAAAGAAAATTATAATTTTCCTAAGTCGCAGAAAATGACAACTGTTGAAAATATAATAATGTCCTGTGTTTTTCAAAAAAAACTTAATGATGTCAGTTATTCTCTTGATGAAGCAATTGATTATCGCATTAAGCATAAAACTGATAAAACTATAGAAGGTGCACGTTTATACTTATTTAAAGCAGCTCTTCTAGCTCAATCAGATGATAGTATTGAAGCAAAAGATTTTCTTGAGTACTCATTAGTTCGTTATAGAAGTTATATTAAAACTTTTAATATGAAATATGGAACTAAAGTTGAAAACATGCCTGTTAACGACCTTAAAGAAGCAATTATTGCTTATGATGATATGATTTCTATTTGTAGTGCGCTTGATTTGCAAAGAGAAGCTGCTATTTATTCTCGACAACTAATGCAATTTATAGAGTTAATACCGAGTAATGTAGATATTCAGTTTAATGAAGTTTTAACATAACAAAAATGCTTTCCTTTATCGGGAAAGCATTTTTATTTATTTGATTAAATGATTGTAGTTTATGCTTTTGCATCAACAGGTGGCACAAATACCCGTTGAGCAAGCTCTCTATCAATTATAAATAATCCGCCAGGAGCATTTGCCATTAATTTCAACTGATTAATAACATCATTAACATTTGCTTCTTCTTCAATTTGTTCAGTAATAAACCATTGCAAGAAGATATTTGTAGCATGGTCTTTTTCGTCTAATGCTAAGTTAATAAGTTCATTGATACTTTTTGTTATTTTCTTTTCATGTTCAATAACTTCGTTGAAAACATCGGCAGGACTTTCCCAATCGGTTTTAGGTGCTTCGATTTGATGAAGTTTAATTCTTCCGCCTCTTTCGCTGATATATTTATAAAATTTCATTGCATGCATATTTTCTTCTTTTGCTTGAATATGCATCCAGTTTGCAAAGCCCATAAGACCTACAGACTCAAAATATGCCGCCATCGACAAATAAAGATAGGATGAGAAAAACTCATCATTTAATTGTTGATTTATAGCCATTTCCATATTTTTAGTTACCATTATGATTCAGCCCTCCAAAGACCATGTAAATTACAGTATTCTCTTACGATTATATTTTCTGATGTAATTGGAAAATATGCTTCAGGAGCATCACCGGGCTTTAAAAATTGCCTGTAAGCTTTTCCATCAGCAATTACTTCAATCCATGTAATATAATGTTTTTCTTCCATAGGATGAGCAACGCTTCCAACTTTAACAGTCATTCCACCCTGAACTTTTTCTATTACAGGTACGTGTTTTTCTCTTGCAGCATCAACAGTATTTTCAGTTTGTTTACTCATAGGGTGTCCACAAGCCTGAAGCCCACCTTCACCACTATTTAAGACTTCAACAATCATTCCGCAAGTATCACATTTATATATGTCATATCTTTCGTTTGTCATTTTTTTACTCCTTATAGGACAAATATAATTCTTCTTGTAAAGTCAATTTAGAATCAATCTAATTATACTAAAAAATTAGATTAAATAAAGACTATATTACATTTTCTTAAAAACGACATTAAATTATACTCAACAGGTGGATAATAAATTTAAACTAATAATTAAGAATATAAATTCTTCGTTATATATAAAATTTAAGATAAGTGGTTAAATGTATAATATTGTATTCAGTTCAATAAAAATAATGTTGTTAATATTTATATTTATTTTTTCAGTTGAACTGTTAAAAACACTTTTAACTATAGAAAAAACCAAGTTGGCACTAAAAGGCAAAGGTAGAATAGCAGGAGGCCTATTAGCTACTACATTAGGGATTGTAACACCCTTTAGTGCTTATTCTGTTGTTCCAATAATTATTGAATTTAAAAAGGCAGAGATTCCGACAGGGATTATTTTTACATTTCTAATCTGTGCACCTTTGACAAATGAAGCAGTTTCACTAATTTTATTAGGAGTCTGGGGATTTAAAGCAACTCTTGCCTATATTGCATTTGGTTCAGTGATTTCTTTCGTATCGGGTTTTTTCATAGATCTAAATAAATTCAATTTATCATCAAAAACGTTAATATCAGAATTTAATATACCTTATAATTCAAATAAAAAACCTGAGTTTTATAATTTAAAATCAAAAATAAATTATGCCTACAAATCTGCATTGAAGATTATATCCAAGTTATGGTGCTATATTGTAATAGGTATTACGCTTGCAACTATTTTCAAATATTATCTGCATGAAGATTACATTTCAGGGTTAATTTGCAAAAATAACCCTTTTGCTGTCCCTATAGCCATTTTATTGGGAATACCCATTTATCTTAATGTAGCAGCTGTTTTTCCTATTGCTAAACTTCTTGTAGCACAAGGCATACCACTTGGCACAATCATAGCATTTGCAATGTCATCTTCTTCTGTTTCAATATCAGACATGCTTATAATTGGACGAGTAATAAAACTAAAATTACTAATAATTTTTATTTCTATTTTCATAAGCGCATGCATGTTAATCGGTTATACAATTAACTTTATTTCATGAGTTTTTTTTAGCTATTTAATCAGAATGTTTAAATAATAATTCTTCAATTGTATTTAAAGCTTCCTCTTTGCCGGTTTTGTCTTTGGCAGAAAACATAATTACAGGTGTATGAAGGATTTTACCTATACTTGCAGCAGACTTAGCCGCTTGATTTCTGCTTAAATAATCGCATTTAGTAGCAACCGTAATCACAGGCATATTATAATATTCAAGCCATTCTCTCATTTGAAGATCATTTGCTTGAATTTCATGGCGAGCATCTATTAATTGAAAGACAAATTTTAACGGTTCTCTCTCTATTAGATATTCCTCAAGACTTTTTTTCCACTTATTTTGCTCGGCTTTAGAAATCTTTGCATATCCATAACCGGGTAAATCAGTAATCATAAATTGATTATTAAGGTTATAAAAGTTTATTAATCTGGTTTTTCCAGGGGTATTACTTGTGCGTGCAAGATTTTTTCTATTTACAAGTGTGTTAATAAAAGAAGATTTACCTACGTTTGACCGTCCAATCATTGCAACTTCAGGAAGTTTAAAATCAGGACAAGTTTTAAGGCAATCAGCACTTGTTACAAATTCAGCAGTTAATATTTTCATGTTCTTTTAATTTTTCTTTTCTCATCATAGCCGAGCTTAAAAGGTTATAAACTCGTTTGTTGTTAATAACTGTTATTTGAGCATTGTTATCTTTTGTTAGATCTAGGGTTAAATCAGGTTTATTTGCAAAAAAGTTTTCTGTTTCTACAAAAACCAGTTTAATAATGGTTTCTCTTATTACGCTTAAAGATACCTGCTCAAATATATCAAATGTTTTAAATATATCAAATCTTTTAAGCAATTTAGTTTCCTTTTTCGGCTAGAGATCCATTGATTATAACTATTATATTTGAATAGTCATAATTTTCAAATATTTAATACAAAATTAATTAACAATTATAGATATTCCTACAAGAAATGGATTTTCTATTTTATAGATCACATGATAAAGTTGATAATACAGAGATAAAATCGAATTTGGCTGTTAAATAAAATAATGGGTGTATTTTGATAAAATTAAAATCTTTAAAGTCAAAAATAGTTGTTAATATGGTAGCTATGTCATTAATAACAGCCGTTGTTATTGGCGGTATAAGTGTTTACAAAAGCAGTTCGGTTATTTCCTCAATTGCTAAGGACATGTTGCTTATAAGCTCAAAAAATAAATCTGACGAAGTTTACAATGATTTAAAACAAGTTGAAAAAAGTGTTAATTTAATGGGTGTTTTTGTCAAAAGCACCAGTTCAATAAATACTCAAAGAGAAAGTTACAACCTAAAATCTCGTTCTTTTGCAGAAAATGAATATTCGAAAATAAGAATTTACGCAAAAGAATTAGGCGAAAATACAAAAGGTTGCATGAGCTCTTATTTTTACTACGATCAAACCTATATACCGGCTTTTGATGGTTCTTGGTTCATTCAAAAAAATGGTAAATTTCAAAGAAATATAATGAATCATGTTATAAATGCTGAGAATGGAGTCTGGTATTTTGCCCCAATTTCTAAACAAAAAGGTTTATGGGCTGCCCCCTATGTGGATTCAGATTTAAAATTACCAATGATTACTTATTCATCCCCCGTCTATAAAAATGGCGTATTACTGGGAGTTGCGGGAATGGATATTTCACTTGAAAACTTAAACTCTTTAGTTAAAAAAATCAATATTTATAAAAATACTGAAGCTTTTATTATTGATAGTAATTATAATTTCATTGCAGGAAACACTTTAAAAATCGGTGATAATTTATTAACGGCTAAGGAGAATCGTTTTAAATTTTTAGAATCTGTAATTAAAAAACAAGGCTCCGGATTTGCTGAATACGATTTTAACGGTATCCATAAAATAATAACATATTCAACCTTACCAAATGGTTTTATTTTACTGATTGACGTTCCATTATCCGAAGTCCTGTCTACAATGAATAATGTAATATTCATGCTTACATTTTTGGCAATTATATCAATTATTGCTACAAGCATACTCTCTTTTAAAATTGGAGAAAAAATATCAAAACCGATTGAAAATCTTGCAAAAGTCAGTATCAAACTTTCACATAATGATTTAACAGTTGAAATACAAGAAGATAACAGCAGTACTGAAATGCAGAATCTTTCAAATACATTCCAACAATTTGTTAATAATTTAAGAAAATTAATTACAGAAATTTCTGATGCTTCTATTAAGGTTTCTTCAAGTGCAAATGATATTAATGCTGCAAGTGAGCAAACAGCTATAGTTGCTCAACAAATTGCTAATAGTGCTTCCTCTATAGCAACAGGTGCACAAGAACAAACAGAAGGTGTGAATAATTGTCTTAAAAGTACAAATAAAATGACTACATCTATTCATAGTATTTCTGATAATACAAAAAATGTTGTTAAATTAGCGAAACTTTCTGAAGAAAACGCAGAAAATGGTTATAAATTAGCAGAAAATGCTATAAATACAATAAAATTAATTAAGAATACAACTGAAGAAACTTCACAGGCGACATTTAAACTTAATAATATTGCCTCTGAGGTTGATGTGATTGTTGATTTAATTAAAAATATAGCAAATCAAACTAACTTATTAGCTTTAAACGCTGCAATAGAAGCTGCAAGAGCAGGAGAGCAAGGTAAAGGTTTTGCAGTTGTAGCTGATGAAGTTAAAAAACTAGCAGAACAATCTGCTGCAGCAACTGAAAAGATTAGCAGTATGATTAAACAAATACAAAATGAGTCGCAAAATGTGTCGAATGCAATGAGTAACAGTACGAGAATGGTTGAAGAAGGCGTTGTTATAATTGAAAATGTTGGATTGAAACTAAAAGAAATTCACTCTGATACGGGCAAAGTCAGCCATGATTCAGAAGAAGTTTCTCAATTACTTTCAGAAACAGCACTTAATTCAGATTGCGTGCTTAACATTATTGAAAATATTTTTACTATTGTTGAGCAATCAGCGGCAAATTCACAAGAAATGGCAGCATCTTCTGAAGAACAAACAGCAAGTCTTGAAGAGATTAATGCTAGTTCGAACTGTTTAGCTGAAACCTCAGACAAATTAAAAGCCCTTGTTTCTATTTTTAAAGTATAAATCTTTTTGTTTAATTGACAATTAGATAAAATTTTGATACCCTACTTTAAATACATAAAATCAATTTTAGGAGTCAAGTCGAAATGAAGCATTTGCTTGAAAAATTAAATTTTTCAATGAAGCGTAATACTCGATTTGATTTTTTATTTGATAATATATTTTTTGATAAAGAGAGGTTAATTATTTCCTCTCTTTTATTTTTTGTATTTTATATTTCCGGCTGTTGCAGCCGGATTTTTTTTGTAGAAAAGGAGATATAAATGGCTATTCAAGATTTTAACAATGTTTATACCGATGGTTACAGAAATCGCCGTAACAGTCTTCTTAAAGACGAAATAATTGAAAAAATCAAGAGAAGAGGCGGATTTGTAAATACACATTCACACCTTGACAGAGCATATACCATTACTCCCGATTCACTTCACCTTGCTAATGCAGATTTGCGTGATAAATGGTTTCTCGTTGACTCAATTAAAAGAAATTCTTCAGTATATGATATTTATGACCGCATGAGTTATGCACTTGATCAAATGCTGGAACAAGGAGTTCAGGCAATAGGATCCTTCATTGATGTTGATGAAGTCGTACAGGATAAATGTATAAGAGCTGCACAGATTGTAAGAGAACGTTACTCAAAAGATATTCAAATTAAATATATAAATCAGACTTTAAAAGGTGTTATTGATCCTGAAGCAAGAAGATGGTTTGAAATTGGAGCTGAATTTGCTGATATTATTGGCGGATTACCTGCGAAAGATGCGGGAAAAGAAGAAGAACATCTTGATATTATTATGCATACTGCGAGAAGGTATAATAAACCTCTTCATATACATGTTGACCAATTTAACACGCAACAGGAAAAAGAAACGGAACTATTAGCTGATAAAACCATACAATGGGGCCTTGAGGGTAAAGTTACAGCGATTCATTGCATCTCAGTAGCAGCACACAAGCAGGAGTATAGAAATTATCTTTATGAAAAGCTCAAAAAAGCTCAAATAAATATTATAACTTGTCCTACTGCATGGATTGACGGAAAAAGAAGCGAAGAATTAGCACCAATACACAATTCAATAGCACCAATAGAAGAAATGATTGAAACAGGAATAAATGTAGGTATTGGCTCAGATAATATTGCTGATATTATTAAGCCTTTTACAGATGGTGACATGTGGACAGAGCTGCGTTTTCTGTTAGAGAGCTGTAGATTTTACAATATTGATGAATTAGTAAATGTTTCAACTGATAATGGATTAAAAATACTTGGGCTTAAATAATCTTTATACCTATTGCATTCTAATTCACTTATTTGTACCCTCTTTATAGAGGGTTTTTACTTTCATGATGGAAACAATACTTTTTTGATTGTAAAATCATTTTATATCATAAGGAATAAATTAATAATGCCGATGAATATTCTTATAATAGGCTCAGGAGCAAAAGAAAGCGCACTTATATATAAGCTTTCTCAAAGTCCAATGGTAAAAAAGATTTTTTGCATTGGCAGCAATACCCAAATTGGTGAAATTGCTGTCTCTACAAATATTGCGGTGGATAATTTTTCGGCAATATTAGATTATATTTATGAAGAAGATGTTAATTTAACGGTTGTATGTTCTAAAACAGCCAGAGCTAAAGGCTTAGTCGAGTTTTTGAGCAAAAATCAACAAATGGTAATTGGTGGAAATACCAGCATATATAAATTTGAAAAAAGTAGAATATTAACCAGAGCTTTTTTAAATAAAAATAATATTCAGACAACGAAATCAGAATCATTTGATAATAGTGTTCTAGCTGTAACTCACTTACAAAAGAAGAAATTCCCCGTTTATATAAAATATGAAGGCGTTTCCGAAGGCGGTGGGGTATTTTTCTGTGCTGATAAAGATGAAGCTAGAAAAAGAATTGAAAAATGCTTTGAATTAAGCCATAGATCAGTAATTATTGAAGATTATGTCAAAGGTAAAGAAATAATATTAAATGTATTAACAGACGGTTATAATGCTATACCCTTACCTTCCTGCCATGTATATAAAAGAAATTTAGACGGAGAAGGCGGAGCTTATACAGGTGGAATTGGTGCTTTTGCTCCTCTTGACTTTGTAGATGCAAAAATCGAAGAAAAATTAGCTCATAAAGTAATTTTCCCATTAATAGACGCTATTACAGCAGAAGGTCATAATTTTACGGGTGTGTTGCAAACTCAAATAATAATTGACGGAAGAGGCGAACTTTATTTGCTAGGATTTAAAGGTGATTTTGGAATGATTGATGCCCAAACAATTTTACCTTTAATTGACGATGATTTATTTAATCTCTTATATGCAACAGCAACAGGTGCTTTAGAGGATTTTGACTGTATAGTTAAAACAAATGAGGCTTATTCTGTTGCAGTTCAAGTTCGCTCGGGTATAATTCCGGGAAAACCGTTAAAAGATCAGAAAATACTCGGCTTAGAATTTTTTGACAATGATGATATTACTATTTTTGAAGAAGATATTACTTTTAATAGATTTAAGGAAAAAGTTACAAACGGCGAAAATGTTTTAACAGCTGTTGCAACAGGTTCTACATTAAGAAGAGCGTTTGATAATGTTTATTCAGAATTAGAAAATTTAAAATTCAAAGGTATCTATTATAGAAAAGATATAGCTAAATCTTATCTTGATTATCAAAGTTTACTTCAAGATGTAAAAATGTAAAAAAAACTTAATGTTTCGTGTAATAAAAACAATTATTTTTATAATTTTTGTTTGATAATAAGTGTATAGAGATTGTGAGATAGTGCATGAGTAAAACTAATAATATTAAAACTATTATTCTTGCCGCGGGTAAAGGAACAAGGATGAAATCCTCCACACCCAAGGTTTTACATAAAGTTTTCAGTAAAACCTTACTGGAAAGAGTCATAAATTCTGTAATAAAAGCTAATGCTGCAGATGAAATATTTTGCATAGTTGGACATCAGGCTGAAACCGTATCAGATTTTGTTGAAAACACTTATCAAAATTCAAATATTACTTCTATTCTTCAACAACCGCAATTAGGAACAGGCGATGCTGTTTTTAAAGCGTATGACCGATTGAAGGGTTTTAAAGGTAATATCCTTGTATTATGCGGAGATACACCTTTATTAACTGCAGAAACAATTGAAAAATTTATAACCTATCATAATGAAAGTAAGTCTGTGCTTACTGTTATGTCTGCAAAATTTGATAATCCTAAAGGCTACGGACGAATTATAAGGACAGAAAACGGTGATGTATCGGGTATTATTGAAGAAAAAGATGCAACATCAGAACAAAAATTAATAAATGAAGTTAATGCAGGAGTATACTGTTTCGATTGGGAAAAAGTATCGCCTGCATTTTTTGAACTGACAACAAACAATGAACAAGGTGAATATTACCTTACAGACATCGTGAGCTGGTCGGTTAAAAATAATTTTAAAGTTCAAGGTTATATTCTTGAAGATAATAAAGAGATGTTCGGAGTGAATTCAAAAGCTGATTTAGCGGCTGCAACAACCATTTTAAAAGATAAAACCAACAATTATCTTATGACTGAAGGGGTTACTTTAATTGATCCTGCTTCAACATGGATTTCACCTGAAACGACAATTGGAAGAGATACAGTAATTTATCCAGGTTGTTACATTGATGGCGAAAATAATATAGCTGAAGATTGTGAAATTGGACCTAATTCTTATTTTTGCGGAAATGTAAAAATTGAGAAAAATGTTAAAATTATTCAATCAAAAATTTCAGATTCTTCTATTGGCGAAAATTCCCAAATAGGCCCTTTTGCACATTTAAGACAAAATGTTAATGTTGCAAATGATGTAAGAATTGGCAATTTTGTTGAAGTTAAAAATTCAAATATTTCAAATAATACTAATGCAGCTCATTTGGCTTATGTCGGTGATGCTGAAGTTGGTCAGCAGGTAAATATCGGGGCAGGAACAATTACAGCTAATTATGACCCCATAACTAAAATAAAAAGTAAAACAATAATTGAAGATGGAGTTAAAATTGGCTCTAATTCAGTTTTAATTGCTCCTGTAAAACTTGGCAAAAAATCAGCTGTTGCAGCAGGATCAGTTATAACAAAAGAAGTTTCCGAAGGCTCTTTAGCCATTGGAAGAAGCCCGCAAAAAGCGGTTGAAGGCTGGGTAGAAAAAAAGATATGTACTGTTCAAAAAAATGAAATAATATAGGAGGACCTTAAATTGGTTATTCAAATGAGCATGCCTGAGCAAGAATTTACAATAAAACCTACACACGATATAAAAATATTTTCAGGTAGATCACATACTGACCTTGCTCAATCTATTGCAAGATATTTGGGCACATCTGTTGGTCCTATGCAAATTAAAAACTTCAGCGACGGTGAAATCTATGTGAAAATACAAGAAAGTATTCGTGGCGATGATGTTTTCATTGTTCAACCCATATCTGATCCTGTAAATGAAAATCTTATGGAACTTCTATTAATGATAGATGCTTTCAAAAGAGCAAGTGCAAAGTCAGTTACAGCTGTTATTCCTTATTATGCTTATGCAAGACAAGACAGAAAAGCATCAGGAAGAGAAGCGATTTCTGCTAAATTAATTGCTGATCTTCTTACAACTTCAGGCGCAACTCGTGTTTTAGCAATGGATCTTCATACAGGACAATTACAAGGTTTCTTTAATATTCCTGTAGATCATATCTACTCTGCTCCTGCAATTATCAATTACATTAAAAGTAAAAATCTTGACAATATAGTTGCAGTAAGCCCTGATGCAGGCGGTGTTGAAAGAACGAGATACTATGCTAAAAAATTAGACTGCCCTATTGCTATTATTGACAAAAGAAGAAAAGCTCATAATGAAGCAAAAGTTGAACATCTAATCGGTTCAGTAGAAGGTAAAACAGCTATTATCTTTGATGATATTATTGATACAGCAGGAACTATAACAGAAGGCGCAAAAGTTCTTCTAAAAGAAGGTGCTAAAGAAGTTTATATCTGCGCAACACACGCAGTATTTAGCGGCCCTGCTCTTCAAAGACTTGAAGATTCACCTGCTAAAGAAATAATTATCACTAACACCTTGCCATTAAAAGAAGGCGCTTCCTCAAAAATCACTCAATTAAACATAGCTTATCTTTTAGGCGAAGCAATAACAAGAATACATGATGATGAATCAGTAAGTTCTTTATTCGAATAATCAATAGATTAAGAGCCTCTTTTTTGAGGCTCTTTTCAATTTCACTATTTTAAGTTATACTTTTGTAAATTATAGATTAAGCCGACATAGCTCAGTCGGTAGAGCAACAGTTTCGTAAACTGTAGGTCTGGGGTTCGATTCCCCATGTCGGCTTGTTTATAGCTTTATATTATTAAATGTTTGTCTAATATTTGTCTAATCGTAATTAAAAGAGAATAAGCGATACATTAATAATCATTGAGAATATTAATAGCAACTTGCTTTCTTTCAGGAACTGGATGAGCATATCTCATTGTTGTAGATATTTGCGAATGTCCTAACAATTCTTGCACAACTACAAGGTCAATTCCTTTTTCTACAAGTCTTGTTGCCGCAGTATGTCTAAGGTCATGAAACCTAAACTTTTTTATATTAGCATCTTTAACTGCTTTATTAAATCCTTTTTTTATCTCCATATACTTAGTTTTTGTTGCAGGATTAGTGAAAACATATTCAGAAATTTTGTCTAATTTGTCTAATTCCTCTTGAAGTTTATTTGAAATTGGTATTTTTCTAGCCTTACCACTTTTTGTTTCTAATAATTCTATGTATCCGCCTGTAATATTTTGCCATTTTAAATTTAAAATTTCACCTCTTCTCATTCCTGTATGTAATGCACATAACACAATTGAATAAAGATAAGTACCTTGAATCTGTTCAAATAAACTTTGTTCTTCTTTTTTTGTTAAAAATCTAATAGTTGTATTTTTTTCTTTGAGCTTTGTAACGTGTAAACAAGTATTGTTTTCTATCATTTTATTTGAAATACAAAGATTACACATTTTACTAAAAGCCGCTACATAGCGATTAACTGTAGCATTAGAATTTATTTTTAATCTTTTAGCTTTGAATTCTTCTATTTTTTGAGGAGTTATATCCACCAAAGGAGTATTTACCCCCCATTCTTCAATAAATTTAGCGGTATAGTTTACATCAAGCTGATAACTTTTTTTATTAACTTTTGAATAATTAATAAAAAGTTCGACTGCTTCCTGTAATGTGGTTTTACCTTTTTTATTAACAAAGCCAAGATTGCCGTGCATTACCGCTGACTTCATTTCGTTTTCATATTTTAAAGCTTCTTTATGGGAAGTAGCACCTTTACACGCTTTATGATAGAACACTCCATCTATCATAAACTTATAGTACCACTTACCTGCTTTTCCTTTTTGATATACACTCATATTAATTTTTTCATATTATGTAATTCAGAATGCCCTCGAAAGTCCGCTTTTCAAGAAGCGGATCGAGTATTTAAAAATTCTATTAACCTTTCTTTTACAAAAAATCTACGACCACCCACTTTTATAGTAAGTTTATCTTTGTCTAAAACTCCTCTGTTAAGCCAATCATCAATGGTTTTTCTTTTTTTTACTTTAAAAAAGTTCTTAACATCTTCAATTGTCATAAGTTCCATATTTTATTTTTCCTCGCTTTTTAAATCTGTTTAACGTCATCACTAAAGCAAAAATTAATTATTTTTTCGCATTCAATACCACGTCCTAAATAAGTTTTACTGTCTTTGCTAAACTTTCCCCAACAAAATGCAGATCCATTAGATTTATCCACAATGCACTTAGGACACTCCGATATGCAATATTGATTAATTCTGTAGTCTTGATATTTTCGCCATTTTTTATATTTTATAATAATACCCATTTATTTAATTTCTAAAAGTTCAGGGTTTTCGTGGATGTTGCCGATTATTTCTTCGCCTAGATAATCAGCAAGCTCAATATTCTCAGACCATTCCACAGTTGTTTCATAAAGACCATTCCATTGCTCAAAATGACCATCACAACGAACTTTAAAACTAGCTGTTTCATCATCCCAAATAACAATACAACTTTCTTCTTCGTTGTCATAGTCTGGCTTAAACATATCGCCCTCATATATAAGCTTGCTGTTTTTGTCTTTTAGTTCTGTGCAAAATTCAACCTTAAAAAATTCATTAGTAGGATATGTTAATGCTGTGTAACCGCCGTCATATAGTAAACATCTGCATAGCTTACCATTTGTCCCTATGAAAAATAAAACATCTTCTCTTGTTAAGTCGCAATATTCATTTCTAGCAATATCAAATACCCTAAACTTTAATCTATCGTTCATTATTCACCTCCAATGCTTGTTTTGAAATATCATTATCAGATACTGTTAATGTAGTTTTATTCTTAGTTTGATATGCATAGCATTTAATACTAACTCCCTCAGGTGCATTTTTGCCAATACGTCTTAACAGTGATAATAAAATATAAGTTTCGTTTATCTTATTGGCATTAAACCTTAACTTTAGAATCAGTATCTTGATTTTTTAATTCTAAAATTTTATCAATTGCCGCTTTAATCATTGTATGCCTTTCTTTCATTTATACTCTCGACTTTCCTTGCATCTATCAGTTTTAACTGGCTTGGGTCATCCATATATAACGACCCTTTTGAATCCTGATAGAATACATTTTGCTTGATTTTGCCTTTTGGGACTTTTTTAGAAATATCTGCTAAAATGTTTAGTTCGTTTCTATCGCCCTGCATTATGGTGATTTTGATATTTAATTCAGCACCTTTTTTGTATTCGTTTACTTTTTGGAGTAATTCGGTTAATTCATCGTTAATACATTGACCTAATAGCCTTGTTTTATCCTTTGAATTTACCGTTTTGACCGTTTCAAGTAATTCTTCAAACTTGATTTCTTCTTGTTGCATTTACGCTTTTACCTCGCTTTCTTATTTCAGGTTATAGATGGAGAATACAATTCCTTTACAGTATTTTTCGCCATCTTCTAATATTTCAAAGGTTTCAAATTTCCCTTCTAAATCTTTTGAGCGATATTGCCAAGTCCAGCCCTTTTCATCTAATGGAGTTATTCCGTCAATCCAAACCGCTAAAATTTGAGTGGCTTCTTGCTGTATTTTGTTAAAGTAAGGGCAATATTCGTCCTCACAATCATTTTCAAGCAAACCCTCTTTTGTTAAATAAGCAGTACCACCGCCGTAACAATCAAATTCATCATTAATAGCTCCTCTAAATTCCATCAGGTCATCGCTTTGACCAAAAACAACCACAAGACCGTTTTTCTTTGCAAGTTCTTCCTCTTCTTTTGTTATTTCTGATAGATATTCTCTGCCGTTCAATAGTGTTGCTAATTCTTTTTCGTCCATTTTTTCCTACTTTCTTAGTATTCAGACCATTTTTTATTGAATAAAAGATCCTGTCTTTTTATGCCGTATTTTTTGAAAAATTTATCATCCAATATTGGATATATTTCTAAATCTTCGTGCATTCGTATTGTCATAAAGATTAGTTTTTGTTTAATTCCCTTTTCTTCATACCAAGCCTTATTTTTGTAATATTTGCTTGATTTTATGTAGTGATGAAGATTATGCGTGTAATGATTGTAATCATCGGTGCTTTGAATATATGGTGTTTTTATTAATTTGCCGTTTGATATGATGTGAACACCAAATTCTTTAATATCTGAGTTCATAGAGGGCTTTTTCATAGTATTTTTAAGCACTTAAATAATCATCGTGTCGTAATAGTGAAGCTCTTTCATCCTCATAATCAGGAATATAGTCCTCATCAATGTTTTCTTCATCAGTTTCTTCTGGTTCTAATTCAAAATCTTTCATTTTCCCTGCCTTATTCTTTTTGTTTTACGAACTTTTTGTTCTTCCACTCTGAAATGCTCTCGACCTATAAAAAATTGAAGTTCATAACCCTCTTTTTGATAGTGTCTAAATTGTCCTTTGTCGGTTGCTTTTCTTACTCCAATTTTGTAGATATTGCATTTCTTGCTAACTCTGCTAACTTCGTGAATTTCAATCCTGTCTTTAATTCTTAAATGCTTGAATAAGTCGTAACTTACAGCCAATGAATTGCTTTTATGGTGTTCGTGTTTATCTGCTTCAAAACAGGTTTTTCTTAGCGTTATAATGTCATTTTCAAAGTCATATAAAAGCATTCCGATACATTTTTGCTCTGTATTTTTCAAATAACTTTTACTTTGAAAAAATACTTTTGCGTGCATAAAATCAAACTCACAGGTCAATGTATAACCGTTATATTCTTTACTGCATATTGTGTGAGCTATTCTATGAGCTTGGCTTTCAACAAATTTATAATTTGATATTGACAATTCCATACTCAACCACCCTTAACTTTTCCAGACAAAAGTTATCTTTTTTTTCTGTAATCTTCCCCATTGAGCTTTATCAAGAAAAAATCTTGCGTAAGTCTTGAAATAACAGCTCTGCCCTTGTTGTTATAATTTTTTTCTAATGTATCAATATCGTTTTCAGTAGTGATAATTGTCGGTTTCATTCGCTCATATCTAGCGTTTACAATTGCATCAATCTGTTCAGTTACCCAATCTGTACCAATTTCTTTTCCCAGATCGTCAATGATTAAGACTTCAACCTCTACAAATTCTTTAATGGAAAATGTTTGTTTTAGCTCTTTTATCAACGCATCAACTCTGATTACCTTGCAAGGAATACCACTTGAGGTCATAAGTTCTCTTGCTATTGCATTTGCAAGATGAGTTTTTCCAGTTCCTACACTGCCATAACCGCAAATTATTAGATTTGTACCGTTTTCAAGGTATTTATCAATATTGCCTGCATACGCTTTAGCTTTTTTATGAGCTTCTAGCTGTATGTTGTTTTCTGTTTTGTAATTATCAAAGGTGCAGGATAAAAATCTTTTATTTATTTTGCTTTGCTTTAATAAATTTTGAGCCTGTTCTGCCATCCGTACAGACCTACAAAATTTATTTACTTCCTCAATACTGCCTGTTGCCTTAAAAATCTCTTGAGCATTACGCAGTTGCTCTTGAAATTTATAATCGTTGTAGATTTTGCGGTATTCTTCCGAATAAACAAATAAATCTGTTTTTTTATCCGCAGGTGGATTATTAAAATCTGAAAGCGGCATATTTTTAGTTAATTTTGCTATGCTATCTTGACAATTTTTCATAATCTACCTCTTTAACATTTGCAGTTGCAGGTTTTGCCGATATGAAAGTTTTTGTTTTAGCGGTTCTGCTGATTTTTTCATCTTCAAACAATCTTTTGTAAACCCAATTATGTTTCCCGAGTACCGCATAATGGCTTTTGTACTTTTTACCTTTAGAGGCTACATAGCTTGAAAGAATTTCAATCGCTTCTGAGAATCTATCCTGGTAAATTTCCCTTAATTTCAAAATTTCGTCATTTGATAAAAAAATATTTTTAAATTCGCCATATAATTTAACGTTAGTTAAATTATTATTATTTAATTCTTTAATTCTTTCATTCTTGTTAGTGGTTAGTTGCTGGTTAGAAGCTGGTTGATTGCTGGTTAGTTGTTGGTTAGATTGCTGGTTGATGTCTTGATACTTATGCCAATTATTTAAAGTTATGATTGAATATTGGGCGGTTGTTTTGATGGTTAGTTCGTTGGTTGATTTTAACCGTTTTAAAGAAGTTCTAATCTCTTGTTCTGAAAGTCCTGTTTGTTGAGATAAAATTATTCTTCCTGTAAGAACTTGACCTTTTTCAATCGTAACTCCTCGCCATTTATTGGTGTTATGATTAGCCATTAAGAGCAAATGCAAGAACAGTTTAAAAGTATTAGGGTCTTTGTACCAATCCCATTCAATTATTTGCCTATGTAGTTTAATCCAGCCGTCCATTTTCTACTCTCACTTATAAATGATTAATATTCGTCATACATTTCGTAAGTGTCATCAGGTTGTTCATCTTCCACATCAACAAACTTTTTCTTGGCAGGATCCCATTCGATTTTTTTATAACCCCATCCGATTAATTGAATTTTTTCTTCCTTAGTATTTTTATCTTTATAAGAGGTTATTTGTCCGTTTACTCTGATTAAATCGTCTTTTTGTATTTCATTCATCATTATGTCTGCGGTGTTTCTGTTTTTTGTGTTGTGGAACTTAATAAATAAGTTCATATAAGTGCCGTTTAATTGTTTTTTATCAAGTCTTATAGTTGTTGTAGGCTTTCCAGTATCGCTGTTATGCTTAATTCCAATCCAAGCCACTTTGCCGGCTAATTTAAAGCTGTTATCTTCATTAGTCATTTCTTTATACCTCCTCAATTACTTCATCGCTTTCTATTGGGATTAAATCATCCTGCCAGTTTGTTTCATCAGGGATGTTAATCATATCCAGATTGATTTTACTTTTTGTTGTTGCATCCATTTTTAATGCGTGCTGAATTTCTACGGATTTTGGTAATAATTTCATTGTTTGAATTAATACAGTTTTCAAACACATTGCATCAGGGTCTTTAGCCCAAGGGGAATGCTCGGTAAAATATGGCTCTTTAACTTTTTCCATTCTTTTGGTTTCTTCATTCCAAGTTTTTGTTACATAGCATTTAGAATGGTTTTGACCGTGTGCAATACATTCTTCTTTAGACATAACTTTAAACAGAGTGCCACCGTCTTTTAATTTTGCGACTACATAATATGCAATTACTTCGCCTCTGTCTGTAAATTTTGGAACGTGTTTTATATAAGCGTTTGTTCCGTATTCATATTCAAAAATGTCATTTTTTCTTATTGCTTGCATATCCAAAGATAATGCTTTTTCGTGTCTGTAAAATAATTCAACGTAGCCTTTATATCCGATCTGAAATTGTGCTTCTGTTACTTTTACCCATTTGCCGTTAAGTTTTTTAGAATTTTCATAAGGGATAATATAAGCCTGTCCCTCAATATTTGGTTCTAATCCTAATTGTGCCGATTGAAATAATGCACCTAAGAAACTTTCTGGTGTACAATCCATTAATTTAGGATTTAATCTTAATGTTGTTAAAGCAATTCTCACCATTCTTTCAGCGTTCATATGGGTTGGTACTGCTTTACCAAGTTCGGCTAAACTGTTTTGTATAAGTGCTTGAATGGGTTTAGCTTTTTGTCTGTTATCTTGTGCCTTTTGCTTTAAAGCTGATACTTGCGCTTGTGTTGACATTACGCTACCCCCTTATTTTTAGCGATTCTTAAAACTCTTGTTGATGATTCGGATAAGTATTGTTCGTATATTCCATCATCTTTAAGTCTTTGAGTATCAACTCTTTTTGAGGTTTGTTCTTTCCAAGTAACAACGTAATTTGGAGTTTTTACTCCCATATTTTCATTGATGATATTTTTCAACTCTGTTTCAATTTCTTTTTGTTCGTCCTGCATACTTTTAATGTGCATTTTAAGTTCTTGCAGATAAGCAACTTTATCTTCTATTTCCATATTTTCAATAATGTCTACGGAGTGGCTAGGATACAATTCAAGCAAGGTTTCTGAATCAGCAGGTAAAATTGCAGGGGGAATGTCATTTTGTACGCAATTCCAGAACTCTAACGCTTGTTCAATCATTGTTTCAAATAGTTCTGAATCAAAATCAATCTTTTTGTATCTAAAATGTTGACCACCAATTAAAACTGCTATATATCCTGTTTTTCTGCCTGTTATTCCTAAGTACCACATAACTTGTAGAATATATTCTTGAGGAATATCATCACCGCCCCATTCATCTTTTTTCCAGAGGGAACAAGTTTTACATTCAAGAAGTTCATCTGTTCCAGTTACAAGTCTGTCAATATTTGCTCCCATAAAATCGTATTCTTTATGAGTGTATTTTTTAGGTGCTCTTCTTACTGTTTTTCCTGTTTCTGTTGAAAACTGTTGAGCCACAAACTCTTCAAGAGTATTTCCCATTTTAACGGCATCAACATTTGATAAATCAGCAGGTTCAATTTTTCCTGTTTTTTCCGCCCATAGTTTTAATGGTGTTTTCCATCTGTTTAATCCCATAACTGCGGATATATCAGATCCACCAATATACTTTTGTCTTTCTTCGTTTGTAAAAGCCTGTGGCTGTAATACTGTTGCCATAATTTGTTACCTCTTAAAAAAATATTTACGCTGTCATTAAGTAATCAATTTCAAAATTTATAATTGAATCTGCAATATCTTCTGGTTCATTTTCAAAGAATTGCTCTGCAAAGATTTCTACAAAATCAAGAGCCTGTTCAACTGTTATTTCTTTGGAAGAGTTGGGAAAGTCGTCTAAAATAATCTTTTTGTTTGCATAGTGTAGTTGTAAGCTAGGAAATCCCCATCCAAGTCCAACATCTGATTCATCGTGCCATTGACCATAATTAAATTTAGTAATCATTTTTGAATAGCCTTTTTTGTGTAATAGGTGTTTTCAAAATCTTTAATGAAAGTTGCTACAAAATTTGTTCTTTCTTTAAGCCAACCCATTTGGTTTTCTGGGAATAATCCCTCTGCTGTTTCTTCCGCAACTTCTCGAATTGAGTTTATTATTTCATCCATTTTGAAGCCTCAAATTTCTGTTATTTCTTCGTCATCGCTCCATTGTTCTTTTAGAGTAAAAAGACTATCTTGTTCTAAGGCTTTGCCTTCTTTTAAAACAGTTTCACAGAAAGCGGTTAAAATCTTGTCTACTTCTTCTTTTGTTTCTGCAAATACTTCTCTTTCCCAAAACTGTTTAATTTCAATTTTTAAGCTGAATTTTTTCATTTTTTACCTTTTTCCGCACTGCAATTAAGCCCATTGATAGGCTTGAATATTTTTGTTAGAATTAATTTAATAGATTTTTTAGGATTAACCTTTTTAGGTTAGTTCTTTTTTTTTGTTTTAATGAATTCCTTAACGGCTTCACAAATTAATTTTGTTCTTGATGTGCCATTTGCCATATTCTCCAGTTCTTCTATTAAATGTACTGGTAATGATATAGAAAATGTACATTTGAATTCTTTTGCCTGTTTTACTTGCATTAGTCCTCCTTTTTTAGTATTGTGTTTTGTATTTAACTATTGTTTAACTATAATCTTATTATATATGACAAAGTAATAAAATGCAATAATACAAAGTCATAAATTAAGAAATGTAAAGGAGTGTTTAAAATAAAAATTAAAGAAAAAATTTTTATCATTATTTATTATGTCTTTCTATTTTTAAATCAAATTGAGATAAAGACAGAAAACAATTCAGCTAATATTCTTTATCTTTGGATTATTGTTCCATTGCTTTTATCTCTTCCTTGCATAATAATTTCTGTTCAAAATTACTATAGATTAAGACAAGATATTCATTTTTATTTTAAATCTAATGCTCAATTACTCCTATATTTAAAAAGACATTCTACTCAAATAACAGAGCAATATAAAAATAATGAGGAATATAGTGAATTTATAAATGAAACTACTGATTATTTAATAAGAGAAACTCAAAACATTGCCAAAAAATATAATTTTACTTATTTGAATTAAAAAACAAGGAATTATTAAATGAATAACGAAGAATTTCAAAAAATAGTTTTAGAACAGTTTAATGTAATGAATGCTAGGTTTGATTCAATAAATAAAGAATTAAAAGCAATTAGAACTGAAAATAAGTTGCATAAACTGCAAACAAGCGAAAATACTGAAATGCTTAAAGCTCTTTTGCATTCCGTTGAAGTTGTGAAAGCGGAACAAGAAAAAACAAATATGGATATTAATTACATTAAGGGTAGTTTTGTTACGGTTGAAACTATGGCAGCTCAAAACTATACGGATATTGTTAAATTAAAGGCAGTAGGACAATAAATTTAATAGGAGTTATTATGAAAAAATTATTATTAATCACTATGTTATTAGTTATAGCAACACCATCATTTGCTTATGACCGAGTAAGTGGCTATACACGCTCTAATGGTACTTATGTAAATAGTTACGTTAGAAGTGATTCTAATTCAACAAAATTAGATAATTATTCCACGCAAGGCAATATGAATCCTAATACTGGTCAATACGGTACTCTAAATGTTAATACTCCACAACAAAACTATGGAGCAAATGACGGCAGAACTTATAATTACAAAGGTTATTAATTTACATTCATAGCGTGGAAATAAACGCCACGCTATGAATGTAATGGCGATTATTATTAATAGGAATAAATTATGACCATCGCAGAAAGATTAAAGCAGGTTCAAAAAGATTTTAATTTAACTCAAATTAAATTTGCAGAAATTGCAGGGCTCTCACAAAGTATAATTAGTAAATATTTAAAAGAAGAAAGATTTCCCTCTGAATCTATTTTATATAAGATAGCAAATGAATTAAACATCTCTTATGACTGGCTAATGACAGGTACAGGAGATATGAAAGACAAAAACGCTATTGCAGTAGTAGAAAACAATTGTTATAAAATCCCTATTATAAATGCATCAGCAGGTGGCGGTGCATATAATGAGGTATTTGATATTATAGATATATCGAAAGCTGAACTTGCCAAAATGGGATATAAAAAAGCAGATAGATTAACAGCTGTAAAAATATTTAATAATTCTATGTATCCTACAATAAATGATGGCGATCTATTAATTGCAGATATTGATGTAGATTATAATTTCATAAGAGATAAAGACATCTATGTTTTAAGATTTGGAGATAGATTTTTCTGTAAAAGACTTTTGTGTGGGTTAAAAACAATAACAATAAAATCAGATAATCCAGATTATCCACCTGAACATATATCAGGTGATGAAGTAACCAGTCTTAACATAATAGGCAAGGTCGTTTATAGGATGACTGCCTTTCAAAAATAACAGTTGTTAAACTGGAAATGTGTAATAAAATTATGTATCATTAGAAAAGTGGAATTGTACGAGTCGACAGATTGAAATAAATCGAGGGCTGAGGGCTTTTTTGAATATTCTTTTGTGGTGCTTAAAAAATGATATATTGCTGTAATGGAAAATATCAAGCTGACAGGATTTTACATCTTTCTAATTTTCAGAATTTGCATAAAAGATATTTAGAAATTTTAAACAAATGCCCTAATTGTAATGCTAAAATAGCTGTTTTAAGTGAAACTCGATTAACCGACAATCATCAATTAATCCAAAGATTTAAAAATCACAAAGCAGATAATAAAATTCAAGAATCATTAAAAGAATTAGCCTATGAATATCATTTAGTCAAAGCAGGAACAAGAGCCAAAATGAATTGGCGATATAGTAAGATTACAGAAATAAGAAATAAAAAAAATAAGATAATAGAAATAAGACATCGCACAGTAGATTTTAACGATACAAAAGAATTAATATCAACTATCGACCTCCGCACTAAGTAATTCTAAGTGAAGTTAATCTTTCTGGTTTTAGATTAGTTTCACACCTCTGGCACGTTACCCGCCAGAGGTTTTTTATTAGAGAGGGAAAAGTAATTAAGTGAATGGGAAAACAAACGAAGCCAACACAAAAAGATTGGGACAAAATAGAGGCATTGTATCTCAAGGGTGAAAAGCCTCGTTTTATTGCGGAGAAATTTCCAAATTTACAAATTACTGCGATTCAAATAAGCAAAAGGTTTTCAAAAAAAAATCTTAACGAAAAAAAGAGAAGAATTGAGAAAAAAGTCAAAGAAAAACTCGAAGAAACAATAATTGATATAAAAGTTCAAAGAAACCAAGAACATATAGAACAATTTGACTTTTTGGCTAAAAAAATAATAGAAAAAATAAAAAAAGATACTTATCAAGTTGTAGCTGGCAAAGATCCAAAAATAATAGATTTAGAAAATGACCTTGCACAATTAGCAAGAGCAGCAACAGCACTTGAAAAAATACAAAAAGGTCAAAGATTAGCACTTGGTCTTGATGAAAAAGCAAATATCAATATTGATATGCCAGAAGTGAATATTGTTGAAAATTTAGCAGATATTTAGTTTTATTTTTCTGATTTTCGGAAGTGATTTTAAATTGGTCTTAAAAATTACCGCCTTAGTATCGGATTTTCAGAAATAAGGTAAGAAAATGAGAGATTTAAACATTCAAGAAGCCGTTTATGAATTAGAACTTTTGCTTTATTTAACACCAAAAGAACAAGAAAACTGGAACTCTTACGTTGCACACGTTAAAAAAATGACAGGTAAAGAAATGAAAAAAGGTTTATTCAGTAAAGAAGATAAAACACGATCTGAAAATAAAGTAATAATTTCTGATGAAATGGATTACTATAAACCTAATTTTGTTATGGATAATCAAGAAATTGTCGTTTTAAAAACAAATAAAAGACCAGAAAATTATAAACCTAACTTTATATTAATGCAGAAAATAAACCAAAGAAAAAAAGTTGAAAGATTAGAAAAAATTCAAGCAGAAATAAAACAGTTTTTGCAAGAAGTGCATCAAGTTAAAACAAAACTGAATTTGATGTTTATTGAAGCGTTTGAAAATTTAGAAAATGGCACATTATAAATTACTTCCTGCACAAAAGCTGTTTTTAGAACCAAATAAAAATTTTGCTCTTGATGTTGCAGTTTATCAAGGCGGTTATGGCTCGGGAAAAACTTGGTGCGGTAGTTTGCTTGGTGTTTTATTAAGTCGTAAGTATGCAGGTTGTAGAGGGCTTGTAGGTGCTAAGACTTATGAATTGCTTAAAAGAACAACAATGGTTGAGTATTTTAATCATTTAGAAGCATTCGGCTACAAAAAAGGTATTCACTATAAATATAACAAGACCGACAAATTGATAACATTTAAAAACGGATCTGAAATCTTATTTAAAGACTTAGACGATTCAGAAAAACTTAAATCATTAAACTTGCATTGGTGTCAAATCGAAGAGGCTTCACAAGTAGGACATTCAACAATAAAACAGCTTTTAGGACGTTTAAGAGCAAGCAGTAAACCTGAATGGAACAATTTTGTATATAGATTATTCGGTCATACAAACCCAGAAGAATCAAAAGGATGGATTTATAAACTATTTGTTGAGAACAAGAAGCCTAATTACAGAATTATCTTTGCCCCTACAACACAAAATATTTATCTTCCTGAGCATTTTGTTGAAGAACTAAAGTCAGCTTATGACCCTGAATATTACAGAATCAATGTGCTTGGTGAGTTTGGAAATTATCAAAGCGGTCTTGTTGTAAAAGGTTTTTCTGATAAAAACGTCAGAAAACTAAATTATAACCCTAATATTCCATTGCATTTAACTTGTGATTTTAACGTAGACCCAATGTGTTGGATTATTGCACATAAAGACGACAAAAAGGTTTATTATATCGATGAAATCATCATTGAAAACACATCTACTACTAATGCTATTGCTGAGTTTATCAGGCGGTATCCAGAGCATAAAAGTACAATTATTATCAATGGTGATGCTTCTGGCGATAATCGTAGTTGCAATTCTGAGTTTACAAATTATGCACTTATCAGAAACGCTCTTTATGCCTATGGATATAAAGACCACAAATTCCATTTAAGATCGTTCAATCCTCCAATAAAAAGCAGAATTGCTTCATTTAATGCAAAAGTAAAAAATGCTAAAGGTGATGTTTGCATATTCGTAGACCCAAAATGCAAATGGTTTCTTCATAATATGTACAACTTAAAGTTTAAAACAGGAACATCGTTAGTTGATGTTCCTACTCATCACAGGATTAAGCAAGACAATGAATTAAAATTTCTCGAACATCCTTTTGATGCAGGCAGTTATTTAGTTGAATATTATTTTCCAATTGTTCCAAATTAGATAGGAGTAACAAAACCAATGGCAAAAAAGAAAACAACATTAAAGCCACAGATTTGTGAAGCAACAGAAAGAAAATCATCAAAAATAGAACCGTATGAAATTAGAAATGCAATTGATGATATTTCAAGAGCAGAACAGCACAAGAAAAATCCTAAAATGATGAAAGCAGTAAAAAACCATATTAATGCCGTTAGTGCAATAGTTCATAAGCAAACAAAAGTAAAACCTGTTAAACAGGCTGTAAAAAAAGTAACACCGAAGAAAAAAGGTAAATAATGTCTTACGATTTTATATACGAAAAAGAAGACAAAAAAATAAAGTTAAATGATGATTATCAAGAGGAACTTGTCCAATCCATTACTTCAAGTTTTACAACTTGGCAAACTGCTAGAAATGAATTGATTGTAAATTCAGATAAACTTATTGCAGAAATATTCTTTAAAAATAAACCTCAGCAAAAAAATAATACAGAAGAACAATGGAAAGCCAAAGTTAAAATGTGTAAGCTGTTTATGCTTTATCAAACTTTAAAGGCTTTTATCTGGAAGAATGTTTATGCAAATACAAGTTCAATGTTTGATGTTGCAGGTGAAAATCAAGACTCTGATAACAATTCAAATAAACAAAAAGCCATGCTTGTAAACATCTTTGAAGAGATGAAATTACAAAAAAGAATTGATGAAATTATTGATAATGGGCTTTTATATGGCGAAATGATAGCTTTTGTCGGTTGGAAGCAAGAAAAAAAGCAAATAAGAAGACCAATAAGTTTTTTTGAAGCTATGTTCAAAGATGATGTATCAAAACTTCCTAAAATCTTAAAAGCTCTACAATCTGGAAAGAAGTTTTATATTGATTATATAACTAAATATGATAATCCTTATGTTTATTCAGTAAATCCTGTTAATTTTGTTTTTGATGTTACACAAATGGAGGATTGGGATTCTTGTCCTAAGATACTAAAAAGATTTAGAACTCCTGATGACATAATAAATAACAAGATTTATAAAGTATCAAAAGAGTGTAAAGAATTTTTAAAAGAAAAATTAACAAGTTCTACTTCGTTATCTGAAAATAAGAATCAAAATGCAAGCAAATTAAAAGATGAAGTAGTAAATGGAAATACTATCGAAGTTTTAGAGCATTGGGGAAATATAAAACTTAAAGATGGTACTGTTTTAAACAATTGGCACGTTGTTGTAGTTGGCAGGAAATACGTTGTAAGGTTTCAAGAAAACCAATTTGTTGAAAATCCTTTTGTATTCGGTACTTTTATTTTAGACCCTGACTTAAAAAGGGGAATTACTCCTATAATGTCAGTTTATGAACTTGCGCTTATGCAAGAAGATTTAATGAGCAAAACGCTTGATATGCAAACATTAAATGCTAATCCACCGATTTATGCACCAAAAGACTTTTTTACACAAGAAGAAATTAAACTTTATCCAGGGAAAGTAATAACTTTTGACCCAAACTTATATAAAGATGTCCCTATAACTCCGATGAAGTTTGAATCTGATATTTTTATTAATGATATTTTAAGTTTAGATAGAATAATATCAGAAGTATCAGGCATATTTCCTAATATGACAGGACAAGACGAGAAAAGAGATGCCACTGCAACTGAAATAAGCGTTAAAGTTCAAGGTCAAACAACAAGATTATTTATGTTATTGGACGTTGTAAATCAAGATTTAACTATTCCTATTGTTGAAAAAACAGCAGATTTAAAAGCTAATTTCACAACAGGAAAAGAAACTATTTATAACAATAAAGACGACAAAAGAGAATTTATTGAGATTGATGATTCTGTAAGACAAGGAAAATATCAATATAAATATTCAGATCGTTCATCTTTCCTTGAACGTGTTTCAAATGCTGATAATATGGCTCTAGCTTTTGAAAAGTTTGCAAATGTATTACCTTTAAATTGGCAAAAAATATTTACTTGGTTCTGGGAACAAAAAGGAGTTGAAAATCCTGAAAGGTTTCTTGCTTCAATGCCTCAACCGCAATTATCACCACCAACAGGTAATTTAGAAATTCCACAACAAAATATTGCACCACCTGCACCAGTAAATGATGCAGGAATTTTGCCACAAACACCAGAACAAGGAATGTAATATGAGTATTGATAAAGAATTAATTCTAAAAAAAAGAAATTTATTAATATCAAAAGAGTATCAGGAAATAAGAACATATCAACTGAATCATATTGTTAATCAAGCAAATAGCACAATAGACCCTTTAATCATAAAAGGAATGTTGAAATTAATTGCTGATACCGACAAATGGGAAGACGATTTTATGAGAGCAAAAAAAGAAAGTAACAAATAATAATAAGGAGTAACTTTATGCTAACTGGCGACACAACGACAACAACCGATGAATCTATGACAGATAACTTAAATACTGAGCCTGTGAATTCAGATAACTCTAATGTAAATAAGCCTGAAAACATAGATGATAAGGCTGTCAATAGTGTTACTACAAACGATGAAAGCAACAATCAAGACGACTTTGCTATTCCTGAAAAGTTCTTAAAAGAAGATGGAACACCTGATTATCAAAAATTAACAAAATCTTATAAAGAACTTGAACCACTTTTAGGCGAAAAGGCTCAATGGAGTAAAGAAAAAACTGAACTTGAGCAAAAAGCACAATATGCAGAGCAAGTTAAACAACAACAAGATGTTATGGCTAAAAACTTTGGATTTAATAGCTATAATGATTTTGAAAAACATCAAGAACAGCTTCAATTTAATTCACAAATGGCAAATTATGAAGCCGATGAGTATGCAAAATACTTAAATCAGTCTGATAATCCTGCTGAAACAAGAGAATTGATTATGTTGTACAAACAACATCCAAATCCTGAACTTTTAGCAGAAATTGAGAGCAGATTTACCGGTGATATTCATAAAAAAGTTGGTGAAAATCTTGCTTTAGTTAAACAAAATATTCAACAACAGCAGATTCAGCAAAGTTATGAAAAAGAGAAAGAAAGTGCTACTCAATATCTTACTGATGTTACAACACAATATGCAGACCATTTCAAAAATGATGCCTTTACAAATATGTTTGGCTTGGCATTTAAAGAACTTGGCACTAATTTAGATACCAAAACATTTATTTCAGCTATGGATGCTTATAAAGATTCCATAATTAAAGATTATGAATCTTCAAAACAAACAAATGCTGAAAATGATAATGCTAAACAAGGATTAGCAGATCTTAATCCAAACGGAAAACATATAAATAATAATTCTTCCTTTCAAGAAAAAAATATCCTTAGTATGTCAGAAGAAGAAATAAAAAAAGAGTTCAACAAGTATAAATAAATAGAAAGAGGTTTTGAATGTCTATTTCAACTTTAATTAAAACTGCATTTTCAGATGTTTTCACCCCTGAAATTTGGCAGGAATTTTCCGCAGGAAAGTTACTAACTCCTGATTTTAAGAAAGATATTAAAATTGGCGATGAAGTAAACGTAACTTTAGACGGAATGGTTACGCTTAGTCCTTATACTGGTGGTGATTTAAACATTAGTACAGTAGAAAAAGCTACTCAAACTACTGTTAAAATAAAAATCAACAAGGGTTTTTCTGTATTTTTTAGTATTGATGATGCAAAAATGAAACAAATTGAAAATGCTAAAAATAATGAAGAAAGAATCAAACTTGTTAAGCAGTATTCAAATGATGCCAAAAAGCAATTTGCAAAACAAATAAATAAAGCTTGTTGCGACCAATACACAAGAGCCGGTAACTTAATCACAGGTGCGGCAAGTGCGGCAATTACACTTTCAGCTACCAATGTGGCACAAATCTTTTCATTAGCACAAGCAAAACTTAAAATTGGTGATGGAAAAGGTCATACTGCTTGGGTTGATGGTGAAATGATAGCAGTTATATCTCCAATGATGCAGGCATTTATGGCATCAATGAATTTACTTCAATATTCTGATGAAATGGCAAAAAACTATAAAACTGGTTATGTTGGTCATTTTATGGGCTTTGAAGTAATTGTTGATAATGACATTTCTAAAGATGGCAGTAACAATGAATATCCTCTTTTTGGAAGAAAGTCAAAAACAATTGCAGGCGGAGTTCAAGACGATTTTGAAATAAAATCAGATACACCTGTTGGCGGTTTTGATGAGTATTATTGGGGTAAAGGTGTATTTGGAGTTAAAACTCCTCTGTCTTATCTTTTATGTTCTGCAAAACTTGCAGTTAATTATACAATTGGGGCTTAGTTTTTTTAAGCTCCTCTGTATTCATATTTAATTAAATTCACTTATGTTATTAGATTAATTAAAGAAAAAGAGGGATAAAATGGCTAGAGATAGCATAGGATTACAATATTTAACCTACGACACAAGCGATAGCGTAGGAAGTGTACAAATAACAAAACAAGCAGTAACTGTTGCTAACGGAATTGTTTTAACAGGTGCTTTTGATTGTAAAGACAATTCATTAGCAATTATCATTGAAAATACCAATGCAGGAGCTCAAACAATAACCGTAAAAGCCGGTGAAAAACAAAATGCTTGTCTTGGTGATTCTGCAGTTCCAATCAACGCAAGTTCTGTTATTACGTTAAGAATGAGAGATATTGCAAGATATGAAAGAAAAGACGGTTCTTTATATCTTGATTTTAGCACAGGGTTTACCGGCAATATTTATGCAATTGCAGAAAAAGCAGGCTTAGGCTCTTAATTATTTATGTTGTTTAGCGTTTAGAGGGCTAACAAAAGCCCTCTATTTTTAATAAGGATTTCAAAAATGGAAACAATTGAAAAAAATTATAAAATTAAATATGTTCCAACTGGCAATATATTTGAATTACCAAAAAGTGAATGTGATAGATTAATTATTGAAGATTCTCATAATTTTGTCGTAATTGATGAAGATTATAAATTACCTATTACAGAAGAATCTGCATCAAGTATTGAAACATCTATTCTGGGTGAAGATAATTCACACGATGAGCAAGACATAAATAATCCTTATAAAGATACTTCTATATGGAAAAATAAAGCTTCTTTAGAGGATGAATTAAAAATTAGAAATATTGATTTTTCATCAGCAAAAAATAGAGCCGATCTTGAAAAATTATTAGTGGATAACGATAAAGAACAATTATCCGGAAATAATGATTAATGGCATTAACCTTATTAGATATTTATAATAAAGTTACCGGTCAGGCTTGGTCTATTGATGATACTGATATTTCAACAGAAGATGGAGTTGAGCAAAAAGTTTTAACGTCAATTCAAAAGGCTTTGCGTGTAATCTGGGATTCTTATCCTTATTCATTCAAGTTAAAAAATATGACTTTAAATACTATTTCGGGGCAAACATCCTATGACCAGCCTATCGGTAAAATTATTGATAAAGGAATATGGCTAATACAAAATATAGGCGATCCAATAGAAATTAAAAATAAACCTGATAATCAAGGTTTGAATTTTGATACTGGAACACCTGAATATTTTTACATCAAGTATAATAAATTAAATTTTTACCCTATTCCTGATGATATTTATCAAATATCAATTGATTATAATTCTTTTAGAATGGGAATTGATGAGAATGATATTCCAATATTTAATCTTAAATCATTGACGGATAGATTAGATATACCTGAAATGTTTGAGGATATATTTTTAACGGCATTAATGAATAAAGCTATGATTAATTCTATTGCTGATAGCACAAATGAAAATTATACACCTTATATAACACAATTTATTGAATCTTATAAAACAATGTTAGATAGCATAAGCGGTGTGGAATCAACACCAAGGATACTTTGGTAATGCCTATAACATCTCAATTAATTTGTAATAAATTTGGAGGAATAAGACAAGTTAATTCTATCTTTTCTTCTGCAATAATAACAGCAAGCGACTGCCAAAACATTGAATTATACGATACTGGAATAAATGGAGGTGTCGGAATAAGAACAATGAAAGGAAATATTAATATTTCATCAAATCTTATACCTAGTGGTGAAAAAGTCATTAATATTTTTGAAAGTATTCAAAAAGGAAATAAATACTTTTTTGTTCATACTGTAAGTGCAACAGAGGGAAAAGTCTATTTATTTGATATAAATAATAGTTTAATGACACCTAAATTAACAGGTCTTGCGGTTACTTCTGTAAGTTGCGGCAAAGATTTTCTTCAAGGTACAAGAGATTTATTTATATTTGCAAATGGGTCTGATAAATTCAGATATATAGAAATTGGCGGAAGCCCTGAAACTGGCATAATTAATGCTATTGATAGCCAAGGCAGAGAAATTAGAGGACTTGGATTAGTAGTATTTGCAGGTCGTATGTTTACTTTTATAGGCAATAGAGTTCATTACTGCGTAACTGCTAATATTAATGATTGGTCAACTTCTAATGCTATGGTTTCAACCTCAGCAGGGTTTATAGAGTTTGTAAAATATCCAACAGCTATTGCTTTATATTTAACAAGTATAGCTGTTTTCTTTAATGATAGTAGCGTTCAGATAAGTGATAATTATCCTTTTACAGTTTCGGACGAATCGCCCGGAGGATGTGCAGGATATGATGCATTTATTTTTCACGGTACGGATCTTTATTTTTATGATGATACTAAAAAAGGTATTTTCTCTTTTAAACAAATAGTTTTAGGCAATAAAACATTAGGCGAAAATATAGCGATAGAAATAAAATCAGAGCTTCAACAGGTTGATACAAGCCGATTAAATGAAATAAAAACTCTTTCAATTGTATTAAATGATAGAAATGAAATATGGTTTTATCTTCCTGATAATAATTCTAATTCTACAATACTTATTTATGATTATTTAAAAGGCGAATGGCTTAAAAGAGTATGTCAAAAGATAAATTGTTTTAGAGTTGTCAATAATAAACTTTATTCTGGCTCTAATGACGGAAAAGTTTATCAAGAATATACAAGTGATTCTTACGATAATTTATTTATTGAAAAATTTTATAAAACTACTGCTTTAAATCTTGGATCTAATACAACCTTAAAAGCCTTAGTATTCCCTCCTAGAATAGCTGTTGATTTACCTTATATAAATATATTTTGGGTTAAATATATTAAAAACTATGATGTATTTAAAACACCTAAGATAAAGCAAATAGTTGCGAAATTTAAAAATTATCTTATATGGGGTGCAGGCTATTGGGGTAAAAATTATTGGGTTGGTAAAAGTAAAATAAATTCAATACAAAAACTGCCTAATATTTCAGCATTCAAAACATTAGAAATGACTTTTTATACAACACAAAACAGCGAAAACTTTGCAATTAAAAATATAGAGTTCAGTAAAATTAAAGTAGTTCAAGTCTAATGATATTTATAACACCAGACAGCGAGCTTTTTGACTATAAAACAGTCAAAAGGCTATTTGATGATAATAAAAATAATCTTAAAGCTAAATATAGCTTTGATTTTATTATTAAAAATTCTCACTTCTTTTCTGTATATGAAAAAACAAAACTTATAGGGTGCATTTATCTTTTTAAGGAAGAAAATAAACTCTTTATTACTGCATTTGCAGGCAGAAAAACACATTTAGAAAATATTAAAGCCTTAAACATCATTATTAATCAGTTTTATAACTGCGATATATACGCAGAAACAGAGCATAAAACAGCTATATATTGCATATTAAAAGCAGGTTTTAAAAAAGTAAATAATAATTTGTATATAAAAGAAAAGGTTCATAATGCCTAGAATTAAAGGATACAACGATTTTGTTATTTTAGAAGAATATGCAGTAATTAAAATACAAAGCAAAAAGTACGGTGATTTAGATTGCTTAATCGATATAGAAGATATTCAAAAAGTTAATAAATTCAAATGGGCTGTGCGCTTTGATAAAGGCATAAACAATTATTATGTCCATACTGGTATCTGTAATGATATCGCTACAACTCTATTACATAGATTTATTATGAATTGTCCTAATGGCAAAGTTATTGACCACATTAACCATAATACGCTTGATAATCGCAAAAGTAATTTAAGAATATGTTCTCATCAAAAAAATATGCAAAATAGAAGATTGCAGAAAAATAATAAAAGTGGAATTACTGGAATATCTTATATAAAAGATGCTAATAGATGGCGTGCAAGAATCAAGCATAATAACATGGATATTGATTTAGGACGTTTTTCAAGTTTTGAAGATGCTAAAAGAGCAAGAGAATACGCAGAGAAAAAGTACAATTTTAATACAATGGAAAGGCGGTAAATATGGGCGGTGGCGGTGGTAAACCTAAAACACCTGAATATGCTTCTACTACGTCAGAAAATCCTTATGCAACAGGAACAGCAAGTAAAAGTGGTTCAAGTTATAAACTAAATCCATTTTTAGCACAACAAAATCAATTTGTTGAGCAGAATATACCGTCTTTATACAATCAGTTGCTTAATCCTAATTTAGATAATCCAGTAACAAAGGCTCGCTCAGATGCATTTTATCGACAATTCAATGAGGATAGCAATAAAACTTTTGAAAATAATCTTATAGACCCATTGTCTAAAAGAAATTTATTGAGATCTTCCGCATTAACTGATTTATCAAAATCATTCTCACAAGACCAAAACAAACAAGTTGCTAATTTCAATGACCAATTAATTTCAAATAATACTGCTGATACATCGTCATTAATTAACACTTTATTAAATCAATACTTAATGGGTGCTAATTTAGGAAATCAGGCAATTTCTAATGCAAAAGGTGATGCTCAACAGGTTAATGGATTTAATCAGAGTAATTACTCTACAGCGATGTCAGGTTATTCAGCAGAACAAGCTGTAAAAGCGGCTCAATGGAAAGCTATTGGAGATACAGCAGCTGAGGTAGGGGGAGCAGCTATAAAAGCATCCGACATAAGAGCTAAAGAAAATATAGTAAAAATTGGAGAAAAGAACGGATTTAATCTATATCAATTTGATTATAAAAATGGTTTTGGATTACCTAAGGGCAGACAAACCGGTGTAATGGCACAAGAAGTTGAAAAGATAAATCCAGATGCAGTTATAGAAATTAACGGAATAAAACACGTTAATTATTCAATGATAGGAGTATAACTTGTGCTTGATTTACTAGATTTATTTAAAAAACATATGGAGAATAATTCTCAAAATCCAACAACTCCACCAGTTCCAACTGCACAAATTCAAGGAACAACAACATTGCCACCAGTAACACCAGAACAACAGCCTACACAAATAATAAATCCTAAACGTCAAGCTGTAGTAGACCAATTAATGGATGGGTGGGATTATTCAAATCCTCAATTAGCTAATTTGCAACAACAATTAGGTTCACAGGCTTTAGCGGAGGGATTTAAAAAAGGTTTAAATTCTGGAAGTACATTATTGAAAAACTTAAATACTTCAATTAAGCCTGCTGAAACAACAACTTTTGCAGGCGGTGTTGATTCGTCAACTCCAGTAAATAACACCGCCACTATTAAACCAATTGTGCAACAAGAGCCAAAACATCCTTATATGGATGCATTTAAAGAAGTTATGGGACATCCAATAACAAGAGGCTTAATTACAGGCGGTTTAGTTCTTGCTACAGGTGGTAATCCTTTAGATGCTATAACTTATGGCTCACAGGCAGGTATTAAAAATATGCAATATAAACAACAAGATAGCTCAAATAGAGCCTCTTTACAGCAGTATGGTATTGATACATCAAAAATGTCAGGCTATTTAACCGATGATAGAGCAAAACAGTATATTGAAGATTATTCTAAATTCGATACATTAAACAATAAAAAAGCACAAATTGAATCTACTTATAAGATTGCAACTATGAAAGACAAAAGGCAACAAGCAAAGCAGTTAATGGATGACCTTAAAAGTGGAATGAGAACTCCAGAAGATACAAAAGCACTTGCTGAGTCAGTTGGTTTAACCTTAGGAGATTTACAAAAATCAAATAAAACTAATTTAACAGAATCGCAGATTAATAAAAACGATGCTGAAACTGAATATATTCAAGGTGCTAAGACTGACAATACAAACGCTGATACAGGATATAAAAATGTTATGTCTAATGAACAGCAAAAAAGAACAGGCATACAGCAACAAAATGCCGACTCAAATTCAACAAGAGCAGGTGCTTATGCTACAAAATCCGCTAATGGTGGAAGTACAAAGTTAGAAAGCAACCCAGATTATAGAAATCATTTATCTGAATATAATTCAATAAAATCATCTGGCGATAAAAACAAGATTAATTATGCTAGAAATCAATTTATGAAATTTTATGGCATTGACCCAGAAAAAAAATTAAAAAGCGATGGTGGCGACTTATTGGAGTTTATGAATAAATAGCTATGAATAGTTTATTAGACGGATACGAAGAATCCAAAACAACACAATCACAAGAAAATATGACTAATAGCAGTTTATTAGATGGTTATGTTGAGCCTAAACAGGTAAAAACTGTTAAAAAAACAAATAATTATAAATTTCCTGATATTCATCTTCCAGATTTATCAGGATTAAATCAACAATCTAGCAATAATCAATCAATGCAAGATATAAAAATAGTTCCACCAACTCAATACAATTTACCCGTAACTCAACATCAGCAAATTCAATCATATAAAACACCTGTAAATAATACTGAATTAGTTAATAACGTCCCTCAAAATGCTAAACAAGTGAACACTAATGGGCTTAATTATACTATGGGTGGCGATGACGATCCATTTCTTATGGCTCATAGAAATAAGGCATTGCAAGGGAGTGTATCTAAAAAAATTGATATAAACCAAGGAATAGGAAATATATTAAATTCTATTGGAAAAGGTATTTTAAAAACACCTGAAAGCATAGTTGGTTTTGGAAAAAATCTTATTAATGATACAGAAACAACAGCAAAAAATATTTGGAATGAACCATCCTTATTACCTCTAACCATTCCTGCAATGGGTAAAGGAATGGTTGATGGTTTAATTCATGATGTTATACAGGGCGTTGCAGATATTCCAGAAGCTTTGTCATCTGCCTATCAAGGTAAAAAGTTTGAAGAAAATATTCACGTGCCTACTTTTACGGAAGGCTATAAAGCATTAATAAAAAAATTAAACGAAAAAGGTATTTACCCAGATAAACAATACGATCGATATTTAAAATTACAAAAATATTCAGATGGACAAATGAGCAAATTGCCTATATTCCAAACGGCAGGGCAATTTATGTTGCCTGTTGGAGAAGTAAAAGAGGCAATGGCAACTGGTGGAGTTGGCAAAGCTATGTTACACGGTGCAGGCTTTGGTGCTGTAATGCCCGGAGGATTAGAAGATAAAATATCTAATGCAGGAACAGGTGCATTAATGGCAGGTGGTCTTGGTATTGTTGATAAAGCAGGTGTTCCAATTGCAGAAACAGTAAAAAAGATAAGAATACCTTTAGAGAAAATATTAAAAGAGCCAACAGCCTTTGATAAAATGAAATCTCTTAATATTTATAATGGTAAAATTAATGAAATTACAAAGCAAAATATTCAACATTCTGCTATAAGTAATGAATTAAATAATTATAATAATCTTGTAGATGCTTATCAAAAAGGCGAATATTCAGGACAAAAACTTGATAATGCTCAATTAAAAGCAGTTAAAAGACGGATTTATCAAATCGAAGATAGTATTGCAAATCAATCAGATTTTATAAATAACAGCAAAAAACCTTTTGATTCAGACACTTTAAACCTAATAAAATCCAATATTCAAGGCAGATTCAAAACTACTCCTATTCAAGATGGTTACAATGTTTATGGTGTTCCTGTCGATCCACACGTTTTAAAAGGTCAAGCTATACTCGAACAAACAAAAACTGCTCAAATTGCAGATAATTTAAAGCGTGCTGAATTAGAAACACAACAAAATCTTGCAAGATATAAACAAAAACTTATTGAGCAAGGCAAAATAAAAGCACCAGAAAGTTTACTTGATGGATATTCAGAAGAACTATCCTCAAATAATGAATTAGGTAATAATATTGTAGAAAATAATACAGTAAAAGATACTAATTCAGTTGATGATGTAAATCCTATAATTGATAATCCAAAAGAGCAAAGTATTGAGCAACCAGTTAATGAATCAGAATCTACAAATAATGAAATAAATCCAAAATATAATTTCAATGTTGGTCCAAGAGATAATGTTAAAGGTTTTTCAAAAGAGCAAAGAGAGTATATTGCTAAAACTGTTCTTGATGAATATAAAGGCGATTTATTCCACGATGTAAAAACTGAACATCTAATGGATACAGAGCAAAATCCTAAAATTAAAACAGATGAATATCATAGGTCTATTTCTGGTGAAGTTATAAATTTAAATATTCCAAATACAAATACAAAATTTACACTACATAAAGATCCGCAAGCTATAAGAACTTTGTTCGATAGATTAGGAATTAAAATAAATCCACAAGGTTTAAATACAGAGTTATATCAAAATTCTAAAAATCCGTCATATACATTTGCAAAAAATGACACTCCATTACTAAGTGATGGCTATATTGTTGGAGGAAATCAGTCGTTTGTCATTAAACCTGAATTGTTAAATATAAAAAATCCTGAGATTTTAAAAAGATTAGCAGAAAATAAAACAGATAATAAAAACATTAAATCTATATTACAAGATAAAGCTAATCTTTCAGAATTAACAGATAAAAATAGAGTAATTGGCTATGGAAAAACTGGAATAAGAATATTTGAAAATAGCAACGGTGAAAGAATTTATGTAAATTCACAATATGCTAAATTATTTGATAATTATAGGCTATATCAAGATACAAATAGAATATCAGGCTTAATACACGCTATAAATAAAAATGGCGAAGTTGTTGGAGCAGTTGCACCAATTCAATTTAGAGATGAAAACGTTAAAACAAGCGATGAAATGCCCTATCAAAATCAATCAAAGTTTGAAAATAAAACTTATAAAAGCGTTGAACCGGCTCAAGTAAATTTAGGAAAAAATACTTATGATAAAACTGGTGAAAGCTCTTTTAATATGCCTAGAACAAAACTAGAAACTATAACCGATAAAAAACGTGAGTTTTCTCAACAAAAGAAAGCAGAAAATATTAAAAATCTGGAAACTGCAAAAGAGTACACTCCTAGAATAAAAGAAGCTGTAAGAAAATGGCATTCAGATATTGAAACACAGCGTTATGATGTTAATAAAACAATTACAGAATTTATTAACCATAGTAGAGATATAGCAAAAGAAACAGGTCTTAATGATAAAAACATCAGAGAGATTATGCCTTTTTTAAGAGAAAGAACAGAATTACCAAATGATATAGGTAGACCAGACCTTGTAAAAACTTGGGATAAATTAACCAATGAACAAAAAAATGAATTGAGAGATTATGCTGATAATATTTCAGAAGAATTTCAAAAATATTGGGATGAATATCAACAAGTAAATGGAAAAGATACAGAAGATGCAAATAAACAAGATATTGAAAATTATGTTACTCATATCTGGGATTTAGATAAAAAGCAAATTCCTGCTGTAACAAATTATTTTTCAACTCGTTCAAGATTTGCAAAAGAAAGAACTATTGAAACTTTATTTGATGGTATTCAAGGTTTAAAACTTGATAATGGAGAAGTTTTAAAATTAAAGCCTAAAACTCTTGATTACGCTGAATTATTGAAAATTCAATCAGACAGTTTAATTAAAGCTACTGTTGATAAGAAATTAGCAGAGTATGTTAAAGGTTTAAAAACTGGTGATGGCATTCCTCTTGTATTGCCTGCACATAAAGCACCATCTGACTGGGTAAGTATCAATCATCCTGCAATTAACAAAACAATTATTAGACCTATTGATACCGCAGTTGGTGAAGTAATGACACCAGAACTACAAAATATTCTTGCAGAAATGGGGGTTGCTGTTGGTAGAAGATTAAATTCTAATGGTAAAACTTTGGGTGTTTATAAAACAAGAAAAGCGACTATTGGAGGCAAAACATATTTAGGCAAAGAAATAAGTTTAAAAAAATGGTTTAGTAATAAAACATTAGCTCACGAAATAGGACACGCTATTGATAAAGCCCTTGAATTAGGTAGTGATTTCGCAATTAAACATAAACAAGAGTTAGCAGACCTTAACGAAGAAAGAATAAAAATATTATCTTCTCAAGGTAAAAGCAGATATGCTAATAGTCATTCTGAACAAATAGCGGAGTTATTTGGTTTTTTATTTAACGATCCGAAAATGACATCAACAATTGCACCAAAAGCAACTGCTGATGTATTAGCAAGAATGTCTAAAAGTGAAACTTTTAAAAAGTTATTACCGGAGAACTTCGATTGGTCTAAGGCTAAAAATGTTCTTGAAGAAAAGACCGTTGAAATGTTTAAATCACCTGTTAAAGTTCATCCTGATATAGCTGAGGCTTTACAAACAGTTTTTGAAACTCCTGAATCATCAAATAAAATAACAAGGATATATGATAATTTAAACGCAGTTCAGAAACAATTCAATTTAGGTTTTAGCGGTTTTCACGGTATGAACTTGTCTGAAAGTGCTTTAGCCAGTTTAGGAGTTAAGGATGTAAGTAAAATATTAAATCCTGCAAAAATTTTCAATTCGGTAAAAAACAATGATTGGGAAATATATAAAAAAGATGAATTGGCGAGAAATGCTATAAAAGATGGAGTTCAATTAGGTGCTACTCTTGATATTCATAGAAAACTTGTTGAGGATTTATTAGACAATACGGCTAATAAAATAGATAAAATGCCTATTATTGGTAAATATGCCAGTTTGCCGGCAAAAATATTAAGTAAAGGGCAAGAATTAAACAATAAAGTCTTGTGGGATTATTTACATAATCAATTTAAACTTACCACTTATGAAAATTTAATTGATGAATATTCAAGAAAAGGTTCATTATCAAGCTCAGTAAGAAAAGAAATTGGTCAATGGGTAAATGATAACTACGGAGGTCAAGTATGGGAAAATTTAGGAATTAAGCCATCATCAAGACGTTTATCACAAAGATTAATGTTATCCCCTGATTGGTTTGTTTCAACTACAAGGCATTTTTTAGGAATGTTATCAACAGAAACAGGTCAGAAATTTATTAATGCAAAAGCAAAAGAAAGTGCTTTTTGGGAAAAGGCAAGGGATGTTGGTCGTCAATGGGGCATAGGTTCTATAACTGACGATGTAACATCGGCAGGAATAAGAGGCAGAATTGCAAGAAGATTTTGGACAAGAGCTTTGCTTAATTATGCTTTGTATGCAAATGCTTTAAATGCAATTAATCGCCAACACGATAAAGAAGAAAATCCCGATCTTTATCCTAAAAAAATGAATGCTAAAGATTATTCTATTTTTGGCAATTCCTCTGGAAATGAAACTTATGTTTTCTTAGGCAGAAATTCAGACGGAACTGAAAGATACTGGCGATTAGGTAAACAGTTTAGAGAAGTTCCAGAGCTTGTTGAAAAACCTTTTGAAAAATTAGGCGGTAAAGCCTCGCCGGTTATGCAACTTGCTTCTCAGGCTATGACCGGACGAACTTTAAGCGGTTTTGAAAATCCAAATTTAAAAGATAAAAAAGGAATTGAAAAAGTTGGTGCTATGACTGGTGAAGTAGCAAAATCCTTTTTACCTTTTTCTTTTAATGGAGTTGTTGACCCTAAAAAAGATATAAATCCTTATGAGTTTTTTGCCCCTACCAATAAAGGAATGAATTTTTATAAAGGAAAAGAACTTTATATTGAGGCTATAAAACATAAAGACAAAAACGAAGTTATTGAGATAACCAAACAAATAGTCCGAAATAAAATGGATCCAAATAAAATCTTCAATCAAGCACTTAAAGATATTCGAAAAGAAGCATATAAAAAAGCAATGCAAAAAGTTGAGTTACAGAAACAGGGAAAATAAAATATTATGACAGCAATTAATAGTTTAAATCAGTTTGCAATAGATAGTTTAGCAGACCCAACACCTGTTAATGATAATTTTGAAACATTAAGAGTTTCAAATAATGATATAGAATCAAGAACGGCAACCATAGAAAACAGTTATATAAAGAAAGATGGCTCTGTCAAATCAACAGGATTACAAAGCTATAAACCACTTGTTATAACAGGTGCTACAAATACAACTCCTATTGTAATAACATCAACAAATCACGCTAGAGTTACCGGCGATAGTCTTTCAATAAACGGAGTTTTAGGAAATACAGCCTCGAACGGAAATTTTATAATTACAGTTATTGATGCAAATACATTTAGTTTAAATGGCTCGGTCGGAAATGGTGCTTATATATCAGGTGGCATAGGATATTTAAACCCAAATAGTCCTGAAAATTTAGCAACAAAAGGCTATATTGATAAAATAACAACATCTAAAGGTTTAGTACCACAATGTGTTAATGTTGCACGACTAACCAATGGACAAGCTGATTTTATCGGAATTGGTTCTGGATTAAGAGCCTCTATACTTGCAAGTGCTTTTAATCTTATTGGCAATGGTCAATACAAAGATATACAAAGTAAATTTACTTTTAATACTGATTTTAATATTCCGCTTGACGCACCGGCAAACGCAACCTCAACAATTATTTATAAAAACTGGTCAACAACTCCAGCGTGGGAATATAATGCTTCTCGTGTTTACTGGGGAAGCACTGCTCCTGCTTTTAGTGGTTCATCAAGTCCAAGTTATACCAATCCTTATGGCTCAGGAGATAGACGAGGCTCTATTGTTTTTACTACTGATGTAACCGCTTATACTGGTGCAATGTCAAATTTAATTGATGGATCTCAAGCTGATAGTTTGACAATAAACAATGCGTTGACCTCTAGGTATATGAAATTTCAATTTCCTACTGCTCAAGTAATAACAGAGGCAAAATGGTATCAGTCTGGGAATGATAATCATGGAACTTGGCAATGGCAAGGGTCAAATGATAACTCTAATTGGACTAATATAGGTGCTACTTTCACGCTTGGTGGTGGTGTTACTACTCAAGTTCAAACAACACTAAGTGGTAATACGAATGGATATACTTATTACAGATTATTGCAGACGGGCGGACAAACTTCATCCTTATACTATGCTAGAGAAATAGAGTTTAAAACTGTTGCTTCATCTGCTTTAGTTGACGCTTATTGGTTTGATACCGCTAACAATGTAATGAAATATGGACGAAGTGCAACATCTTGGACAGAAGTTCAAGAGTGTGTAGCATTGGGAGAAGTAACAACAAATGGAAGTGCTGTTGTAAATGCTATAAGTTATGCTCTTAATGGTAAATATGATAGTGGTTGGTTTTCTATTTCAAATAATGGAAATTATTCAAAAAGTCATAATATTGGTCATTCAAATGTAAAAGTAAATTCAATTGGAAACAATGGTTCAATGGTTGGAGAATTTGCAAAATCATTACAATGGAACGGTTCTGCAAATATTTCTTGTGGTGCAGGTGTACAAAATATTACAGATTTAACCTGCGCATTTAAAGCTGGGGCTTATCCTGCGCTAATTGATTTTAACGCACAGGCTACAAGTGCAAAATTTATTATTGAGAGGGCATAAAATATGATATATCAAGGTAATTTAATCAATACTCCAGAAGAAATTGAGGGCAAAGGTTTTCTTGCTGATGATGGGTGTACTTATTCAGATTTGCCAGTTATTGGGTGGAATATTGTTGAAATTCAAACAATTGGAAAAATCTACAAAGACGGTGTTTTAATTGATATTCCTAAAACCAAAGAAGAACTTAATGCACCAATTCTTGAACAAATACAAGCTATCGAAGCAAAGAAAATCCGAGCTTTGACCGATTTTGTACTTAATGGTAGTAAAAGCTATCTGGAAAAGTATGAAACAGATATTCAAGTGTTAAGAAAGCAGTTAGTATAAGGAATTAAGAAACGTGGAACAATATTTACCCTATGCAGCTATAATTGTGGCTGTTTTTTCTTTTTTTACACAATTTGGAATTTTTGTCAGACCCGAACAGCTTGAAAAAAAGCATAGAGAAATTTTAGAGGATGCCGAAAAAAAATTTGCCACGCATACAACGGTTAACGATTTAAAATGTCAACTCGCTAACATTGGCGAAAAGGTCGATAGTATTTATAAAATTTTACTTGCAAAAGTAGGAGGGGAGTAATGAAAACAAGCACAAACGGAATCAATTTAATTAAGCACTTTGAGGGGTGTAGATTAACTTCTTACAAATGCCCTGCCGGTGTTTGGACTATTGGAACAGGTCATACAGGAGGAATAAAGCAAGGGCAAACAATTACACAAACTCAGGCGGATGAATTACTTGCTAATGATTTAAAGGTCTTTGAAAATGCAGTTAATTCTCTTGTAAAAGTTCCTATCAATCAAGCTCAGTTTGATTCTTTGGTTAGTTTTACATTTAATTGCGGTCCTGATGCTTTGAAAGGATCTACACTTTTAAAACTGTTAAATGCTAAAAATTATATCGAAGCCGGGCAAGAATTTAAAAAATGGAATAAAGCAGGTAAAACTGAACTTTTAGGACTGACCAAAAGACGAAAAGCCGAAGAGGTTTTATTTTTAACAGGTAAATTAAGTTTAATATAGGAGATTTAACAATGAATTTATTACACATTTTTAATCTAAAAAAAGATTTCAAGTATTTAAAAGATAGCGGAAAGCTTGACCAATTCAAACTATATGTAGAAAATACCGTTATTATGTATGTCAATAAAGAGTTAAGCGGTGATGATAAAAAACAAGCTGTTATCGCATTAGTAACAGGGCATATAAGTAGAGTAGTTACACCGATTAATCCAATTATAGCCACAATATTACTGGCGATAACACCTAACATTGTGCAGTATCTATACGATTCATTAAAAAAATATGTTGGTGGTTTGACGGTTAATCAGGCATAATTTTAAAAACTTATTATATTTAAAAAACCTCGGATTTTAATTTTTATCCGAGGTTTTTTTGTGTCTAATATTTGTCTAATGAATATAGTCATTTTTAATGTTTTTATATATCGCTTATTATCGCAAATTATTAATTAATTCAATTATATCTTATGTATTAGCCAATTGCAGTATGGTAAATAATTATAAAAAGCCAGTTTCGTAAACTGTAGGTCTGGGGTTCGATTCCCCATGTCGGCTTGTTTCTATATATAAGAGTTTCAGCCCTTTTAATATCGGCTGATTTTTTTATTTTTAGGGCAATTATTCCAAAATTGTTCCCAAAAATTTTTTTTTAGATACTCGATACTTTTTTAAACTCTATTTTTTCTTCTTTTTTAAATATGTAGACGACTATTTAAATTTCTAAAAGTTTAAAAACAGAATCCAAAGTCAAATCATTGAGTGAACAAGCAGCTATAACACTTTTAGAGTTTGTCAAATAAAGATTTTCGTCCGAAATATTACCACCAATAATTGTAGTAATTGGAAGTTGTTTTAAACTATTAAAAAGATTTATCTGCTCAGTAAAAACTTCAGAGTTATAGCTTATAAAAATAAGCTGCTCGTATGCTCCCAAATTTGTTACTATTTTTTCCACATCTGCATTTGTTGCTTTTAGCGGATATGTTATAAACTCATAATTATCTAAATTCAATTTATATTCTTCAATTGATTTATCTTTAGAATAATTAAATATATCTTTTTTATTTGGCATAATAATTGCGGTTTTTAGTTTTTTATCAAATTTACCTTTTTTTATAAAATGAACAGCGTTTTTTGCTATTTCTTGAGTATTTTCTTTTAATTTTGATATTTTAGAGGTTTCAATATCATTAATAATCATGATTTTATCCAGTAATCCAAATTTTTCTTTTAATTCTAAAACTTTAAGAGCTGAATTATTAATTAATTTTTCACTAATTTCACCATTAATAACAGCTTTTTCTAAATTATCCAGCAATAAAAGAGTTTCCTCATCGGAATGTTGATAAATAAAAGTATTTACCCCAGCAGTAATAGCTTTTTTGACAGCTTCAAATCGGGTAAAATCTTTTGTTACTCCACCCATTGTCATGTCATCAGAAATAATTAACCCGTCAAAACTTAGCTTTTGCCTTAAATAATCATTTATAACCTTTGTAGACAAGGAAGCAGGAGTGTTGGTATCGGGGTCAAAGGCTTTGTAATTTACGTGAGCCACCATTATTGCGTCAATACCGTCTTTTATTGCTTCTATAAATGGTTTTATATGTATTTTTTCTAAATCCTCAAAATTCAAATCAATTATAGGCATATTAAGATGAGAATCAACTGTTGCATCACCATGTCCAGGAAAATGCTTTACAACAGGAATAATATATTCTTGAGATTGTGTTTTATAAATAAAAGGAGAATATTTATAGACATTTTCTGTTTCGTCAGACAACGATCTTATTGATATTATAGGATTTTTGACACACGAATTAACATCTAGCAACGGATCATAATTCATATTAAATCCAAGCATTTTTAATAACTGGGCTTTAACTTTTGTATGATTCTTTATTAATTCTTCGTTTTTTGTTAATCCTAAAAGCATAGGGCTAAGAAACTCAATCTGCTGTTTATCGTCAATATTAATAAATCTGTCAACAAGTCCGCCTTCTTGATCAACTGAAATAAATGGGGTTATATCAGAATATGATAGGATTTGTCTGTTTAATTCAGCACATTGTTCGTAGCTTTCTATGTTTTTAGCAAATAAAATAACACCACCAAGTGAATTTTTTAATAAATTTACAATATTAGAATTTTCCTTAATAGAAGTTTCTTCAAATCCTAAGATGAACATTTGATTAATTTTTTGTCTCAAGGAAAGCCTATTAAATATTTGTTCCGATTTTTTCATTAATTCAAATCCGGTCTTAATGCTTTTGCTCTTCCTAAATATACATGTTTTATTTCATGTTTTTCCTGAATTGTATTTAAAGTTATTAAAACCCTTATACACATTTTAAGACTGTCTTCTACAGCAATTTCTTGAGCGCAAATCATTGGCACATCGTCCCATCCTAAATGAATTCTTGCGTATTTTGCAGGAAAATCAGCATTTAAATCTGGGGTAAGAGTAAAGATTACAGAAGTAATATCATCCTTGTCAATTTTATTAGACTCAATAATATTGCTTAAAAGTTCAATAGTTACCTGTTCTATTTCTTCTTTAGTGTTTTGTTCAGTAGTTGTTGCACCTCTAATACTACGAGATATTTTAATTTTACTATTCATAAGTTCTCCTCCCATTTAAAGCATCTAGTTGATTATACAAAATAAATCTTAATGATAAAATAGAAATGTTGAATTTGTAATTTAAGAAAAGTGTTTATGGAAGATCAAAAAGAATTAGTTTACGGTAGAAACTCGGTTGAGGGTGCCTTAAAACTTTCAAAAAGAAATATAACAAAACTTATTTTAGCCAAAGGGATTAAAATTGATCCTAAGATGAAAAGCATTATTGATAGTGCAAGAGCTAAAAAAATTGTAATACTGGAAGTTCCAAAAGAAAAACTCGATGTTCTTACGGAAAAAGCTAACCATCAGGGTATAGCTGTATATATAGCGCCAATAGAATATGCTGATTTAGATGAAGTCCTTGAAAATCTAAAAAACAAAGAAGGCTACTCAACTATAGCCGTATTAGACTCAGTTGAAGATCCGCATAACCTCGGGGCAATAATCAGAACTTCAGCCGCGGCGGCTGTGGATGCAGTTATTATTCCTAAAAGAAGGTCAGCTGCAGTTAATTCGTCTGTTGAAAAAGCCAGTGCAGGAACAATTGATAGAGTTCCAATTGTGCAAGTAACCAATATTAGTCAGGCAATAGAAAAATTAAAAGAACACAATTTTTGGGTTGTCGGTGCAGATGCTGATGCTAAACAATATCATTTTGATGTTAAATATGACATGAATACCGCATTTGTTTTAGGTGGAGAAAATAAGGGAATATCTTCCCTAGTAAGAAAAAATTGTGATATAATTGTTAAGATTCCAATGCCGGGAAGTATTAACTCTCTTAATGTTTCAAATGCTTATAGTGTAATAGTTTATGAGGCAGTACGACAACGGCTAGTAAAGACTAAACCATAGTCTAATTTTATTGTTTACTGATTTTTATTACAAATGACTTATTACAACTAATGTTATTCATTCAAGGGGGTTAGCATAATGCCTGTAAATAAAGTGAAAAAAAAGATAGCAGACGATATACTTGACGATGAGGAAAAAGAAGAAATTATAATTTCAACTGATGAAGGTTTTGATTTTGACCCTTTTGATATAGTTGTTCCTGATGCTGAAGAAGAGGCTGAGGAAGAAACACCAAAAGTGGCAAAAGAAACACTCTCCTCTGATGATTCAGTAAAGATATATTTGCAGCAAATAGGTCGTATTAAGCTTTTAACTCCTGATGAAGAAGTTGAAGTCGCAAGACAAATTAAAGAATCAGGCAGTATTAGAGCAAAAGAAAAGCTAGTTAGCGCAAATTTAAGATTAGTAGTTAGTATTGCTAAGAAATATATCGGAAGAGGGCTTTCATTTCTTGATTTAATTCAAGAAGGAAATATGGGACTAATGAGAGCTGCCGAGAAATTTGATTATGCGAAAGGCTATAAATTCAGCACTTATGCAACATGGTGGATACAACAAGCAATAACCAGAGGCATTGCAGATAAGTCCAGAACGATCCGCTTACCTGTTCATATGATAGAAACCATAGGCCGTATTAAAAAAGTAACCACTGACCTTGCAACTGAGCTTAACAGAAAGCCTACAAAAGAAGAAATTGCTGAAAGGCTTGAAATTCCTCTTTCTAAACTTAGAGCGGTTATAAAATCAGCTCAATCAACAATAAGTCTTGAAACTCCGCTTAATAAAAAAGAAGAAAATGCAAGAATTGGTGATTTTTTAATAGACAGCAAGTCACTCTCTCCAGATACAAAAGTTATTCATGAAAATCTTTTTGTAGAAATCAGAAAAATCTTAAATCAGTTAAGTCCAAAAGAAAGAGATGTTCTTATTATGAGATTTGGACTTGATGATGATGGAAATAAAAAGACTCTTGAAGAGATTGGAACACGTTATGGTGTATCAAGAGAAAGAATAAGACAAATTGAAAATAGAGCGATAAGCAAACTTAAAAAATTATGCAGAAATAATAGAGGCATTAAAAGTTTAAGAAATTATTTGAATGCGTAATTAATTTAGCTCTGAACATATACATTAATCAAAAAACTCTCTTTGGTTCAGCTCAAAGAGAGTTTTTAATAATAGGCTCTTTACTGTTTGTATAATTCACAACTCTTCTGTATTAGAGATTTTTCATTTATTCCGCCACAGAATAGAATATTTTGATCACTTAATTTTGTTGCAGAAGAATAAGCTCTTAACATTATCATTTGGGTATTCAAATAAAAATTTTTTTCTTGATAGTTGTATATTGTAGAAAAAATTGAGCTTAAATCACCCCATCCTTTTGCGTAAAATCCACCCGCAATCAATACATTTCCATTTTTTAACAATGTTGCAGTATGAGCAACTCTTGGAGGATTTATTTTATTTAATGCTTCAATTTTTTTTGATTGAGAATCATATAGCTCAGCATTAAACCCTGCCCACTCCCCCCCTACTATTAAAATATCCCCATTTTTTAACAATGTTGCAGTATGTATTGCTCTTGGAAGATTCATTATATATAATGCTTCAATTTTTTTTGATTGAGGATTATATAATTCAGCTAAGTTTTCTACTTCAGAACCACCGACGATAAAGACATTTCCATCGTTTAATAGTGTTGCAGTATGATTTGATCGAGCATATTTCATATTATTTATTTTAACTATAGTATTTTTTACTGGATCATAAATTTCAATAGAAGATAAAAATCCAGAACCATTTTCACCTCCTACTATAAGGACTCTGCCATCATTTAATAGTGTTGCCGTATGGTTTGATCGAGCATATTTCATATTATTTATTTTAACTATAGTATTTTTTACTGGAT
>JBAXKC010000016.1:0-59054 GCA_037137535.1 bacterium | reverse complement strand
GATTTGGCTTAGAGCTTTTTGATGTAAGTGATGTTATGGAAAACAGCAGTTTCACCGCTTTTGCAGATGTTGTAAAAAGTGGTGGAACAGTAAGAGCTATCTCCATTCCAGGAATTGCAAATTACAGCAGAAAAGATATGGACGATATTCGTAATCTTGCTATTTCTTTTGGAGCAAAGGGTCTTGCTTGGATTACATATTGTGAGGACGGAACTGTTAAATCTCCTGTTTTAAAATACTTAACAGAAGAAGAAATCGGACTTATTCAAAAAAGAGCAAATGCTAAAGCTGGCGATGTTGTATTCTTTTTAGCGGATAAAGCAAAAATTGTACTGGATATACTTGGAAGATTAAGACTTCATTTTGGTGAAAAGCTTGAAATGATAGACCATAGTAAACATGATTTACTTTGGGTTGTTGATTTCCCGATGTATGAACAAGATGAAGAAACAGGAAGACTTGTAGCAGTTCACCATCCGTTTACAGCACCTTTAGATGAAGATATTGAGCTTATGGAAACAGCACCTTTAGAGTGTCGTGCAAAAGCTTATGACATTATCTATAATGGAAATGAGCTTGGTGGCGGAAGTATTCGTATTCATTCTTCAGCTCTTCAACAGCAGAATTTCAGAGTTTTAGGACTTGCAGAAGAAGAAATTTCAGAGAAATTCGGGTTTATGATAGATGCGTTCAAATACGGAGCACCTCCTCATGGCGGAATCGCTTTAGGACTTGATAGATTAGTAGCACTAATTGTAAAAACTCCGTCTATCAGAGATGTTATAGCTTTCCCTAAAAACTCACAGGCGAAATGCTTAATGACTGATGCTCCTGCTGTTGCTTCGGAAGCTCAGCTTAGAGAGCTTTATATTAAGATGGTTGTGCCGAAGAAGTAATTATTAATTGTTATTTTAAACAGGGTAAGCTATATAGCTTACCCTGTTTGAGTTTTATATGTTTATTCGACAAAATAATTATAGAGAAAAGAAGAAAATCGCTTTGATTTCTATCTATATTTATTAGAAGCAATTTATTTCCATTAATCTATTGGTACTTCATTGCTTATGCAATGTAATGCGCCTGATTCACTTGATATAAGATCAGTAATTTGGTTTGTTTTGCTTTCCTTCTCATCAGCACCACCTTCAAAATAGAAATTAAATTTGTTAGGAGTGTCGATGTTTGATAAGTAATTTTCATACATTTTATTCAAGTCAAATTCATGTAAATTACCGTCATAAGAGCTTTTATTGGTAAAATAGGCTAATTTATTTTCATTATTTTCATGAACAACCGCATTCATAAAGTTGTTTGATATTCCAAATACTGCCGGCACTTTTATTACGTTAAATCCTAGTTTTTCTAAGTTTTCTGCAACATTTTCTCTTCCAGGATACATTTTTCTTTGCTGCATTTCAAAGGAAGTAGTTTCACTTATTAATTTATCAATATCATTCTGAGCAGTTACGCTTATTGTTTTACTTTTTTCCTCTTCAAGGCATTTTACAGATAAATTATAGTCGTTAACTAGTACATAGGGATATTTTAAAGGTCTCATTATCATATCAATATGAAATGCAGGTTGTTCTATAAACCTTACATCCTGAATATTTAAATCTTTGAAAATTTGAGTTTTTGCTTCCTTAAAATAAGTACTTTTATTTGTTTTATAATCCTCACATGCAGAGCTTAAAATTTCTTTTATTTCTAAATTTGGTATGTCCATTTTTTCTAAATTATTATTTTTTAAATTTTTCAAGGATTCGCAATATTCTTCGTCCCCGAATTTAATAAGAACTTTTCCACTACCTGCTGCTTTAATAAATTCGATGTGGAAGTCTTTCTTTGCTAATGCCATTTTAAGGGCAGTATCTTCTATTGCTTCATCTCCCACAAGAGCAAATTTCTTTTTTTCATCAGTTTTCCCAAGAAAAACATTTCCACCATCTAATCGGGAGATCATTTTCTTGTACTCTCCCCCTAGGCTTTCAGCTAACTCTTTTACTGCATTTTTCTCTCTTTTTCTTATTATTCCGTTTTCTAGTACAACGAGTCCATTTGGAGTATTAACTATAAATTTATTATCCTGCCCCCATGGACTGTACCTTTCGGAAGGGCCTGATCTATCCTTAAAAGCTTGATTTATATCAGTTGTTAAGTATGATTTTGGATTATTTTGGAGAGCCATCTTTTCTAGCTGAAAATATAGATCTACGCCCTCTTTGTTTAAATCTTTTTGATAACCTTGTAATAGTGATAACTCCTCTTCATCCCTCATTAAAGGTGAAGGTTGAACATATACTGCTTTTAAAGGACAGGCAAAATATCCTTTGAAAGAAACATTTCCGTTTGAATATAAATGTTTATTAATCATCTTTATTTCCTTTTTAACATAGATTATTACTGGATTTATAAATTTGTGTCTTAGTTTTTAACTTATATTAAATAATCCTAAGACAAAAAATTGGCACAATAATCTTTCTTTTAATAATAATTTGTTAATAGTATGATGAAGAATGCTTGAATGCAAGGTGTTTCAGTAATTAATCCTTTATATAATCTCTATCCATAGTCTTTTAAGGCTCTAACAGTTCTTTCAAATAGCCATATTTTAGGATTTGAAATACAATATAACTTTATTTTTATATTAACAATTGTAAAAGCATGCGTTAATTATTATTATTAAGGGCAATTAGTGTAGACTTTTAAACTTAATAAACATGAGTATAAAAAATATTATTTGTTATTCTTCTTGGAGAGAAAAGTATTGAGTATACAAGGCGTATCAGGTGGAAATAATTTTATAAGTGGGATTAAGCAAAATCTCAAAGCTCAGGTTGCCAAATTACCAATTACTATTGAAACTCCTGATGGTTTTGTTGATAGCTTTATAAAAAGTACCGGTGGAATGGAAGGATGGCATCAAAGAGGAGTTTTGGGCTTGGCTGCAATAGCCACTCAACCCTTTATTGATTTAAATAATAAAAATGTGGACGAAGAAACAAGAAAATATTCAGCAATTAAAACAGGCGTAAAAATTCTCATTGGTACAGGAATGGGTGTTCTTACGAGATATTTATTTGGAACAGCTTTAACTAAATGGCCAAGTTTTATAGCACAATCAGAAAAAGCCTTTATCAAAATACCTAAAGAGTTCAATATGGATCAAGCAGAAGACTTTAAGAAAGGTGTAAGCACCTTCGTCGGCTGTATAGGTACAGTTATCTCTACTTTCTTAATTGATAAGCCTTTAACAAATCCGGTAATTAATGCTTCACTAAAGTTTTTCAATGTTGCTGAAAAACCAAAGCAAGGAGCTAAGAAATAGTATGAATAATATACTCGAAAGCATGAAAAATTTTATTAAACCGGCAACTGAGTATACTAAAAATGCTATTAGTGGAGTTGCTGATTATTATTGTAAATCTCCAGAAAATAAGGTTAATCTTTTAACTTGGACGTATTTAGCAACAACAATAGCTTCATCTGCCTGTCAACTTATTTCCATTAAGCAAAATAAAAATATTTCAGAAGAAAAGAAAAATTTTCTTCTACCTCAAGAAGCTATTGATGCTGTTCTTAATGCAGGTTTATATCTGGCACTTACTAAATCAGCCGGTGATTTCGGAAAATACTTGGTTGATAATGGTAAAATTTTCTCTAAAACTCCACAAGTAGGCGATGCTCTTAAACAATATAAAGCAGGAGTCGGTGTTATATTCAGTATGACTGGTTCTATTCTTGCAACATGCCTTGTTACTCCCTTTGCGAGAAATAAACTGGCAGCAATTTTTCAAAATCATATGAATAAAAATAAAAATCTTTTAAACGAACAACCTAAATTAGAGCCAAAAGCTAAATTTGACACTGGTAAAACTATTAATAAACCATCAGTAATTAATGAACTTAAACCACCTGTAAAGACAATTAAACAGCCTGTACAAATGAATGATTTCCTGTTAATGGCTAAGTCTCACTCATTCAAAGTTTAATTAAACTAAATCAACCACAGTAATGCCGTCTCCGCCTTCGGAGTTTTCTCCTGCTCTTATTTCTCTTACATAAGGCGATCTTGTCAGATATTCTCTTACATTTCTTCTTAATACTCCTGTTCCATGTCCATGGATAATATAGACAGGAGTTAAGTTTGCAAGGTTTGCATCATCGAGATATTTATCCAGCTTATATAAAGCATCATCTGTGTTCATTCCTCTAAGGTCGAGTTTATTTGATATAACTTCTCTAGAGAAACTGTAATTCTTTTTGCCGTAAGGAGATTTATAAACTTTTGAGGAGGATTTCATTTTATTCGGATCAAATTTAGCAATTCTGTTCTTTTTTACACTGGTTTTTAAAAGACCTAGTTGAATTTGAACAAGTCCGCTTTTATCAGGCATTGAAAGTAATTCTGCTTCTTGCTCAAGGTCTTTAATGTATATTTTGTCCCCAATTTTAATATTATTCCAATCAAGTGCATCATATTTAGGCTCTAAGGCTTCAACTTCTTCGGCCGTTCCTTTTCTGAAACCTGCTTCGAGTTCATTAATTCTGTTTATCGCTCTTCGAGCGATTTTTTCGCTTTTTGTTCTTCTGACTTCTTCAAGAAGTTCTTTGATTTCAGATTTTGCATTATTTACCTGATTATCAAATTTCTTTTTATAGACGTTAATTGTGCTTTTCTTTTCAAGTCTTAATTTGTCTATATTTTCGGTATATTCGGTTTCAAGTTTTTCAAGTTCGTTCTTTGTGGTTTCTATTTTTTCAGCATTTTTAGAAAGTTCTTGTTGTGTATTTTGAATTTCTTCAAGAAGTTCATCAGCTTCGCCTTTTTCAGAGTTATATATTTCCGATGCAAGATTTATTACTCTATCTGTCATTCCGAGGTTTTTAGCTATTGTAAGTGCGTTGCTTCGCCCAGGTATGCCCATTAAGAGTTTATAGGTCGGTGATAATGTTTCAAGGTCAAACTCAACGCTGGCATTATAAAACTTTTTCGACTTATAAGCCATTGTTTTTAACTCGCCATAGTGAGTAGTGGCGATTGTGTTAATGTTTTTTGCTGATAATTCTTCCAGAATTGCTCTTGCTAAAGCCGAACCTTCTGACGGATCAGTACCTGCACCTACTTCATCCATTAAAACAAGGCTGTTTTCGTTTGCTTCATTAATAATTCCTATTATGTTAGTCATGTGTCCTGAGAAAGTTGATAAGTTTTGCACAAGACTTTGTTCATCTCCAATATCCGCAAAAACCTTGCTGTAAGGATAGATATTTGCAGAATAAGCGGGAACATGAAGCCCTGCCCTTGTCATAAGTACGCATAAGCCTATTGTTTTTAATACAACTGTTTTTCCGCCTGTATTAGAACCTGTGATTATTAAACTGTTAAAGTTTTTGCCTATTTCAACGTCATTAGGAACAACTTTGTCAATTAATGTCAATAATATAGGATGTTTTGCCCCTTTTAAAACAACAAATTTATCTCTGTTTAAGTCAGGCTCAACCGCTTTTAAAAGTATACTGTATCTTGCTTTTGCGAATATAAAATCTAATTCCGCCAGCACTACAGAAGTTTCATCTATTTCTTTAGAAAATTCATTAATCTTTGCAGATAATTCAGCTAAAATTCTCTTTATTTCCGTTTCTATTTTTATTTCGGTTTCTCTAATCGCGTTATTTAGAGGAATGATGGCAGTTGGTTCTATATAAAGAGTTGCACCGCTTGAAGAGCTGTCATGCACAATGCCGGGGACGTTAGATTTATATTCAATTTTAATGGGAAATACATATCTCTCATCTCTGATTGTGAAAACAGGCTCTTGAAGATATTTTGAAAACCCAGGGGCGTTAAGCAAAGAGTTCAGTCTTGCTTTAAGGTTTGCAAGTTGATCTCTAATGCTCATTCTCAGGCTTTTTAGCTCATGGCTTGCATTATCAAGCATATTGCCGTTATCATCAAAAATATTAATAATTGAGTCTTCAAGTTCTCTATTTTCATATAAATCAATGGCTATTTGGTTTAAAAGTATAGATAAATCTTTATATTTTGCTAAAAATGATTTAATTCTTCTTGAAGTTCTTAAATTTTTAGCAACTTTAAGTAATTCTTCGCTGTTTAAAGAGTATCCTGCCCTAATTAAATTTAATGCTTCTTTTATTTTGAAAAATTCGCTAAAATCAGGAAGTAATTCTCTGTCTAATAAACTTTTTGCTTCGGAGGTCTGCATGATTGCATTTTTAATATCAGAAAAATCTGTCAGTAATTCAAGCTCAAGGGCTCTCTCTTTCCCAGGCTCAGACATTGCCAGTAAAGATAGTTTTTTTACTATATTGTCCCATTCAAGGGCTCTTAATGTTCTTTTTTGAGTATTCATAAGATTTTCTATGATTTTAATTGTGTTCCTAGTATATTTTATCTGAAAAGTAAAATAAAAAAATTAAATATTGCGAGTTATTATAATGAATGATGATTTACATGTGGAAAACTTTTCCCTGATAGTGGTTGTAACCGAATTAATGTTTATATTTGCGGTGTTTTTAAATTTCCTGATTTTTAAAATAAATCCTGTAAATTTTATTCATTTTAATGTAAAAACTTTATTAATTGCCATTCCTATTACTTTATTACTCACAATTGCTAATATTTTTGCACTTGAATTTTTATATAAATACGTTTCTTTTTTTAAAAAATTAAAAGAAGCCTATGATCATATCGTGCCAATGTTAAAAAAGATTACTTTTCCTGAAGTTATTATGATTTCATTAATTTCAGGTTTTGCGGAAGAGTTGTTTTTCAGAGGTGTAATTCAGTCTGTTTTTGGCATATTAATCGGGGCATTACTTTTTGGCGGGTTTCATGTAGGAAATAAAAAAACAATTCCTTATGGCATATACGCTATGGGAATAGGTTTTTTCTTCGGTTATTTGTTTCATGTCAGTAATAACTTATTTTTGCCTATTTCTGTGCATATTTTAAATAATTTTATTGCACTTAATTACATGAAATATTACTATGCTAAAAACTATTAAAAGAGACGATCGCTGAAGATATAGCACAATAGTATAAATTATATAGCTAATAGATTTTGCTAAATTAAGCAGTAAAATAGCTGATGGTTTTATTGAAGGTAAATTAAAGCGCTGAAATTATAGGAATTTCTTTATAATCGCCAAGAATTTTAAAGCCTTTATTTTCTTCGGTATTAACAGACTTCCATGCCGCATATGCAGCAATTACCGCATCTAATCCTGATAAAGCAAGAAAACTCGGAGGTATTCCCTTAATATTCAGTTTATCCTCTATTGTCATTTGCAAGTATCTACCCGCAGATGGGGTTCTTGCTTTAAATGGAGGTAAAAGATCGAGAGAGTTTTTTGTAAAATAGCTGTAATGTCTATAAACATCAAGCCCTTCACCTTTTAGCATATCGCAGAAGTCAGCGCCTCTATCGCTAAAACGTTCAGCCCATACGAATTTATTTTCCCCATGATCCCTTAATTTAAACATCTTTGTATATCGGGATTCATATCTCCATTTTCCGTTTACTATCGCAATGTTTTTTGGCAAATCAATACAAAAAACAGAACTGTCGCAAGGTCCAAAGCATGAAAGATATTGAGTAAAATCTTCTATGTTATAAAATTTGTCAATTCTAAGAATATTTAAATCTTTGTCCATTACCGCAATGCCTGAATCGGCTGTTGCCAGAGGGCTTAACGAAATACCTATAAAAGTAAATTTGTTATGAAATGGAGTAGGATTTCTTTTAATAAAATCACGTTTAACCAAAAGTCAAAAAGCTCCTAAATGTAAAACAATCCAATTGTTTTATTTGATGAAATAAGTAAAATATTAATCTTAAAAAATATACAAAAACCAAAAAGCCTTATTGCAAAATTAGACTCTTCATGATAGACTTAAATGTGGTCTTAATAGTATCTTTTTACAGGAGGTTATATAGCTTAATTTTTTTCCTACTAATAATTTAGCGTAAACAAAATTTTTTGACAAGTCTTACAAAACAGGAGGTAAATTATATTACTGGAGATAAGTGCGTAAATTGCACTTGTTAATGTTTAGTTATGTCAAATGTGTTAAAAAACGGAGGACTTTAAAAAATAAGAATAAATTTATTTATTCTGAATTAATATTTAGTTTTTCAATCACTAACATGGAGTTTTATTTATAATGAAAGCAGCAGAAAAAAACGTTCAAAAATTATCACAAACCAATAAACAGTCCACAAATGCAAAAAATAAAAGGTGGAAAGTTAATATGGCTGCGATCGAGGATTATGTAGAATACATGGAGGACGAACAAAACTATCTCATGTAGTGTAACTTAATTAGCTTATAACTGAAAATAAGAGGGTTTTATTAAAGATATAAAACCCTCTTATTGTTTTAGAAATTAAAATATTAAAATAAAGTTACTTCAACCATATCGCCTTCATAAAGCTTGGTGCAGTCATAAGGTATTTTAATTACACCATGGGCTTTAACTAATGTTGAAAGGAAGGAAAACTTTCCTGCAAAAGGATAAGCGGTTATTTTTCCGTTAATTCCTTTTCTGAGCCTTACTCTTATATAATCTTCACGACCTATTGGCGATTCTACATCTTTTAAAAGAAATGCTGAAATTTTAATATTTTCTTTTTTATCTTGCCAGAAAGAATTTTCAATTCCAGCTAAATCTAATAATGCAGGTTTTGCAAAGACTAGAAATGAATTTGCACATGCAACAGGATTTCCCGGCAGGCAGATAACTGGTTTATCTTCTACAAATGAGAGTAAGGTATGTTTTCCGGGTCTTATTGCTATGCCATGAGCAGTTATTTTGGAATTTTTTATGTTTGAAATAGCTTTTACAGTGCAATCTTTTGTTCCTACCGAGCTTCCTCCTGAAATTATTATCATATCGGAAGTCTTTATGATATTTAAAATTCCTTCTTCAATTAGCTTAGGGTTGTCTTTTATGATAGGACATATTTTTGCAATGCCGCCGAGTTGTTCAATAAGCCCTTTTAATACAAAGCTGTTTGTCTCATGTACTTGCCCAGGTCTGATTTCTTCAGTGATAGAGATTAGTTCATTTCCTGTCGGGATAATACTGACGATGGGCTTTTTGTAGACTTTTATTTCTTTAATGCCTATTCCTAAAATTCCGCCAATATCTTGTGGGCGTATTTTTCTGTTTTTAGCAATGAATACTTCACCTTCTGCTATGTCATCGCCCCTTTTTGCAATATTTTCACCTGATACATAGCTTTTATAAATTTTAACTTTATTTTTTTCTGTGTAAGTGAAATCAGGAGGTATTACAATGTCTGCATTTTGGGGAATCATTGCACCTGTTGAAATTTTAACGGCTTGATTTGAGCAAAGTTTTATTACATGCTCATCGCCTATGTCTATGTCGTCAATTATTTCCAGCTCAATTGGAGTGTTTTCATCAGCCATTGAAACACTTAAAGAGTTGACCGCATAACCGTCAATAAGTGCCCTGTCAAATAAGGGTAAATCCTGCAATGCTTTTATTTCTGTAAATAAAATTCTATCTAAAGCATTTTCGGTTTTAATTAGTTCAAAATCAGTATTATCTCTTTTAATTTCAGATAAAAAAGACTTTAGTACAGGTTCTATCGGTTCTAATATTTTTATTATGTCATCATTTTTATTTGGCATATAACTCGTTTCTCTAATTTTTAAGCATACGGAAAGCTTTTTTTATTATAATATAATTTTAGCAATTTCGTGTTTTTTATTTTTTAAAGGGGGAACCGTTATGGAAAATTTAAATCAATTTATCGAACATACCTTTCTTAGTCCGACAGGTACAGTAAACGATGTTGAAAAGGTTGTTAATGAAGCAATAGAAAATAATTTTCTAGGTGTTTGCATAAATCCTGTTTATGTTGATTATGTAAGTAAAAAATTAAAACCTTACGGGATTAAAGTTATAACTGTTGTTGGTTTCCCTTTAGGGGCAAATTTACCTGAAGTTAAATCCTTTGAAGCTTTTAAAGCTGTTGATGACGGTGCTGATGAAGTTGATATGGTCATTAATATTGGAAAATTAAAACAAAAAGACTACAAAGCTGTTACGGAAGATATAAAAATTGTTGTTGAATGTTCTAAAGAAAGACCTGTAAAAGTTATTTTAGAAGTGGATTTCTTAACGGAAGATGAAGTTGTAGAAGCTTGTAAATGCTGTATTGAAGGCGGAGCAAAATTCGTAAAAACTTCAACAGGTTTTGCAAAAGGTGGAGTTGGAGCAACTGCTAAAATTGTAAAATTAATGAAAGATACAGTTTCTGCTCATGGGCTTGAAGTTAAAGCCAGTGGCGGAGTAAAGACAACAGAAGATGCTATAAATATGATTAAAGCAGGAGCAACAAGAATTGGAACAAGCTCTGGCGTAAGTATTGTAAAAGGGTTAGAAGATACAAAATCAGATTACTAAAGGATATATTGTTATGAGAGAAAAGCTGGATACGAATGCCTTATTTCTAGGGCCTAAAGCAGAAAATGCTGATTTATTTGAAAAACTTATGATGGATGCTTTCAGGGATCATATTTTTTGGAGACGAAATTTTCATCCTGAAGATCCTTTGGCTCTTTCACAGACAGATAAACGTTCACAGCCTTATGAAGAAACTGTTGATGTCTTTCAATCAAGGTTTTATGAGCTTCTCTCAAAATTAAAAAAATCTGTTCCTTATCATTCCCCAAGATATATCGGGCATATGATTTCAGATTTGCTTATGCCCGCTCTTTTGGGGTATTTGTCGACAATGCTCTATAATCCTAATAATGTTTCGTATGAGTCTTCTCCTGTTACTTCAGAGATGGAAATTGAAGTAGGACGTGATCTTGCGGCAATGATGGGCTTTGATCCCGTTAAGTCATGGGCGCATCTTACAAGTGGCGGCACAGTTGCTAATATTGAAGCTCTTTGGGTTATCAGAAATATTAAATATTTTTCTCTTGTTGCAAAAGATATTGCTGTTAAATATCAAAAAAATATTGAAGTTCAAATGCCAAACGGTTCAATTAAATCAATCTTAGAGATAGAAACAGATTTTGAGCTTTTATCGCTTTCTCCTGAAAGTCTTTCTGAGCTTGCTTTCAAGTTTTTTGAAATTGATTGGGGCTTTAATATAGAACAGGAAGTTTATAAACATAAAAGAAATATTTCTCATTCTGGAATGTCGGATGTTCCTACCTCAAAAATTCTTGTGCCGTCTTCAAAGCATTATTCATGGCCGAAAGCGGCAGAAATCCTCGGTATTGGCAGAAGTAACATTATTCCTGTTGAAGTTGATGAAAATTTTAGAATGAAATCTTCTGACCTTATGGAAAAACTTAAAGTTCTTTATGAAGCAAAATCACCTGTTTTAGCCGTAATAGGAATTGTAGGAACTACTGAATGCGGTTCTGTTGACCCTATTGATGAGATAGTTGCAATAAGAAATAATTATGAAAAAGAATATAATTCTTCTTTCTATATACATTTAGATGCGGCTTACGGCGGATATGCAAGAAGTTTATTCTTAGATGAAAATAATGAATTCAGAGCTTTTGATGAAATAATAAATACAGTTGATCCGTCATGGACTGATAATAAAGTTTATAAGGCTTTTGAGGCAATGAAAGACGTCGATTCCGTTACTATTGATCCTCATAAATTAGGATATATTCCTTATCCCGCTGGTGCAATTGTATTTAGAGATAAGCGTGTAAAGCCTGCAACATTATGTAAAGCTCCTTATATTAACAATACAACTAAATCAGATGATGAAGATGCCTATATTGGTGCTTATATTCTTGAAGGTTCAAAGTCTGGAGCCGCTGCGGCTGCTTGTTGGCTAGCTCATAAGGTAGTTCCGCTTAATAAAAACGGTTATGGGGAAATTATTTCAATTCCTGTCAATAATGCTGCTGTGTTTTATGAACTATTAGAGTCTTTAAATCCTATAAAATTAAATATAGACGGTAAGGAAGTATTTGTTGAAACACAGATATTAAACCGTCCTGATATAGATATTCTCTTGTATTGCTTTAATATCAAAGGAAATACCTCTTTAGATCAAATGAATAGAATTAATTCTATTTTAATTGATGAGCTTTCTTTTTCAACTGATAAAGTAGCTGCGGCGCATGATTTCGTTGTATCAAGTACAGATTTAGGCTATGAAATTTATGGAAATGCTTTGAATAAAGCTCTTAATCAGCTTGGAATAGATATTAATGAATGGCAGCAAGATGGAAGTATTGTTAAAGTATTACGTTCGTCAATTGTTACTCCATTTTTGAAAAAAGACGACTTAAAAGAATATTACTGGAATAATTTCTCTGTTTCTCTAGTGCAAACCATCGAGAAAGTTGTTAAAGAAGGAGGTTTTGTTTCCTAATGCATTTATGTGAAGGGGCAATTCATATTCATAGTAAACATTCTGACGGAACTTCAACCATTCCTGAAATTGCAAAATATGCAAAAAAAGCAGGATTAAAATGGATTGTAATTACTGACCATAATAATCTTGACGGATTAGAGGAAGAAGGCTGGCACGATGGTGTTGCCGTAATTATAGGTCAAGAAACTTCACCTCCGACTTCCGATCATTTTCTTGCATTAGGATTAAACGAAGTTATCTCAGAAAAGCTGTCGCCACAGGAAGTGATAAACGAAACCAATAATAAAGGCGGTTTTGGTTTTATTGCACATCCTGCCGAAAGCAAGAGCAGAAAAAATAATATTCGTCCTTTAAGATGGACTGATCAATCAGTAAAGGGCTTTTACGGTTTAGAAATATGGAATCATCTTTCAGATTGGGCTGATAATTACCATGAAAAAATAGGAATATATTCGCTTCTTAGAAGAGAGCATATTCTTAAAGGCCCACAGCTTGAAGTTATGCAATGGTGGGACAAGTTAAACAATGATCATTCTGTTATTATTCCTGCAATTGGCGGATTAGATGTACATGCCTTAATGTTTGGTCCTATTTGTGTGTTTCCGTACTTAACAAGTTTTAAAACGCTAACTAATTTTCTTTGTCTTGAAGAGAATTTGTCTGATGATTTTAATCTTGCTAAAATCCAAGTGTTAAAGGCTTTAAAAGACGGTAAAAACTTAATAATTAACCGTTCAAAAAGTAAAAAGTCACAAAATGTAGAGTTTTATGCTTTTACGGAGAAGTATAAAGCTTTTAGCGGATATGATTTAGAGTTTTGTCATAATTTCTCTATATGTATAAAATTACCCAAAAAAGCGAAAATTAATTTATATTGTAATGGTGAGCGTCAAGAGCAGATTAATTCTAATAAGTTAATTTATCGAGGAAATAAATCGGGGAAATACCGCTTTGAAGCTTATGTTAATGGCAAACCATGGATATTTTCAAATCCTGTCAATGTTCGACAACAAATTTAATCATAATAAAACCGACCTGTAAAAAGGTCGGTTTTTATTTTAGCCAAATATTCCAAACATAATTTTTGATTTTAATTCATTGACTTTAGCTTCATTAGCTTTTTTGAATTCTTCCGCTTGCGTTGTTAATCCTAATTCTTGTAGCTGTTTTAGTGTTTCTGTGTATTTAGCTTTAACTGCTTTGACATTTTTTTCATCGTTTAAAAGTTTATCAAATTCAGTTACGATTTTTTCTGCCGTTCCCTCAGCCTTTGCAATGGCAGTATCAACTTTAGATTTATTTGTTTTTATAAATTGTGTTTTTTGTTCTTCTGTTCCATGTTTTTCAAGTTGTTTTATTGTTTCTTCATATTTTGCTTTGAGTTTTGTCATATTCTTCTCATTTTCAAGATGAATCTCAAAATTACTAACGGCTAATTTAGCATGAATTTCATTTGCGGCTTTGGTTGCAGCTTTTTGCTCCTCCATTATTTTTGGATCAAGACTGGCAACTTTCCCTTCGTATTGTTGTTCGAGTAATTTCGCTTTTTCTGGTTCACCTGCTGCTTTTATTGTTTCAACTGCTTTTTCCAGTTGTTTTTTAGCTTCTTCAGGCTTTGTTTCCCCTGTAACCAATCTATTAAAGGCTTCTTCTGCTCTGATTGCTTTATCTGTAGAGTTTTCTCCCGATATAACAAGTTGTTCACAGGCTGTTTCTAACTGTTTATCAGTAAGTTTTATTTTTTCTTCATCTACAATGTCAATTAAAGGCTTATCAATATTGTCAGACAACGCTTTCAATTCTTTTTCTGCTTCTTTGACTTGCTGTTCGGCTACTTGTTTGTTTTGGATTTGTACTTGTTTTTCTGTATGCAATATTTCTAGTGCTTTTTTAGGTGTTTCTGCTTTAACTTCTTGTTTAGCTTGGCTACTTACTTCGGTTATTTTTTCTTTTGCCACTTCTGTCATTGTTTTAACTTGTTGAGTTGCTTCATTGCTGACTGGGGCTATTGTTTCTTCTATCAATTGTGTTGTGGCTTTTTGTGCATCTGTTTTAATTTGTTGAGAAATATCTGTACTAATTTGTGCTAATTTTTTTTCTGCTTCGTTTATTTTATGAATATTTGCTTGAACATATTCTGTTGTCGGAGCTATTGTGTCTAAAGTTTGTTTTACTAATTTTACTTTATCAGTTTTATCAGTTGCATTATTTATATTTTGAGCGGTTTCTACCATCTTACTTTCTGCTTCACTAAGAACAGAAGGAACAACTTCTTGTTTTTTACCGTTTATTACTGTGTTTGCTACATCATGAAGCCCATCGGTTATGGTGGTTAATACTTCAACGGTTTTATTTGTAACGGTATTTTTTATTTCTTCAGTTTTATCTTTAACTTGAGTAATTATTTCTTTTCCTTTTTCAATAATAGTCGGTGTAATAACTTCACCATTATTTACTATATTAGAAATGGTTTCTGTTGTTTTTTCGCTTAATCCACTACTTGCTTCACTTGAAAGAGTTTCTGCTACTATAGTTGAAGCCTTTTCAGAGGCATCCGATAATTTCGGTTCTACTGTCCCAAAAGTTTCTTTAAACCAACCTGTAATTTGAGCTTTATTGCTTTCAAAGATCATAATTCCTGCAATAACAGTTGCAACTGCGCCTAAAGAAGCAAGTGCCACTGTTTTAAACGGAGGTAGCCCACTTTTTTTTGTTTCTTGTGTTTTATTTTTATTAGTTGATAATACAGCTTTATCTGTTTCAGCATTTCCTTTTAATAGTGATGTAGGCTGTTTTTGGCTGGAATGAATTTCTTTTTTCTCTGCTGTAAAAGCTAATCTGTTAATATTGCTTATCATTTTATGCCCCAATAAAAAATATACTTATTATTAATAAAACATCTGAATCCTAATAATTGACATGCTATCGACTGTTTTAAGCAATAAAAAACCGCTAATAGATTTGTATTAGCGGTTTTTAAGTTCTTTATTTTTCTTTAGATTTCTTTTGTTTAATTACTATTTTTATTGGTGTAGCAGTAAAACCAAAGGCTTCTCTGATTTTGTTTTCCAGGTATCTCATGTAATTTTGTTGAATTAGCTTTTCATCATTAACGAATAAAGCAAAAGTAGGAGGTCCTACGCTTACCTGTAATGAGTAGTATGCTTTTAATCTCTTGCCTGAGCCTATTGGAGGCGGATTAAGGGCAAAGGCTTCCATAATAACTCTGTTAAATACACTTGTTTGAACTCTTTTATTAGCAGATTCATAAGCTTCATTAATCATCGGGAATAAATTAGTTAATCTTTGCTTAGTTACTGCACTTATGAAAACAATCGGCACATAATTAATAAAAGGACAATCCTGTCTGATTTTTTTAGTAAATTCATTGATTGTTGTTGAAGTTTTATCTTCGACTAAATCCCATTTATTTACTGCAATTATTATCGCTCTACCATGTTCTGTACTTAAATTAATGATTTTTTTATCTTGATCGGTCAAACCTTCAAGAGCATCAACCATCAATAAGGTAACATCAGCACTTTTTATTGCTTTTATTGAACGATTAACCGAGAAACTTTCTACACCAAAGTCTACTTTAGATTTTTTTCTCATTCCTGCTGTATCAACAAGAGTGTATTTTGTTCCTTCGTGTTCAAATTCTGTATCGATAGCATCTCTTGTTGTTCCGGCTACTTCACTCACAATTACTCTGTCTTCACCGATAAGAGCGTTAAATAATGAGGATTTTCCTGCATTTGGCTTTCCTACAATTGCAACTTTTATATTTTTTTCTTTTTCTTCGTTTATATATTCAGGAATATAATCGATTACATCATCAAGAAGATCTCCGACACCGCCTGACCCGTGTAAACTTGATATTGCATACGGATCACCCATTGCTAATTCATAGAAATCAGCTATATTAGGCATTTTTTCGGGGCTGTCAATTTTGTTTACTGTTAAAAAGACTCTTTTGTCATATCTTCTTAAAATATTTGCAATTTCTTCATCAACAGGAGTTATTCCTTCAAGTCCGTCAACAACAAATATTATTGCATCTGCTTGCATAGCCGCAATTTCTGCCTGAGAATAGATAGAAACCATGATTTCATCTTCCATCCCTGGGATAATTCCGCCTGTATCAACAATAGTAAAATGTCTGCTTGCCCATTCTACTTCAAAATATATTCTATCTCTTGTTACACCTGGCATATCATCAACGATAGACGCTCTGGATCCGATAAGTCTATTTACGAGTGTTGATTTGCCAACGTTTGGTCTTCCTACAATTGCTACGATAGGTTTTCTATTCATAATTTTATTTCTTCAACTTTTACCCTAATAATAATTATAAGTATATAATAAAATCATTCAAAAAGATTATAAAAAGTAAAAGGAGGCTTTTCACCTCCTAATTTGTTTTGTTTTTTATTAGATATTTAATACTTTTACAATGTCTTCGAGTTTACTACTTGTCTTTTTTATTTCTGAACAAGAGTATTTCATTGCGTTGTCAGGGTCTTTAAGTCCATTGCCTGTTAATACGCAAACTATAGTTGAATTTTCAGCTACTTTTCCTGCTTTAACCGACTTAATAAGTCCTGCAACTGATGCAGCACTTGCAGGCTCGCAGAAGACACCTTCTTTTCTTGCGATTAATTTATATGCTTCAATGATTTCTTCATCAGTTACGCTGTCAATAAGACCGTTAGATTCGTTCATTGCATTTACTGCGTAATCCCAGCTTGCAGGATTTCCAATTCTAATAGCAGTTGCCATTGTTTCAGGGTTGTGAATTCTTTCCCCTCTTACAATAGCGGCAGAACCTTCCGCTTCAAATCCGTACATTTTAGGTTTGTTTGTTATTTCGCCTTTTTCAAAGTATTCTTTGAATCCTTTCCAGTAGGCAGTTATATTGCCCGCATTGCCGACAGGAATACAAAGATAATCAGGAGCTTTTCCTAAAGAATCACAAACTTCAAAAGCGGCTGTTTTTTGTCCTTCAATTCTGTATGGGTTAACAGAGTTTACAAGTGTTAAAGGATAATTTTCTGAAAGTTTAATAACAATTTCAAGAGCATCATCAAAATTCCCATCAATAGCTACGATTTCAGCACCGTAATGCATAGCTTGAGCTATTTTACCAAGAGCTATATATCCGTCCGGAACTAATACAAACGCTTTAATTCCTGCTTTTGCAGCATAAGCAGCAGCAGCGGCACTTGTATTGCCTGTGCTGGCACATATAATAGCTTTGGCTCCTGATTCAACAGCCTTTGTAACAGCCATTGTCATTCCTCTGTCTTTAAAGCTGCCTGTCGGGTTTGCTCCGTCATATTTTAAATATAGATTTGCATTAATACCGATTTCTTTAGCTAAATTATCTGCTTTAATAAGCGGTGTATTTCCTTCGTTAATTGTAACGATTGGTGTATTCTCATCAACAGGAAGATATGCGCGGTATCTATCGATTAAACCGTTGTATGCCAAGCATTTAGAATTTGTCATTAATCCATTACCCTTATAACGTTTTCTACCTTTGTAACTATTTGTGTTTCTGAAAGATTTGCAATTGCTGCATTTATATCTTTTTCATATGCAATTTCGGTCAGCAGAACGATTCTTGCGTCTCCGTCATCAAGAATACCTTTTTGCACAAAGCTGTTAAGGTTAATATTATATTTTCCGAAAGTAATGCCGAGTTCGCCTATTACTCCGGGGACATTTTGTGTTTTCAATCTGATATAGTATTTATTTTGAGTTTCGGTTATATCAATTTGTTGAGCGGCTTCTTCATGCTTACATCTCATTACTGGTAAAGGATAATCCGTAACAGTCATTTCACTCGCTATTGCCAGTAAATCACCCACTACAGAGCTTGCTGTCGGTAATTCTCCGGCCCCTGGTCCTGAAAACATTACTTTTCCAACAGCATCTCCAGTTACAGCTACTGCATTCATAACATCATCAATTCCTGAAATAAGATTGTTTTTAGAAACAAGCATCGGGTGAACTCTTACATCAACTTGACCATCTTCAAATTCTTCTGCACGAGCTATAAGTTTAATTTTGTATCCAAATTTTTCTGCATATTCAATATCAACCGAGCTTATATCAGTTATTCCCTGCCTGTAAACTTTGTTTACGTCAATTCTTTTATTAAAAGCAAGTGACGCTAAAATAGCAATTTTATAACCTGCATCATGCCCCATAACATCGCCAGTAGGATCAGCTTCCGCATAGCCAAGTGCCTGAGCTTCTTCTAAAACAACATTAAAGTCAAGATTTTCTCTTTCCATTTTTGTCAGGATGTAGTTTGTAGTTCCGTTTAAGATTCCTTCGACTTTTTTGATTCTGTTTGCAGCTAAAGACTGCTTTAATGGCATAATTATAGGAATTCCGCCTGCAACAGCCGCTTCATATAAAACTACTACATTATGCTCTTTTGCAAGGTCAAAAATTTCTTCGCCATGTTTTGCGATTAATTCTTTGTTTGCAGTTACAACGTGTTTACCTGACTTTATAGCCTCTTTGATAAGGTCAAAAGCAGGATTAATTCCGCCTATTACTTCAATAAGAACGTCAATGTCTTTATCTTTTGCAATTGACATGGAGTCAGTTGTAATGATACTGCGGTCTAACCCTTCTATAATTTGAGCTTTTTCGGGATTTCTTACTGCAATTCTTTTAATTTCTATGTTATCAAACTTTTTTAAAACTTTTACAACACCGCCGCCTACGGTACCAAGACCTAAAAGACCTATGGTTCTTTTCTTCTTCATCTTTTTCACACTCCATGTAATATATGCAAAAGTAAGGCTAAAATTATAACCTTACTTTGAAACATATTGAAATTTTACTATAAATTAATGAATAAATTAACAAAAATTTATTTTACCGCCGCTTCTTTTTTAAGTAATGGGAATCCCATTTCTTCACGTTGCTCAACGTAAAGTTTTGCTACTCTTTCAGCCATTCTTCTTATTCTGTTAATGAAATTTGTTCTCTCATCTTTGCTTATAACTCCTCTTGCATCAAGCAAGTTAAAGGAATGAGAGCATTTTAAAACGTAATCATAAGCAGGCATTACAAGATTTGCATCCATTGCAGAATTGGCCTCTTTGCTGTAAAGGTCAAATAATTGGAATAAAGTTTCAGGAGTGGAGTGTTCAAAGTTATATTTTGAATATTCCACTTCATTGTGATGATAAATATCACCATATTTAAGGTTATCGTTGTATTGAACGTTATAAACGCTGTCAACATTTTGAAGATACATTGCAATACGCTCTAACCCGTAGGTAAGCTCAAGAGCAACAGGCTTTACATCAATTCCGCCAGCCTGTTGGAAGTATGTAAACTGAGTTACTTCCATTCCATCAAGCCAAACTTCCCAACCAACGCCCCATGCGCCAAGTGTTGGTGATTCCCAATTATCTTCAACAAATCTTACGTCATGTTTTGTAAGGTCAATTCCAATATATTCAAGACTTTTTAAGTATATGTCCTGAGCATCTTCAGGAGATGGTTTTAAAATAACCTGATATTGAAAATAATGTTGAAGTCTGTTTGGATTTTCTCCATATCTTCCATCTGTAGGTCGTCTACAAGGTTCAATCATTGCAGTATTCCATGGCTCAGGGCCTAATACCTTTAGAAAAGTCGTAGGGTTCATCGTACTTGCACCCTTTTCGATGTCGTAAGGCTGTTGAATGATACAACCGTATTTTGACCAGTATTCATTTAATCTATGAACAAGTTCCTGAAAAGTTACTGCCATTATAATATCCTCAAGTCTGATTATTTTAGACATATTCTATAATAATCTGATAAAATAAACAAATGGAGGAATTTTATGAATTGCCTTAATTGTGGGAGAAGTTTGAGAGATGATAGTAAATTTTGTGATTATTGCGGACAACAAGTTCCTTTACAAATAAATTCAGATATAAAAACAGAATTTGATTTTAAAGCTTTGTTTTTTGCTATTATTTTGTCAATTTTAGTAACATTTTTATTATTTTTGCTTTCACGAGCTTTGGGTTTCCCTATAATTATCGGAGTCGCATTTTTACCTTTTTTATGGCGCAAGGTTTTTAAAATTAAGGAACAGTAATGAAGTTTTATTCATATTGCCAGACACATTGGGACAGAGAGTGGTATCAGCCTTTCGAAGAGTTTAGATTAAGGCTTATAACTGTTTTTGAAGAAATTATCGGTGAGCTTACTTCGGGGAATATGGATTCTTTTTACTTTGATGGTCAAACAGTTGCGTTAGAAGACTATTTTGAGATAAAGCCCGAACAAAAAGAGGCTATAAAACAGCTTATTTCAGAAAAAAAACTATATGTTGGTCCTTGGTATGCTCTTGCTGATGAATTTTTGGTTTCGGGTGAAAGTCTTTTAAGAAATCTTATAATAGGTATAAAACAAGCAAGAAAACTAGGATGTAGCCAGTTTGTCGGCTATCTGCCCGACACTTTCGGGCATGTCGCATATATACCAATGCTTTTAAATTCTGTAAATATTGATAGTGCCGTTGTTTGGCGAGGAACAGGTAATTTAAAGTCAGAATTCAAATGGAAAAGCAAAGACGGAGCTGAAGTTTTGGCTCTTAACCTTATAGAAGGTTATTTTATAGATGTTTTAAATGCAAAAATCCCTTTAAATAAAAAAGTTCAGCTTTTAAAATCATTATTGAAAAAAATAAAAAAAATGTCTGTTTCGGATATAGCACTTTTTCCTTTAGGGGGCGATCATTTAGGGGCAGTTAAGGACCTTAAAGTTCAATTAGAAAAAATTAATCCTAGGTTAAAGTCTTACAAAGTTTTGCAATCTAATCTTTTTGAATATATAGAGTTGATTAAAAATAAAAAACTAACGTTAAAAAGATTTTTTTCTGAGTTAAGAGATAACTCTCGAAGTAATACGTTGCCGGGTGTTTATTCTACAAGATTGTATTTGAAAAAAAATAATGTTGTTTCTGAATGGAAATTAAGAAAACAAGCTGAGCCTATATGTTCATTTCTTCAATTTACCGATTCAATTCCTGAAAGAGATCAAGAATTAGAATATGCTTGGAAAATGCTTATAAAAAATCATCCGCATGACAGTATTTGCGGATGCAGTACAGATGCTGTTCACAGAGAAATGCTTGCACGATATGAAAAAATTAATCAGATTAGCGATGGATTACTAAATAGAGGCCTTTATGAGCTTGCAAAGTCTGCATCTGCTATTCAAACTGTTATTTTCAATTCTTCAAATTATAATTATAGCGGTGTTGTTGAGATTGAAACAGATGAAAAGCTTGAAAATGATAATATTCAGTTTATTGAAGAAAATAAAAAGTTTCCGATAGAGATACTGCTTGATACAAGCCGTCCACCCTATCGTGAAGACATAAAGTCATATTATAAAAGTCTTATATATATTGATAATCTTGCCGCAGGCAGTATTAAAACAGTTAATCCCTTGAAATTAAAAGAGCTTGAACAAAATAAAATTAAACTAACAGAAAATTATATTGATAATGAAATACTTAGAGTTGAGATTAACCATGATGGTAGCTTGAATCTAACTGATATAAAGACAGGTAAAGCTTATAATAATCTTCATGTGCTGTGCGATAGAGCTGATATTGGTGATACATATAATTATTGTCCTATTAAAGATGATGATGATATTGTTGCTCAATATTTAGGAGCAACAATTATCGAGAAGGGTATTTTAAGAAGTACCTTACAGCTGTTATATTCTATGCAAATTCCCGAAAGCTCTGATTTTGATACAAAAACAAGAAGTACAAACCTTGTAGAGCATAAATTTACAGTAGATATTTCGTTAAAATATCACTCCTCACTTGCGGAGTTTAATGTAAATTTTGAAAATAAGTCAAAAAATCACTTATTACAGCTCAAATTTAATACAGGTGACAAAATTTATTCGACAATATCAGAAGACGGTTTTGGAGTTGTTAACAGAGAATTTAATCCCGATTATAATATTGAAGATTTTATGCCCGCTCAACGCCCTGATGAGCTTAAAACCAATACAGCTCCTAAGCAAAGGTTTGTTTCAGCTAACGGCTTGGCAATAATTTCTGAAGGTTTAAGTGAGTATGAGGTTTTCGGTTCTGAATTAAAATTAACTCTTTTACGATCGGTAGGAATTCTTTCTCAAGGCCCAATGGACACTCGTTCTGTTGCGGCAGGACCTCCAATTGCTGTTCCCGAAGCTCAATGTGTGGGTTTTAACTCTTATAGATATGCTCTTTGTTTTGCAGAGAAGCCGAAAGAGTTATTTAAACAGGCGGATGTTTTTATGGGAAGTGTTGTTTCTATGCAGGGAAAGGGATTGAAACAAGCCTCAAAAACACAATTTAAATTGTTATCAACGGATAATGACGCTGTTTATATTTATGCTATTAAGTCTGCTATGGAAAAAGGTATTGTTGTTAGAGTGTATAATCAGTCTTCAAGAAAACAATCGTTTAAATTCAAGTCTGATCTTGCTATAACTTTTATTAATGAGGTGAATTCACTTGAAGAAGAAGTTTCAGAAAAAATTTACTTTAATAATAAATTAGAAATTCCACCGTTTAATTTAAAAACTTTTTTATTAAGATAAATTTCAATTATTTATCTTAATACTTAAAATGATTTATTTTGAATTGTGAAAATACTCTAAATAAATCATTACAAAAAGTTATAAAAGTTAATCTGCTACAATTGTGGATGTTGCTTGGTCTTGCTACTTTAGTTGTATTAAAAAAAATTAAGTAATTTTTGCGAAAAATCTTTAAAACCTTTACAATTGTTAAAAAATTCATTATTATTTATATTAAAACAATAAACTGGTTGTTGATTATTAAACTAAAAAAATACTATATCTAAGTATAATTTAAATAATAATCTTAATATAGTATAAATGATGGATGAACTCTTCATTAAAAAGTAAGACGAACCTAAGCAATTTTTAAAAGTAGAATGTTTTAATAAACATGTATAGCTCTTGAAACAAATGCAAATTAGGGAGATATCGTTAATTTAAGGGGCGGCTAGTGAAACAAGAAAACACTTACGGCGATACGAAAGAAACTATAACAGTTCAACGCATGCATAGTAACCCTATAACTCCAAAAAGATCTTCAAATAGGTTATATGGCGGTTATAATGCTTCTCAGCGTTTTTATAATTATCAGGCGAGTGCTGATCCATTAGAAGTATTCATGGAATTTTGCACTGCGGCTAAAGATAAAAAGACGGTTGAAGATGTGTTTAATTATCTCCATGCAACTGCCGTAAATAAACTTGGCTATACTTTTACCGCATTAGGTTTAGTTAACAGTAATTCAAACTATTTACATGTCAGATTAGCTGACCACATAAGCAATATTTATTCATCGAGAATACTTTTATCGGAAACGCAAAATCCAATCATTCAAAGTTTCTTATATAAGCAAAAACTTAATATAGATGATACAAATTTTATAAATGTACCTTATTTGCATAATTCTCCTGCTGTTATTCTCCCTTTAATTTGTCAGGACGAGTGTGTTGGTGTATTTATCGCAGGTTCTAATCATAGAAATCCTCAATTTGATGATTTCCTTGGTGTCCTTACTAATTATTTAGCATTATTGGTTGTTAATAAACAATTAAGTGAAAAAGTAACTCAAGAATTAGATATAGATTCGCTAACAGGACTTAAAAACCATAGAGGCTTCCAAGAGTGTCTTACAACAGCTTTAAAAGATGCAGATGAATCTTCTCCTGCTTCTGTATTAATGTTTGATATTAGTAACATTACAGGTATTAACAGAGAATACGGTCATGCAAAAGGTGATGAAGTAATTTGTCTGGTTGCTGAGAAAATAAGACAAAGTCTAAGAGCCAAAGATATTGCAGGAAGATATGGTGCTGATGAAATTGCTGTTATTTTGCCTAATACTCATAATTCAGAAGCTTTTTATATGGCAGAATATTTGAATCATATTATTACCACTTCACCTGTTGATGATATCGGTAATGTTAAAGTAAGTGTAGGCGTTGCTACTTATCCAGATTGCACAAGAGATCAGGAAAAGTTGTTAATTATTTCAGAGCAGGCAATGTTGATCTCTAAAAATAAACAGGATAATGGTCAAGGCTTAATTGTAAATGCTCAAGATATTGATTTCTGGAATGAAATGGCTCTTGATTCACTTGCTAAAGTTATTGCAAAAAGACATTGTCAATGGGGTATAAACTTCGAAGATGAAATTGTAAAAAAATTCCAGAGTGAAAATCTTACATTAAATAATAATAATCATATTGTCGATGTTGTTAAGTCTCTCGCAGGGGCAATTGATGCAAAAGATCCTTATACTAAAGGTCATTCACAGGATGTTTCAAGGTTTGCTGAAGCTCTTGCCAGAGCAGTCGGTCTTTCTGAAGATGAAGTTGAAAAAATCAGACTTGGAGCTATGCTTCATGACGTAGGTAAAATCGGTATTCCTGAATCTGTTCTTAAAAAGCCTGGTGCTTTAAACGATCAGGAATGGGAAATAATGAAACAACACCCGAGAATTGGTGCTGAAAAAGTATTAGAGCCTATTCCTGCATTAAGAGAACTTATTCCTATGGTAAAACATCACCATGAACATTGGGACGGCACAGGTTATCCTTATCAGATAGCAGGTGAAGATATTCCTTTAAGTGCAAGAATTGTTGCAATTGCGGATACTTTCCACGCTCTTGTCAGTGATAGACCATATAGAAAAGCTTTAAGTATTGATAGAGCAGTAGAAATTCTTCGTGCAGGTGCAGGAATTCAATGGGATAAAGACCTTATAAGAAAGTTTATAAGAATAGCCCCATCACTTTGCACAAGCGTAACTACATAAGATTAACTTAAAAACCTGATTTATTATAAATCAGGTTTTTAAAATATTTTATTCAATTAAATTTAACGCTTCGCTAATTTTGTAATTAAAAATAACAGGTGAATTTAATAATAAATGTTTTGGTATATAATCAACATTTAGATTTTTGGCAATTCTGTCTATGTCATATCTTGCTGATATGATTATAAATTTTGTGTTTTTAAATCCTTCTTCATTGACTAAATTTGATAACATCCACTCTCCAGCACAAACCTCATCTGAAATATGCTCCATTTCTAGGTCGGAGATTATCAAATCATAATTTTGTTGTTTAAGGGCGGTGTTTTGTCCTGCCTTGGCGCTATATTCAAAGCTGTACTTATACTCGCCTTCATTAAATACATTGGTTAACAGCTTATTATAAAAAATAAGCCAATCTTCAACATCATCAACAGCAAGTATGTTATAAATTTTTTTCATAACTATTGAACAGGAGCCACATTTTGAATTATGTTTATATTCGGTTTGCGTATATTTACCTTTGCAATATTTATCATCGCAAGAGAATTTAAGGAAGCTCTAAGTTGTGCACTTCTGTCTACAAATTCTTCTTTGATTTCTTGCTCTTCGTGTTTTTCTTCTTTATTTTCCTGTTCATCTTTGGAACGTTTTTTATCAGGTAATTTACTTATTATATCGGAGTTATCAAATCTAATAATACTACTTGAAATCGCTCCAGAAGTTCTTCCGTTTGTCATAGCGATTTGCCTCTCTCTTCTTTATATTTATCTTCTGCATTTATTATAAAATTATTACTTTATTATATTAACCGCCAAAAGATGTATTTAAAAGCTGTAAAGTTAATTTATATTTACTTGTTGGGGCAAGAGGCTTTTATATTGTACTTATTACACTTATTTACATTTCTTAATGATTCTATTCAGGGCGAATTCTACAAATAGAAGAACCCTGCTACATTCACTCTTTTTCGAGTGTCCGCTAACAGGGTCTCAGATTATTCCTGATTTGCTTGTTTCTTTTCTCATTAATTGTTTTAAAGTTTTTTATGCTTGAGGAAAACTCATTTTTTGAACTTGAGCTCCTTCAATTGCAAGAATATCTTTTTCAAGAGCAGAAATTTCTTCATCACTGCCTAAAACATCAAGCAAAATAACTCCACTTGGTGAGCAAACACCATCTGCCACATTATGTAATCCGATTCTTGTTTTAATGCTACAACCATGTGTACTTAGCACTTCTTGAAATTTTGGAGCAACATTATGTCTTCCACTAAGAAAAACGCCTAAAACTGTAATTCCTGCCATATTTTTTTATCCTTATAACGCTAAATTACGGGCAAGTTAATTATATTATTTAAAAAACAAATTTCAATAACCCTAAAGACTAATAAATCATGCAATTTCTCCAGTTAGAATGTTTTTATAAATATACGGGGTTATAAAAGGATGTATCATGGCAGCAATTGGCAACGATGATTTTTTTAAATCATTTTTACAACAAAGAATTAATAATAACGAGGCTGAAAATAATAATAAGCCTCAAGCTACTGCTGTAAAAACAGTAAATAAAATTCAACCGCAATACATGTCATCAAATCCGATTATAAATAATAAATTTACTCCAAATAATAATGCTCGATTAAATGTTGCATCTATGTACGCTAAAAGTTATGTTACTCCGCAGATTGCTCAGGCTCAAAGCCTTAAAAGTATTAACAAAATAGTTGATCCGACAATTAGAGAAGCATTGGAAAAATTAAGAGAAGTTAAGTTTTTACCAGGAGATTTAGATTATTTAAATTCTATGGGTGTTAATACTGTATATAAAAGTGGAGAAGAAGCTGTAAAAACAATAATTGAACGTGGAATTAAAGTAGAATTTGCGCCTGTAGATTCACCAAAAGCCCATGCTCAATGGGATTGTGAAAATAATAGAATTGTTATTAATGATAAGTATAAAGATACTAAAGATCCCGCGGTCATACTTGCTATTTCTGAAGCAATGTTTCATGAAGCGGGACATGCCAAAGACAATGATGGAATTAGCTCTATACAAGAAGAAATTGACTGTCTGGCTTTAAATACTCTGGCTTTCAGGTATCATTTGTCTAAATATCAAAAAGTTTTTGACAACGCTCAAGATGCTGCAATAATTAATGATGGTGTGGCTTTATATGCAAGATTATATTTTGATAAAGATCCAAATAAACAGGCTCTCGTAAATAGAGTGCTCGATAAATACGGTGATTTACCTTTTACCAGCCCAAATCATTCTATTCCGTCTAATTCATTATTAATGAGCGGTATTACCAAAGCTAAAGGTCTTTCTTCAATCCCTCAAGAATAAAAATAACATCCTGTTTGTCATAAACATGGATGTTATTTTTTCTTAAAAGCTTTTAGTTTACTTTTTCAAAAGTTTCATACTACCCACTATCGCAATACCAATACCTAAAAGTGCTAATCCTGCACTAATAGGATGTTTTGAAAGTCTATACTGCACTTCTGTAATACCAGGCTCAATAAAATCTTTAATATCAACAATTTTATGTTCAGCAGCCTTTATACTGTCATTCACTGCATGCGATATCACCTTAAAAGCCTGTGTTTTATGTTTTTTCATTTTTAACATTTAAATACCCTCTCCCTTAAAATAATTAACGAGTAAGTTATAAAAATATAGTATCTGTATTTTTTGGGTAATTAATTCCCCGATAGTATATAAAAAAGAAGAAAAATTAATTTCATATAAAAAAGCCCTTCTGTTTGATGTAATTATCATAGAGAAGAGCTTTTTTGGAAATTATAGAGAACTATTTACTTTGTCGGTACGGATGAATTAGTAACGGTAATATTATTAGATTGATTTCTTACTGATTCAATTAATGTTCTTACTCTACGTTTTACGGTATCTGTTTCAAATTGAGTAGCAGCAGGATTATTAAAGCCTATCTGTCCGCTTTCATTGATTGTACCTGTATAAACTTTACTACCGATAGGATTAACGCTAAATTCATAGTTAATGGACTTAGAGTCAAAATCTCTATGTTTTTTTAATGCCAATAGTTCCATATTTTTTTGTCCGTTTAATACAATAGAATCTTTGCCAATAAAAGATGCATGCAATGCTGTTATTACATCCGGCTCAACAGCATTAGGAATTGTCTGATAATCTATTCTGGAAATATTTGTAACCTTGTCGTTACCTTCAAGAAGTTCACTAAAGTTTGCTAATTTACCGTCTTCAAAAAGTTGCTGTCTCATTGAGTGAACTTGTTCTTTGACAGAAAGCATTTCTGCAAAAGAATCTTTGTTGAAATCAAGTGTATTAAGAGGCGGTATATAAATACCATCTTTGGATATAATACCAATCGTACCGTCATTTGTTACAAAAACAAAAGATTTCACTTTATCAGAAATCTCATCCGCAACATGGGGATCGTTAACGCTTGCATTTTCAGGTAATTTTGCACCTTTATCAAATAACACAAAAGAGTACTGAATTTTATCTGTAAATCCTTTAAAAGCTTCACCAAACGGATTTTTATTGAAGAGACCTTTTACTTGTTCACCAACAGGTTTATTTTGATTATTTTCCGCACGAGCAAAAATCATATTAACAGTGCCATCATCATTTTTATAAATTATAGCAGGATGATTATTTTTTAATAAGGTCTGATCTAAAACATCTAAATCATAAGGTCTGACTTTAAAGAAACTGCTGCTGTGAGGTTGAGGAATTAAAGTATCGCTGACATCAGGATTATCTTTAGCATTATATCTGCTAATAATTTCTTTTATTGTTTCATTTGTTTGTCTTGCAGCATTATTTACTTCTTGAAGACCTTCTAAAGATTTAGGAGCAAATTCTTTAGGCATATTTTTAACTAAGTCTTGTTCAACATTATCAATAAATCCTGTTGTTGGATCAATAAAAGCCATTAATTCAATTTTTTTAGAATTATTTACGCCTCTATTTATATAGGTTTCAATTGCAACAGTGCCTTCAGGTAAAACTCTACCATCACTTAACTTAACTGGCTTAGGAAGGAAAGTAATCAAACTTTGTCTATTTCCTTCATGATCAACTTCCATATACGATGGCGATTTTTGACGCATTGCATTAAAAGTTTGTATTTCATCGGAAGATAATTTTAAATATTGCTCTTTACTCTCAACTAAGGACTTAACCAAATTGAGCTGGTCAAGTTTAGTTTTTGAAATACAAATATCGGTAGTTTTTAAATGATATGGATCAGGAGAAGTATCACCTTCTTTTTTCAAAAACTCTGAAGGTGTTGGCTTTAATAACTCTTTAGCGGCTACTGAAGGAGCTGCGCATTGAGGATTATTTACAAGCTCAACTGTATTTGAAAGGTTATCAACTTGTTTCTGAATTACAGGTATATATGGCTTTGCAAAAATAGCTCCTGCTGCAAGTAATGATCCTACGGCAGTTACTTTTACGGTATTAAAGAAATTTCGGGTTTTACGTTCCCATACAAGTTGATCTAAAACTTTATTTCTTTCTATTTCTTTTTTATCTTCTTTTGACAATTTTGGAGAAGTTCTTTTTGGTCTTTCATTTCGATTAGAACGACTATCCCAAGTCAATACTTCAGTCTTTTTAGTTTTTTTATTTACTTCAGGCATAGTTTCAGTTTCGTCAGCATCCCAGCTTAATTTCTCATTTTCTTCAAGTTTAAGTTCGTCGTCCTCTTCTCCTGTATCCCAATTTAAATTACTTAAATTCTGAGGAGTATTAATTGCCTCATCATCCTGACCTTTAAAGGAGATTAATAAACTTGATTTCATAGCTTGCCCAACTTGAAAGTTATTTAGGGCATGCGTTGTATTATGACTATTATTATTTAAGTTAATGCTAAGTTTTTCATCCTTTTTTACTTTAGGATTTAGGCTTAATTGCTTCATATTGTTAATAGTGTTTATATTTAACATGAAAAAATCCTTTATTGCTCATATATGATAAATTCACTCATATTAAAAAATATGAGTGAAAATGGCTTCTGATGCTGAATTAAATTTTTGACTTAATATACTATAAAGTCGTTTTAAAGTTTTTGGTTCATAATCATAATCTTCATCTGTAAGTTTTTCACTTAGCTTCTTATAATCTTCACGATCATTTTCATTGATTTTAACGTTCTGTTTGCTATTTATAATCCAATCAGCTTCATTACGAGAAATAGTATTATCATCTTCAAGCATACTTAAATCCATTTGCTTATCATCATCGAAAGCATTTAACACTTGACCTTTTATTACTGCCGCTTTGCCAAAGAATTCATCATCACCGTCTTCAAATGATTTTACTTGTTTACTTGATTTTATTAAATTGTTATAAAAAGTCATTAAAGCATTTTGTTTTGACGGTACTTTTACTGGTGGCTCATCATCCCAACCAATTACTTCTTCAGTCGGTGCTTCATCAGAATTTGTTTTAACTTCATCTTCTGGAGTGTCCCAGCTTAAATCACTCAAGCTATATGGCTCTTCATTTTCAACTTGTTTCTTTGTTGAAGCACTAAACGAAATTAATAAATTAGATTTAATAGCCTGTCCCATTTCAAAGTTATTTAATTTTTGACTTTGATTGTTATTCACTGAGCAAGTTTTATTCTGTTGAGGCTGTTCTGCCTTTTTCGATTTAGAATTAACGCTTATTTGCTTTATATTACTAATGGTATTCATATTTAACACGAGAAAAATCCTTTTTATAAATTCAAGTACTGCTAAGCCCCTACAAGCGCTCTAGCATATAGCATAGCTTCTGATTCAACAATATCTTTTTTATTTTGTTTATCTGTCAAAACTTTATGAAGCCTTATTAACTGCTTTTCATCATAACTGTAATTTGCCTGAGAAAGACTGTTTTCAAATTGTTCTAACTGCTTAGAAATGCTTTTAGGCTTATAAGTGCTGTGTTTAATCCAATCAACATCAACTTCAGTAATTATCTCTTGATTTACAAGTCTATTTAGATCCATTTTTTTCTTTGGATCAAATGCTTTTAATAAATCAAACTCTACACTTCCGGGTCTTGCTGTAACAATTTGATTGAATTTTGAAGGATTTGCTTTTATTTCCTTGTCTACTTTAGTTGCAAACACTTGATACAGCTTCTTTAAGTGATTAGGTTTAAAGCTGAAACCTTCGTTTTTAAGATTATTTTCTAATATCGCATAATCTTCTTCATCATAAGGTTTTAATTTAGCATGTTCTTCATCTCTATATTCAATCCATCTGGTATCAGCTTGAGATAAAGTTCTATTCTCTTGAAGAGGATTCAAACTAATACCTTTATATTGGCTAAAGGCAGACCTAACTTTATTTTCTATTAAAGATGCTCTTGAACAAGATTCTCCATTATCTTGTTTTACTTCAACAATAGTTCTTTTAACAGGATTTAATATGACATTTCTTGCATCAGTTTTAAACTCATCAGAAGAATTGCTATTCGCAGGTTTTTTATTAGAATCATCACCTTGTCCAATAAGATTTCTTACCAGTTCAAGCTGATCATCAAACTCTTCTGAAAGTCTTTTACGAAACTCTGCAGCTTCAACATCCTCTTTAGACTGAATATTAGCTGCATTAATCCCAAAAGCAATTTTGTTATTATTAACTTGATTATTATTTTTTTGTTTTTGACCCAATTGATAATTTAAATTATATGTTTGCATACTAATCATAATTTACCCTTACTCTCTATTAAATTATTTCCCATTAAAGAAGTTTGTTGGCAGACCATTAACAGTAAATTTAAGATTAAAGTCACCATTTTCAGATGAGACTTTAGCAATTTCTGAACCTCTTTCAACTATTTGCCCCACTTGAAGATTTTTATTAGCCCCAACGCCTCTAACAGTAAATTGTAATCCACATCCACCATCAAGGGTAATAGAATCATCAGAGACGTCAACTACTTTTGTTCTGGCAGGTGCTATAACAGAACTACCCTTATTAGATTTCATAACATTATCGGTGGCTATTCCATTTGAAAGCTCATCACCATATTTATGAACTAACGATCCTTTTACAGGAGTAAGAAAAGACTCTTGAGTTATGATTAATGAGCTGGCCGATTCTTTTGCAGGATTAGTATCTGATGAAGAAGTTGGTATCTTAATAGTTTCATTTTGACGTGGAGCTCTGCCTTTTACTTCTAAGAAACCTAATTGTTTGGCTTCTGTTCCATTTCTTAGTAAGTATACAGGGTAGTTATCTTTTCCATTTTTTATAGCAGCTTCTTTAGGAAACACAAGGAAAGTGACCCATACTTGATTTTGCTGATCAAAGTATAGAGGGAATCTTTTGCCATATAGTGTTACTCTATCACCTTCATGTGCATCATTTTTTTCTAAAGTAAATAAAGTTAACGCTCCACTTTTCACTGAATTAATAATTTTATCAGAACCAGCTTGAACTCTATCTGGCATATTAATATTTTTAGTTTTATCTACTTGAGCAGCCACATCTCTTTCAGAACTAGGCATAAAAGGAATATTAATCTGTGGTAAACCTATATTTTGAGCTGCAATGTAAGTGCCCATTAATGCAGCCGCAGCCCATGCCATATTTTCTCTTTTTAACAGTTGATTTTGCCATCCGCCGGATTGTACTTTTTTAGATCTTTCACGGCTTATTTGATGCTCTCTTCTTACTTCTTCAGTCTCTTCTCGGGAAGGACGTCTTCTAGGTCTTCCTTCTTCAGCTTCTTCAGTCCTTGTAGGGCGTCTTCTTGAACTTACTTCTTCAGCTTCTTCAGCTTCTTCAGCTTCTTCAGTTCTAGCCGGATGTCTTTTTGGTTTTATTTCTTCAACTTCGTCAGGCTCTTCAGCTTCGTAAACAGGTTGCTTTGCTGCTTCTGCTTCTTGTTTAAGTTTTAACTCTAATTCTCTTTGAGTATTTTTTTCAAGATAATCACTTATATGCGCAACTATAGTATTGCTGAACATTTCAGGTTTTGGAAAAACTTTTTGAGGGTTTTCAAGCAAAGGTGCATTATCATTTAAATATCTTAAATAAACTTTATAAGCAGTTAGTCTGTTTTTTCCTTCTATTTTTAATTCAGGATCATCTAAAATCCCTTTAATTGTTAATCCGAATACTTTAGCATTTTTATTACTTATCTCAATATCACTTGCCTTAGCAACAGCTTTTATATGTTCTGTCGGATCATTCGGCACTTTGTCAATATTACCAATATATTCTAAAGTTTTAAGCAGTACTTTTCTTGATTGTTCTCCAAATCCAACTTCATTTTTTGAGTGTTGTATATTGCTTTTTTTCTGTAACGGTAAGTTTCCTAATGGATTATAAGTATTAATTAACATTGTTATCCTTCTTTCTCTCTCTCTTTTTATAACTTATATTTTAAAAATCAACTAATTGTTGCCTCAGGGTTCAAACCTAAAGATTTACCTCTTTCTATAACGAAGGAAGCTGCATCATCTTTAGTTATTACGCCCTTCTTCTCTCTATCTAAAGCTGCATTTTGAGTATAAGCTCTTGTTCCTTTATAATATAGGCCGAATTTACCACTTTTACCTACAGCTGAAGGTGCAAAAATTTTCATATAAACGTCTTTTACGTCTTTCAACTTATGCTCTTTAATTCCTCTTTGCATATATTTTTCTACAAAATCCAATTGATCTTCCGCTGACATTTTTGCCAGTTTTGCAGTTGTTGTGCCAAGCTCTTTAGCGGTAAAATCCATAAATTGAATTAAGCCTGTTGCTCCGGATACGCTATTGACTTCACTAGCTGAAAAACTATCGCCTGTTTCAAAAGCCATTGCTGACATTATCCAATCAGGATGTATGTTTAGTCTTTCAGACATTTGAATAACTTTTATTTTAAATTTATTACTTACCTTTAGATTTGTCCACTTATTTTCAACATTATCAGTTGAATATATATCGCCAGATGATTCTTCCGTTTGAGCAGTTTTTGACGATTCCGTTAATTTAGAGGTTTTAACTGCTTTTGGAGTTATGTTTTGAGGTGCTTGTGTTTCTGGAGCTTGTACCTGTATATCCAGATTTTTTATACCTATTTTTATATTTGAACTATTATTTGTATTTCCCTTTTCTTCATTTTTTACAGAATTAGTCTCATCAATTTGTGGCGTTACAGGAATTTTCGAATCATTTGAAGATTTAGCAAAAAGAGACTTGGTTGAAGCTCTTTGAGGTGTTTCAGAATTGTTATTTTGTTGAACTTCAACGGTTTGACTGTTATTTTCCTCAGTAGTTGATGCTAATTCATCAGCGGAGGGGTTTAAAGAAAGTGAATTAACGCCAACTTTAAGGTCACTTGTTTGTTTTTCTGCTTCTGTTGAATTATCTTTTATGGGATTTAATGGAGTATTTGTTGTTGATTTTGTATCACTTGTAGGCTGATTAGGTACTGATTTTTCAGATGGTGAAGTCGCTGAAGACTTAGCAAAAAGGGAACTTGTCGAACGTCTTTGAGTTGTTTCAGCATTTTGCTTATTATCACTATTATTTACATTAGTTTCATCTTGTTTAATTTCCGATTCAACAGGGTTTAAATCTAAAGTATTTGTCCCTACTTTTACATTAGACGTTTCAGCTGTAGTATTTATTACAACAGGATTAGAGGTTACTCCAGCCTTATCTTTATCTTTTATGGGATTTAATGAAGGATTTGTCGTTGATTTTGTATCACTTGCAGGCTGATCTTGTACTGATTTTTCAGATGGTAAAGTCTCTGAAGATTTAGCAAAAAGGGAGCTTGTCGAACGTCTTTGATCAGTTTCAGTATTTTGCTTATTATCAGCATTATTTCCATTAGTTTCAGCTTGTTTAATTTCCGATTCAACAGGATTTAAATCTAAAGTATTTGTTCCAACTTTTACATTGGAAGGTTCAGCTTCAGTGTTAATTACAACTGGTTTAGAGCCTGATTCTTCCTCTTTAACTATAGGAGAATTATTAATTACAGGAGGTTTGGTTTTAATTGTTGCATCAGGGGTTATAAGAGTTTGTGGTGTTGGCGATGCTTTAACAGTTGTATCGGGAATCACAACAGGTTCAGGTGCTGGTGATGTTTTAACTGTAGATTCAGGAGTTACAACTACCTCAGGAGTTGGAGCAACTCCTGCACTAGGAGTAACAACACTTGACTCAACTTCAGGATTCAAGTCCATTGGCTTAACTCCAAGATTTATATTTGGAGAAGACGAAGCAATAATTGTTTTATCATCTGTTTTTATATTTGTTTTGTTTTGCTCTAAATTAGGAGCTTTAACTATTTGTGTTTTCACATTAGAAGGATCAACCTGATACGCTTTAGCAAGTGCTGTAAATTCTGATTTTGGCTGAACATACTCACCTGTAATATTATCTAAACCTCTATCTTTAAAGTAATTAAAGTCTATATCATCAAAACTATTCAGATATAAAGGCTTTCCTGTAGATTCTTTAGGATTATTCGAATTATACATTCCGACAGAAGAAATATTTCCGTCAGATTGCCATGCAAAGCGAGAAATCACACCTTGAGTTCTCATTCTATTATCTACGTGAATAGTGCTTTTTCCAGTATCTTGGCTATATTCAATTGATACAGGAAGCCTATCAAGCTTTTTTTCTACATCTTGAATATTCATACCTGGTACTGAAAAATCTATTGCATTTGCAACAGTATGTTGAGATTTTGTAGCAGCACCTTTTATTGTTGAGTTATAAATAGTTGATCTATAACCTGAAATAATACTAACATCTTTATCTCCAACTTCTTGTCGGATAACTTCCATGATGTTAGCCATTATATAAAGATTTTGAAATTCTTGCTTGCTAGGTGGTTTTGCATAATAAGCATCTTCACTTCCAGTATGAACAAAAAGCTGGCTCCAGCTAATATGTGGAGTTGCTTTTGCATTTGAAGTAGCCAATTCTTTAAATTTGGATGGTAAGTTTGAAACATATTCAGCCGCACCTACAGGTGAAACATAACCACCACTTAGCATGGCCTCTTTAACTTGTTCTCTGCTTTGTTGAGCTTGAACTAATGCGGGAACTCCAGCCGTTTGACTGGCAAAAAATGTATCATTTGTATTCATGAGTGCTATTACTGGTTGTGCAGTATTTTGAAGAATCAATAATGACTCTAATATACCAATACCAATACTATAAAGAGGTCTTAAGGGTGATTTGTGAGCATTTCTGCTTGTCGTAGCTCTTTCAATTCCTGAATCATTTTGCTCAACTAGACCTTTGTTTTTAAGCTCTGTATATAATTCAGTTGTAATTTTATTTAATTTTTTTCTACCAGTTTCATCAATTTTTTTATCTGAGGATAAAATTTTTCTTAATTCAGGCTCTTTTGTTTCGGTAAATTTCACAATTTCGGCCTTTGCCTTTGGCGAAAATTTATTCTCAATTAAACCTGATTTTTTAAATTCAGCTTCAATAACAGAAATTACAAGATTAGAAAAGGTTTTCTTATCTTGTGGTTGAATGGAATCATTTATAGAAGTAGCCTGTTTTTCTACATTATTTTTATTTCTATTAAAGTTTAAAAGGGTTAATTCCTTACTAATTATAAAATAAGAAGTAAGAGAATAAGCCGTAAAAGTATTTATTGCTTCTTTCTCCGGCTTTGAGGCCAATATATCTTTATTTAATGCTGGTGCTTTTGTTAAGAATTTTTCAAGCTCCCTTTTTATATGAAGAGGAGTTCCATTTTTGGCTTCAGGACAAAAACTGTGAATATAAGGATCTTCCTTAATTTTTTCATCAACCATGTTTATAATATAGTTAGGAACATTTTCAATAGAATCAAATCTATTATTTTGATTATTTACATTTGATGCAGCAAAACTTACTTCTTTTTTTGATATTTGCTGATATTTTTTACCAGATGATAAAACTAACTCTCTCTCTAATCCAAGCATCTATTAACCCTCAATTTTTGCAGATTATATTATTTCTTTAAACAAATAAAAATAACTCTTCTCTCTTAATAATTCTATGTATATTTACATGAAGTCCTTAAAAAAAAAACTTGCTACTATGTTTATAATAAATCCTTCTGTTTGTTACATTTCTTAACACTTCTGGATGATACTTTAAATAAAGGGTAATGCAGCTTTTGCATTACCCTTTAACATATTACTTATACATAATAATCGTTGATTAATAACCCATATCAGGCATGCCCATAGGAGGCATTCCTGCACCTTTTTCTTCAGGCATATCAACAACAGCACACTCTGTTGTAAGAATCATAGCAGCTACTGAAGCGGCATTTTCAAGTGCTGATCTTGTAACTTTTGCAGGATCAACGATACCAGCTTCAAACATATCTACAAACTTATCGTTTTGAGCATCATAACCCATGTTATTGCCCATGTCTCTTACTTTCTCAACGATAACTTCACCTCTAGCACCTGCATTTATAGCAATCTGCTTTAATGGAGCATCAAGAGATCTTAAAAGAATTTCAGCGCCGGTTCTTTCATCGCCTGAAAATTCAGAGATTTTTGACTCAAGAACTTTAGATACTTTAATTAATGTTACTCCGCCACCAGGTACGATACCTTCTTCAATAGCAGCTCTTGTAGCATTAAGAGCATCTTCAATTCTAAGTTTTCTATCTTTAAGCTCTGTTTCGGTAGCAGCACCAACTTCGATAACTGCAACTCCGCCTGCAAGCTTAGCAAGTCTTTCTTGAAGTTTTTCTCTGTCATATTCGCTATCTGATTCAGCAATTTGACGTTTAATAAGTTTAACTCTTTCTTGAACTGCTGCTGTAGCATCATCACCAACAACAATAGTAGTTTTATCTTTAGAAACAGTAACTCTTTTCGCTTTACCGATCATTTGAACAGTAACATTTTCTAATTTAATACCAAGTTCTTCTGTGAACATTTCGCCGCCTGTTAAGATAGCGATATCTTCAAGCATAGCTTTTCTTCTGTCGCCAAAACCAGGAGCTTTAACCGCAACAGCTCTTAATACTTTTCTCATTGTGTTTACTACTAATGTTGCAAGAGCTTCGCCTTCAACATCTTCAGCAATAATAAGAATTCCTCTTCCTTCTCTTGCAACTTGCTCGAGAACAGGAACTAAGTCAGAAACAAGGTTGATTTTTTTGTTTACGCAAAGAACAAAAGCATCTTCAAGAACTGATTCCATTCTTTCAGCATCAGTTACGAAGTATGGGCTGATGTAACCTTTATCGAACTGCATACCTTCAACAACTTTAAGAACAGTTCCGATTGTTTTTGATTCTTCAACAGTAATAACACCGTCTTTACCGACTCTATCCATAGCATCAGCTATAAGGTTGCCTGTTTCGGTATCATTCCCCGCAGAAATTGTAGCAACTTGAGCGATAGATTCTTTTGATTCAACGCTTTTTGCATTTTCTTTAATAATGTCAACTGATAAATGTACCGCTTTATCAATACCTCTTTTGATACCGATTGGGTTAGCACCTGCAGCAACGTTTTTAAGACCTTCTTTTACGATTGATTGAGCTAATACTGCAGCTGTAGTTGTTCCGTCCCCTGCAACATCATTTGTTTTACTGGAAACTTCTTTTACTAACTGAGCACCAAGGTTTTGAATATTATCTTGAAGTTCGATTTCTTTCGCAATTGAAACACCATCATTAATAATTTGAGGTGAACCGAATTTTTTACCAAGAACAACGTTTCTTCCTTTTGGTCCAAGGGTAACTTTTACTGCTTCAGCAACTGCATCAATACCTTTTTCAAGCTCTTTGCGTGCTTCTTCGTCAAATACTATTTTCTTAGCCATTATTATAAAACTCCTAAATTAACAAATAATCTTACTCAACAATTCCTAATACGTCTCTAACTGAAAGGATTTTATATTCTTTATTGTTAATTTTAATATCTGTACCGCCGTATTTTGTGAAAAGAATAATGTCGCCAACTTTTACGTCCATTTCTTCTCTTTTTCCACTTTCAAGAAGTTTTCCTGCTCCAACTGCAAGAACTTCACCTCTTTGTGGTTTTTCTCTTGCTGAATCAGGTATAAAAATTCCACCTGTGGTGGTTTCTGTTTCATCAACTGCTTTTACAACAATTCTGTCGCCTAAAGGTTTAATTCTTGTTTCGTTCGATGACATGTGCCATATACCTCCAAAGTATTTTATTCACAACATTTTCTAAATGATACTATAAATATGATTTTATAAACCTAATTAATCTGTTTAATCTTTTACAGTGTCATTTCTTATTTTAATTTAATACAACTTAGAAAATTTTTTAAACTTTTTAAGGAAAATTTAATCTTTTAAGAAAACAATTTATACCGCTCCAGCAAAATAATTAATAACCGTTTTATTGAAGTTCATTAAATAGCTATAAACTCTTTTCATCACAATACAATTTCGATGTTGAATCCATCGACTTCTTTTTTATTTTCGAAAAATAAAAAGGAAGTAAAAACAAAAACATAGCAGCAAACAGCTCGATTAGTGTGCTTTTTAAATTCAATTATCAAACCATAAGTTGGATTGGTATAAACAATATAAAGAACTTGCCTACTATCGTACGGAAACTTCTTTTTTAGGTAGGTCATATTGTTTTTCTCGTTGCATTTCCAATGCTTCTTTTCCCCATTTTTTCATTAAAGGGGCAAAAAACCACATGGAAGGATCTTTTTTAATTAATTCTTCAACAAAGCTCAAATATTGTTTTAAACCTTCTTCTTGTGTCGAGAAATTATTCAATTCTTTAAACCTGATATTATATTTATCTTTTTCTTCTGATTTTTCCTGATAACAGATAAATATAGGTTTATTGTAATTAATGCTTAATTTAAAGGCAAAATAGCTAAAATTCCTTGTCATTCCTAAGAAAGGAGTTAGAACCCCGACTTCTTTTTTATGAATAGGTAAATCTAAAAATATTAAAATATTCTTATCTTCTTTTATATGCTTAATAAGCTTTTTTTCGCCTTTATGGGCCAATATTATTGCGTCATTTTTGCTAAAGTATTTAGTCTTGGAATTCATTAAACTTTCATTACCAAACTTCAACATATAATGAAGATAATTTAAACCTAATGAAGCCGATAAGACCTTTGCATCTATTCCAGCGTGTTTTAAAAGCATATTGGTACAATCCGGTCCATAATGCACTCCTAAAATAATAGAGCCTTTATTATGACGAATTTTATTTATTATTTCAGAATCTTGTATATTTAAAAACTTATCTGGCATTTTATCTTCATAAAGAATAAATCCTAAGATTCTATTTTTTTCTTTTTGTACTAAATATTTATAAGTAAATGCAATTGTATTTTCATTGTTATTTATTGATTTTTTATAGAGGATTAACGATTTTATCATTTTAAAATTAAAAAACGTTTTAATTACTCCGACAAAAATCAAAATATTTAAAATCAAAGATTTATTTTCAAAATTTAAAAATAAGAGATAAATAAGTCTAATCTGTAATAACCATTTATTACAACTTATAAAGTTTTTCATATAATTAATTTTGTCTTTAATAAAGTTCATTTGTTAAATTACCTTTTAATCAAAATATACTTTAATATTATCTGCTTTACCCGACAAGATTTAATATAGTCGCCTATCTAAACCAACAAGGCAATTTTTCATCTCCTGTAAATATGCAAAGACCTCCTTTATGTAACGCATAAGGAGGTCTTTAATTATTATTCTTTAAGTTTAATTTTGATTAAATATATTCTTATTTATAGGTTTTTCTATCCCAAATTTATTATCAAGGCTTGATTTTATAAAATAAATGCCTAGTGAAGCAACACCGATAACAACTCCAACTTCAGCTATAATCATTTTTCTATTCCCTTTTCTTAAAACGATACTAATTTCAGATGTGAACGACTTGAAGGTCTTTTTTCAGTTCTCAAGGCTTCTAATCTTTCAATAATATAGATGGTATTTGCCGAATTAGGTTTCATTTCAAGATATTTTTTATAATACCTTATAGCATCATTTACTCTTTCCATTTTGTCGAAAGCAATTGCTAATCCCAGAAAAGCTCTTGAAAATTGCGGATTTATTTCAATAGCTCTTAAAAATAATCCTGCTGCCTCAAAATGCTTTCCTAATCGCATATATAAGCTGCCAAGGTTATTATAAGCCCCTAAATGAGTATCTTTTTGAAGAATAATTTTATTATAGATATCTATAGCCATTTCATTTTCATTTAGCAGCTCATGCGACATTGCAAGCTGAAACCATGCCTCTGTAAAATCGGGATCAAGCTTTATAAGTGTCCTGAAACAACTCATCGCTAAAGCTATTTCTCCTGTTTTAAGATAGCCCATTCCCAGTTCTACATAAATTTCTTTATCAAAAGGTGAAAGCTTTTTAGCAATTTCAAAGGATTCTACCATTTTTTCAGACATATCAAGAGCTTTATAAGTAAATCCCAGCCCTCTGTAAGCGTCAAAATTATCTTTATCAAAAGAAATTGCTTTTTTATACTCTGCGATGGACTCAAGGAAATAGTCCTGTATTCTCAAAGCATCTGCTTTAATACAGTGTTCATAACTTTTGCCTGTATTTTTAAATGGAATATGAACCTTATTTATAAGGTCATTAAATTTATCAGCTACTTTGCCTGTCGCAACAATTCCCATAACACGCCCCGTTCCCCTTTTTAATCTGTTGTTGGATAGCAATATTTCTAACTCATCAAGTTAGAACTCCCATGAAATGAAGTTATAAAAACTTTTTTCAACCTCCAGAACCATTTGTATTAATATTTTAGTCGTTGAGCTAACTAAAAAAATCAACCTATGGATTTAATTAATTAGCTTAGGGATTGATTTTTATGTTAATATATGGATTAATTGATTAAATAAAATAAATATATGATAATATTTAAAGTCGACCCGGCACGGCGTAAGCCGATGAACCTTGTCAGGGCGGGAACGCAGCAGCAATAAGTCGCAAACTTGCGGGTGTGTCGGTGTTCGGCTATATATAAAAAGAAATTTATGAAATACGAAAAAATAGAAAAAATTTATTATCATGATACTGACAGCTACCAGATAGCCTATCATGGCACATATGTAAGATGGTTTGAAGCGGGAAGAATAGAACTTTGCGCTCTTTTAGGCATTGATATACACCAACTTCAAGATATGGATATTCTTTTGCCTGTTGTGGATCTTAATTGCCGTTATAGAACAGCTGCAAAACTTTTTGACGAATTAAAAATCACTACAACAATAGAAAAATTAACTACTTTCAGCATAACTTTTTCTCATGATATTGAAAATATCACGACAGGAGCGCATACGGCAAAAGGTACGACTACAATAGTTGTAACCGACAAAAACGGTAAACTTGCCCGTAAAATGCCTGTTTCTTTATATGAAAATTTTGAAAAAGGCCTTAATTCATAATGAATGACAAACAAGAGGTTTTTAAATCTTTAAGAAAAAGAGGGCATAGAATTACCCCTCAACGTGAAGAAATTCTGCAAATTTTTACGAAAATCCCTGAAGGTCATCATTTAAGTGCGATTGAAATACAAAATCTTTTACAAGAACATGATTTAAAAATATCTCTTGCGACTTTATATAGAACCTTAAAATTTTTAACCCTTCATGGTTTTTTAAGAGAGCTTGATTTTGGCGAAGATCATAAACATTACGAATTAAAATCCGAAGATAAAAGCGAACATCATCACTTAATCTGCAACATGTGCGGCAGTGCAGAAGAATTTGACAATAATGAATTAATGGAAATTGCTAATAATATTTGTGATAATCAGACAAAATTTAGAGTTTTAGATTATCAGTTTAAAATTTTTGGTATTTGCGAGAAATGTTTAAAAGCATCTGCTGGTGATTATTAGAAATATTACACAATTCTGCTCAAAATGTATTTTAATAGGCATTTTAAAGAAGTGTTATTCCAATACTATTTAATCTATTTTCCATAGATTGTAATAATCTATTAATTCCCGTATTCTACTTTGCTATTTCATCACATATTTCAACAAATTTATTAAAAAATTTATTAACTGTTTTTTCTGGTAATTTATCTAAAGTTTCATTTAATGAATTTTTTAATGCAGTTTGTCCCTCTTTTAATTCCTCAAAGTGAGGCTTTAACTCTTTAGCAACGGTTTCTGTAATTTCTGAAACACTAGGAACTGGAAGTTGTTTTTTAAAGAAAGCAGCATAAGCAGCTATTCCAAGAGCGGCTACTGATGAAGCAGTTGCCGTCATAAGCATTAATTCATCATGCTCATTTTGTTTATTAAATTTATCAGTTTTTAATTCGGGATTAGTAGCTTGAATATTATTCGATTGTTGTATATTATCCGGTTTTTAGGCGGTGTTGTTGTTGCTTTAAAACTTGTAATCGGTGAATTTACATTTAAACTCATGCTATTTCTCCACAATCTCTATTTATAATAAAACAATTAAGCTGAGAGAATTGCTCACCTTTTATAAAACATTTACTATAATAATTCTAAAAAATTTGTTACAAACATGGCAATTTTATTTATATTTTAGTTTTTTATTTATATATCGTTTATATATGTACCAGATTTCTAAGGGGTAAAAATGACAAACAGAATTAGCTTTAACCCTCAAATAAGCTTCACTAAAGCCTTAAAACCAGCTGAAAAACAAACTGTACAACAACAGGAAATTAAAACCGAACAGCCAAAATATGCAAAAACTCCATTAAACGCACATCGAGCTTATTGCGCAATTAACATAAATTTTGCAGGGAAATATGACCCTACGGATAAAGAAATGGCAATGGTTTCAGAGGCATTACACGGAGGAAAAAGAGCAGAGGAATGCGGACCGGATTATTTTCCCACACGAGATACTGTAAACTCTCTTTTTAGCCTTATTAATGAAAATAAAACACTAGAGGAATCAACAATACAAGATCTTGCCAAATCAAAAGCACAAGTACACAATAATTTTATACTTACAAAACTTGGAGGCGAAACCAAAAAGCCTGAAAGTTTTGAAAAAGAAGCGAAAGACTTCGTTCATGAACTTAAAACAGAAAGTAAAATCCTTAAATCAACCTTAAAAGATATAGGTCTAGGCGACAAAGAATTACAAATAATGGATTTATTCATTGCAACAACAGGTCCAATGTTATATAAAATGGGCTTTGCCGATGCTATTCCTCACGCTGCACAGGTTGCAAGGAAATGTGCCATTGAAGCTAAATCCCAAACATCAGAGAAGAGCGAAATCTTAAAATCTGCTATGGTTGGTTGGCTGCATGACCCTAAAGTACCGGGCAACGTTTCTTTTAGCAACCTTGCTACTCATCCGGCTATTGGCGGAGTAATTGCTAAAGATGTTCTTACTAAGAATCCCGAATTTGAAGGTCTTTTAACACAACTATTAGGTGATTCCTCCAAAACAAATAAATTTATTAAAAACGTAAGCGAATCATTATTTATAAACAACGATTCTGAATGGGTAATGAACAACGTAATTCTCCATAAAAACAAATATATTCCCGGAGCGCAAGACGGTATTGCAGATAAAGCTCCTGATATTGAAGACACAATGATACAAAGATTTAAAGCCCCGTCAAAAGGCGAAGAACCTAAAGAAATATCACCCAAAGACCTTAAAACACTTGAACACATGAAATTTGACACAGGTATAAGAGGAATAAATAAAAAAGCTTTTGAACAAATCCTTCCGGAAGTTTCAAAAAACTTCAGCGAAATAAAGGATAAATCCCCACAGGAAGTATATAAGGGAATAATGAACGGAGAAATCAGTAACCCTGAACTTATTAACACCCTTAAAGAAAAACTCACAGATAACAATGGAATAACTGAATCAAAAATTAGCGGATCGGTACTTTTATGTCACCACATGGAAACCGAAGAAGGAAAAATTGCCGCAAAAACTTTAATTGAGGCAGACCCAATGCTGTTAAGTCCTCATAAAATCGTCATGAGCGGATTTGAACCTACGTCAATAGGTCGTATCTCATCATTTATGAAGTCTTTTGACGGAAACATAAACGGACTGCCCAAAGAGGACAACGAAAAAGGTAAAGCATGGCAGAAAGAACTTCTGATTTCAATGATGAAAGCAGCTGACGAGCTTTCTGATAATAAAAAATCAATAAACTATAATACAATGAGCATTAATGAACTGGCCGAAAAACTCTCCAACGCTGAAACATGGGGAGATTATGGCAATCTTGACACCAAAAATCCTGAAAATAAGGGTAAACTTCAAGAAATGTCAGATGTTATAAAAAAACACTATGACAAAGCTGCTGAAGAAAGTAAAAACATGTTCAACATAGCAGACCTAAAAGAATAGTAAATAATCTAAATATTTTATAAATTATTTTCTTGGCTTTTATTATTACCAGCTTATCCCTATAACTTTATAAAACTTTAATAGTAAATCGGGCAATTTTTTTTTATTTTGTATAAAATAAAACATGTCCGATTTATTAATTTGGAGAACAATCCTAATTGAAAAACACTAGAAAACTCTTTTGTTTATTATTTTTAGGCTTAACTATATTTGGAATTAATCCCGCATTTGCTAAAGGTGGATTTAGCTATCATCAAAGAGGCTATTTCTTTGGTAACGCAACAATGCCACTTGAAGCAGCATATACAGAGGGAGAACAATTACCAAAAGACAAGTTAGTGCCTACTTCAACAGAAGCAAGAGAAAATAAAATAACTATTGAAAATCTTAAAAATGGTGAAGCCGAGCGCACAAATATCTTTCACATCATTGAATGGGGAGATGCAGGAGTAAAAGCAGCTTGTGAAGATGGACATATAAGAAAAGTTCATTTTGTGGAAATTAAAAAACAAAAAATTTCCATTCCATTTTTACCCTTCATTCCTATTTATATAGATAAATATATTACCGTAGTTTATGGCGAATAATTGGAGTTAAAAAAGAAAATGAAAAAGATATTAACCTTACTGATAATTGTTATGGCATGTATTTGCTTATTCCCTGAAAAATCTGAAGCATTCGGGCTTTTATATACCAATGCGGTTTATCCTGTTACAGCAACTGGAAACATAACTCCCGATAAACTTTCAAAACTAAAAAAAGGTGAAGCTTCAGCATTAAATCTTTTGTATTTATTTGAAGTTGGTGATGCAGGGATAAACAAGGCAGCTCTTGACGGAAAAATCGATAAAATTGATTTTATCGATATAAGAGAAAAAACAATATTTGTTTTTTATAGAAAGTTAACCACAACCGTATACGGCGAATAAAATTATTCAAACTAAAATCCCTTATCTGTAAATTTTCAGATAAGGGATTTTTTTATGAGTATAAAAATTAATTTATTTTACAGATAAAAACTTTTTGGTAAAAGTTCAGAAATATTATAAACAACAACTTCTGAATTTTCATCTTCTAAAATAATATCTGCCGCATAATTGAATTCTGCAATCCATTGCCTGCAAGCACCGCAAGGATAACACAATTTTGTGTTCGGGCTGTATATTGCAACAGCAACAGGTTTTGTTTTATTTCCTTCCACTATTGCAGTAGAAAGAGCATTTCTTTCCGCACACAAACACAAACCATAGCTGGCATTTTCAACGTTACAACCTTTATAAATTGTCCCGTCTTCATATAACACAGCTGCCCCTACGTTAAATTTTGAGTAAGGATTATAAGCGTTTGCTGAGGCTTCTTTTGCTAAATCAAGTAACTTGCTGTAATTCCGGTTCATTTACTTTATCTCCTACTGCTGCTTTAACAAGTCCAACAAATAACGGATGCGGATTTTCCGGTCTTGACTTAAATTCTGGATGGAATTGACTTGCAACGAACCATTTTTTCTCTGGAAGTTCAACAATTTCAACAAGTCTTCCGTCTGGAGATAAACCTGAGAACACTAATCCTGCATTGGAAAGAGTTTCTCTGAAACTGTTATTTACTTCATATCTATGTCTGTGTCTTTCGGTAATCACAGCAGAACCATAGGCTTCCTGCGTTTTTGACCCGTTTAGAGTATGACACTCATACGAACCAAGTCGCATAGTACCACCGTAATCTGTAAAGCCTTCCTGATCAGGCATTAAATCAACAACAGGGTTAGGACTTTCAGGGAAAAATTCGGTACTGTTAGCTTCATCAAGTCCTGCCACATTTCGAGCATACTCAATAACAGCACATTGCATACCTAAACAAAGACCTAAGAATGGTATATCCTTTTCTCTGGCAACCTTGATTACGTTGATTTTACCTTCGATACCTCTGAAACCAAATCCACCAGGTACAACAACGCCGTCAACATCTTCTAAAGCTGCATATGCTTTATTAAGATCAACACATTCTTCGGAGCAAATCCATTTAAGCTCGATATTTGCACCAAGAGCAGCACCTGCATGCTTTAAAGATTCTACTACTGAGATATAAGCATCTGAAAGTTTTGTATATTTACCCGCAAGACCAATTCTAACAGTTTTATCTGCTGTTTTAATTCTGTCTAATAAATTTTTCCATGTATCAAGATTTGGTGTTTTATCTTCTATGCAAAGTCTTTTTAATACTTCTCTAGGTAAGCCTTGTTCTTCAAGAGCAATTGGCACTTCATAAATAGATTTTAAATCTTTACATTCGATTACAGCTTCAACAGGAACACTTGTAAACAATGCTAATTTTTTTCTATCGCTCTTAGGAATAGCTTTTGAGCTTCTGCAAACAAGAATATCAGGTTGAATACCGATACTTCTTAATGTATTTACACTATGCTGAGAAGGCTTAGTTTTAAGCTCTCCTGCAACGTCAAGATAAGGAACTAAAGTAACATGGATAGAAACAACGTTTCCAAATCCTGATTCGGTTTTAAACTGTCTGATAGCTTCTAAGAAAGGTAAACTTTCAATATCCCCGACAGTTCCGCCAACTTCAGTAATAACGAAATCAGGTTTAGTTTTACCGACTTCTTTGATTTTACTCTTAATTTCATTTGTTATATGAGGAATTGTCTGCACAGTCGCACCAAGGTAATCGCCTTTTCTTTCTTTAGTGATTACATTTAGATAGATGCTTCCTGCGGTTACATTGTTAACTTTGCTTAAATCAGTATTAATGAAACGTTCATAATGTCCTAAATCTAAATCAGTTTCAGCTCCATCTTCGGTTACGAAAACTTCACCATGCTGAAATGGACTCATAGTTCCAGGGTCAACGTTTATATAAGGATCAAATTTTTGAATTGTTACGGAATAACCTCTTGCCCTTAAAAGTTTACCTAAAGATGCAGCAACTATTCCTTTTCCTAAAGAACTAACCACACCACCTGTGACGAAAATATACTTGGTAGTCATAAATAACCTTCTATTCCTTATTCCTGAGCATTAGCTTTAAATAACAAAGCTAAATTTTACTTAAAACAATTATACAAGAATTGCCCGAGCAACCCAATAAATTGTTTTAATTCATGTAATGTTCATAATTATATAAAATTGCGTAAATTTAATAATATTTTTAAAATTTATTCTTCTGAGATTTTAGGAACTTTAAAATAGCTGTCTTCCTCTAAAGGAGCGTTAGCTAAAAGCTCTTCTCTTGTAAAATTTTGAACCATAACGTCATCTCTCATAACGTTAATTTTAGGTATAGCCTGAGCCATAGGTTCAACATTTTCTGTATTAACTTCATTCAATAAATTAAAATAATCAAGAAGTTTACCCATTTGATCTGCCTGTTTTTGTTTTTCATCATCTGCTAAAGCCAATCTGGCAAGTTTAGCGACATTTTCTGCTTCTTTTACGGTAATCAATGTTCATCTCCAATTGAAATAAAACCTTATATTAATTTTTATCATGACATGAGACAGATTTAAAGTGTTTATAAAGAAAAGAGAGTTTTAAGTAAAGTTTTTTACATTACTTATATTTATAGAAATTTTTATTATTTAATGGTTTTATATATTTGAGAGCAAAAATAGGATGTTTTAAATGATAAAAAATATTTTATCTAATATTCCAATTATAAAGTCAAATATTAAATGCGGACAAACTACACAATTAAATAAACCTGTATCTTTTGGTAATTATTGCGATAGCGTTGAACTACAAAGCTCAACGCCATTATTTGGAGATAGAACTATCAGCGGACACGTTAATGATGATAAATTTGCTTTAACTATAGAAAAGAATTTATTTAACTCCACAAAATACACAGGAAATTATGGAGATAAAAATATAAACTTAAGTACAAAAAAAGGTTGGTTTCAAAATCCTGAAATTGTCGGCAATATCGGAGATAAAAATATATCTATTGAATTAAGTAGAAATTGGGGTTCAACCGTTGCAAAAGGCGATTATCAGAATAATGATACTTATTTAGCAATGGAAAAAAGTTGGTTTGGTAACAAAACACTAAGTGGATATATTGGAGACAAAGATGTGAATCTTCAATTAGAGAAAAAACTATTTCAACCAACATTAATAACTGGCACTATTGGAGAAAAAAGCGTGGAATTTGAAATAGATTCAAATTTCATAGGGGATAAATATATAAATGGAACGCTAAAAGGCAATAAAAAATGTGATATTTTACCTATAATATATTTCTTATTGCAATCTGAGGCAGATGATCAAGAAGAAATAAAGAAGTCTTCCATAAATAACACTAATCATTAAAACAATTATTTACTTAAAAAATGACTCTAAATCATCAATATTTGATGTTTCTTCTATAACTTTTGACAAAATAATACCAACATCATCAATATCTATTCTTAAATATTCTAAAACTTCTTTATTGAAAAAACTTTCACTAAGGCTTAAATCATCGATAATAATTGTTGAAATGAGGTTAGCAATATAAACCATTGAAGTTAGAAATACAAATTTACCTGCTTTTAGTGGATCATGGTGATACATAACAACGTTTGAAATGCTTTCAGGTAAATTCCATGTTTCAGCAACCATGTTACCTACATCACAGTGATTGACACCGCAAAATTCTTCTTCAACAGGAATAACCTGCTCTAAAAATCTATTTTGTAACGGAGTTTTTAATACATTAATATAATTTTCATGGTCATACTGATCTAAAATAATTTTACCTATATCATGCAAAATAGCTGCGCTGAAAATATCATCATCCTGCTGAAAATAAAGGAATTTTGCGACTTCTTTTGAGGCAATGGCAGTTACTAAAGAATGTTTCCAGAATTTCTTATAATCTAAAAAAACAATACCATCAGTCTTTTGAGCAAAAATCTTAAAAATACTTGAAGAAAGAACCAAACCACGCATTGTGGTAAAACCTAAAATCATAATTGCATGCTGGATAGAACTGATTTGTTTTGGAAAACCATAATAAGCTGAATTTACAAGTCTTAATACTCTTGAAGTTAAACCCGGATCATGAGAAATAACTCTACTTAACTGAGCAGCAGACGAGTTTGGATCCTGAACAAGCTCCATAACTCTGGTAACAACTTCAGGCAAAGACGGAATATCTCTTAACTTTAACTTAATACGATCAATCTTTTCTTGAGGATTTATAGCTGTATTTTTAATTGGAGTAGAAACAGGTGTATCTTTTATAAGAGTAATAGTAACTTTATTCTTAATTAATTGAGTCTTAACCCAATTTACAAACTCGACATCCGAACCTAAATTTTCTGAATGTAAAATTACAACTTTATTAAAGCCACCTTTAGAAGAATCATAAATTAATCTTGCAAGTGAAGGCTTATAATCAGGTCTGCTTTCAAGTGGTTCTTCATAAACTTTAACAAGTTCAATCCCAATTGAATTACAAAACTCTTTAATTTTATCAGTTTGTATTTTAAGTTCGTATAATTTCTCTGTATCATTAGTTTTATAAGAACAAATATACCCGACAGCTTTCAATTCGTTTTCACTCTCAACAACAATCATCTACTTAATTGTATTAGAACTATAAATTAAATTCTATCACAATAAATTAAAGAGGCTGTAGTATAAACTTCAGCCTCTTTAAAATAAAGGTATTTAGAAAGTTATTGTCCTAAGTAGTCTTTAGCTTCTGCGCCAATATTTCTTTGATCAAGTTTAATGCTTGGTCCCATTGTTGTTGTTAAGAAAGCGCTTTTTACATATGCACCTTTTGCAGCTGCAGGTTTAGCTCTTAATACTGCATCTGTAAGAGCAGCATAGTTTTTCATAAGAGCATCAACTGTAAAGCTCATTTTACCTAACGGAACGTGAACCATACCTTGTTTGTCAGCTCTGTATTCAACTTTACCAGCTTTGATATCATCAATAGCTCTTTTAAGGTCGAATGTAACTGTACCGGTTTTAGGGTTAGGCATAAGACCTTTAGGTCCTAATACTTTACCTAATTTACCAAGTAAAGCCATAGCATCAGGAGTAGCAACAAGAGTATCAAACTCTAACCAACCGCCTGAAATTTTCTCAACAAGGTCTTCAGCACCAACAAAATCAGCACCAGCTGCTTCTGCTTCTCTGATTTTTTCACCTTTAGCAACAACAGCAACTCTTTGAGTTTTACCTGTTCCTGAAGGAAGAACTGTTGTTCCTCTAACTTGTTGATCAGCGTGTTTTACGTTGATACCAAGTCTGAAGTGAATTTCTAATGTTTCGTCAAATTTTGAAGTTTCAGCAGAAACTTTTTTTAACATTTCGATAGCTTGTAAACCTAGAGCTGGTTGCTCGATTTCTTCAAGCATATCAAATATTTTTTTTCTTTTCTTTGTTAGCTTAGCCATTATTTTCTCCTTGTGGTATATCGGATATTATCCTTCCACGTTTAAAGTTATCCTTCGATTGTAACACCCATGCTACGAGCAGTTCCTCTGATCATTTCTTCAGCTGCTTCAATAGTTGTAGCATTTAAGTCAGGCATTTTTAAGTTAGCGATTTCAGTAACCTGAGCGCTAGTTAATTTACCAACTTTAGTTTTATTTGGAACTGCGGAACCTTTAGCGATTCCAGCTGTTTTAACAATTAAAACTGATGCCGGAGGTGTTTTAAGAATGAATGTAAATGATCTGTCTTCATAAACAGAAATCTCAACAGGAATAATCAATCCTACTTTATCAGCAGTTTGAGCATTGTACTGTTTACAGAATTCCATAATGTTAACGCCGTGTTGACCTAAAGCTGGACCAATTGGTGGTGATGGATTAGCTTTACCGGCATTAATTTGTAGTTTTATTTTTCCTACTACCTTTTTTGCCACTTTTCTATACCTTCTTTCACTGTTTTCACTTACTTAGGACTTATACAGAGTTTCCTCCATATAATAGGGATTATGCAATTTTATACTTTTTGAATTTGATTATATTCAAGTTCAACGGGAGTATCTCTACCAAATATGGATACAGATGCTCTAAGTTTTGCCTTATCAGGATATACTTCTGTGATTTCACCCACGAATTCGGCAAATGGACCGCTGATGATTTTAGCTTTGTCACCAACTTTAACATCAAGAACAATTTTTGGAGCTTGAACTTGAGCTTTAGTGATGATTTTTTTAATTTCTGAATCTCTTGCCGGTATAGGTTTCTTTTCTGCACCGACAAACTTTGTAACACCAGGTGTATGTCTTACAACATACCAGCTATCGTCGTCCATGATCATTTCGACCAATACATAGCCCGGGAAGATTTTCTCTTCTTTATCCTGACGTTTGCCGTTCTTAACGTTAGTAACGGTCTTTTGCGGCACTTCAACCCTAAAGATTTTGTGCCCTATATTCATAAACTCAATACGCTTTTCAAGATTAAGTTTAACCTTGTTTTCGTGTCCTGAGTAGGTGTGGACTATATACCACCTTTTTTCACTTTTGCGTTCGCTATTTGTCATCAACTTAACCTACTTTTGGAATAACATTGTAATGTTGTAACACCAAGATAAGAAATAAATAAAATTTGTCTATACAATAGACAACCACTGTAAAAAAGATTACAACAGCAATTACTAAAAGAGTTTCAAAATAAACTTGTTTTTTCTCTGGCCAAGTAATCTTTCCCCATTCGGATTTAACTCCTTTGAAATAAGATTTCAAGCCTGATACAAGATTACCTTGTTTCTCAACCTGCGCTTTTTTTCTTGATTCGCTCACTGTTGCTCCCTCTGCCACAGAGTATTATATTTTTAAAGAAAACGCGCCCTGTAGGACTTGAACCCACGACATTCGGCTTTGGAGACCAACGTTCTACCAACTGAACTAAAGGCGCATTTTCTTGAAAACCACTAATACTTTTCTTACTTAGTTTCCTTATGTGCAGTATGACTATTGCATCTTGGACAGAATTTCTTGATTTCCATTCTTCCAGGAACATTCTTCTTGTTTTTTGTGGTGGTATAGTTACGCTCTTTGCAATCACCACACGCTAAAACTAATAGTCTATCGCTTTTCTTCAAACCCATTGTCTTACACCTTTTTAAAACTTGTAGCCTAAATATAGCCCTAACATTTACCTGTGTCAAGTTAGTAATATAGAATAAACTTGTTTATTCTATCTAGCTAAAAAAATTGTGGAATAAATTTCTTTTCAAAGTAAAATTTACTTATTGCATGTAGTTTAAACAAAAAGATGGTAAATATACAAGTGGAAAAATTAAAAAACGTAACACCTGTTACAAAAGGGCTAAATGGTACAATTAAAGTTCCTTCAGACAAATCTATATCGCACAGAGCAGCGATGTTTGGAGCATTAACACAACAACCTGTACAGATTATGAATTTCTCCGCAGGTGGCGACTGCAAAAGCACTTTAGAGGTCCTTAAAGGACTTGGCGTAGAAGTCACTTATCAAGCCGAAAATAATATTACAATTTTTAACAATGGTGGATTTAAAGAACCTGCTAATGTTTTAGATGCAGGCAATTCAGGTACTACTATAAGGCTAATGAGCGGTATTTTATCCGGATCAAACTTTTATAGCGTACTTACAGGCGATGAAAGTTTAAGAAAACGTCCTATGGCAAGGATAATCAATCCTTTATCGCAAATGGGCGCAAGAATATTTGCTAAAAATGCTAATACTAAAGCTCCTATCACAATCATAGGAACAGAACTACACGGAATAACTTATAATTCCCCTATTGCAAGTGCTCAAATAAAGTCAGCAATGATATTAGCAGGACTATCAGCACAGGGAGAAACAGTTATAACCGAACCTTTCAAGTCAAGAGATCATAGTGAAAGAATGTTACAATATCTTTGTGCGGACTTAACAGTTGATGATAATAAAATAACTGTTAAAAAATCAGAATTAGCGCCTAAAACGCTAATTATCCCCGGTGATATATCATCTGCGGCATTTTTCCTTGTAGCGGGAGCTATTATTCCTGATTCAGAAATCTTAATAAAAGATGTCGGATTAAACCCGACAAGAACAGGTATAATAGATATTCTTAAAAAGATGGGTGCTGATATAACCATTGAAGAGCATCGCATTGAATGCGGCGAAGACATGGGTGACGTAAGAATTAGATATTCACAGCTAAAAGGCATTGAGATAGAAGAAGAAATAATTCCTAGGGTTATTGATGAACTTCCAATTATTGCAGTTGCCGCAACTCAAGCAGAAGGCACAACGGTTATAAGAGGTGCTGAAGACCTTAGACATAAAGAGTCTGATAGAATAGTCGCTATTTGCACAGAGCTTAAAAAACTGGGTGCTGATATACAAGAAACCCCTGATGGCTTCATTGTTAACGGAAAAACAAAACTTAAAGGGAATTGCATTTTAAATACGTATCATGACCATAGAATTGCAATGTCAGGTTATGTTGCAGGCTTATTATGTGAAGAACCGATACAAATATGCGAATTTGAATGGGTAAATATTTCATTCCCTGAATTCCCGGGGATATTTGAAAAACTTACTCAATAGAAACAGGAGTTAAACAAATGTCTAAAAAAGCAAAAGGCTGTACAGTAAGGAAAGCCGAAGATTATACCCTATGGAGAGAAATCGTACAATATTGGGTAATTTATTTTATTCTTTATCCTTTTTTCAAAATATTTTTCAGAATTAAAGTATATGGAAGAGAAAATATCCCGACTGACAGATCAATAATTGTTGCTGCAAACCATTTATCACACTTTGATCCGGTAATATTAGCTCTTGCAACAAGAAAACCAACTGCATATATGGCAAAGCAAGAACTTTTCAGTGTTCCAGTTCTTTCAACAATTATAGATATTCTTGGTGCAATTGCTGTAGATAGAAAAAAACTTGATGTTTCTACAATAAAATCAGCAAAAGCCGTTCTGAAAACAAAATGGCTGTTAGGAATATTTCCCGAAGGTACAAGAATTTTAACGGGTAAAGTTGGCAAAATTCAAAAAGGATTTGGCTATTTAGCCAAAATGACAAATTCTGAAATTTTACCACTGGGAATAATTGGCTCAGATACATTTCCAGGGAAAATCATTGTTAGAATTGGTAAGCCTATTCCTGTACCTGCTACCCCTGAAGAAGCAATAGAAAAATGGGGAATGGCGATTTCAGAGTTAACAGGTTTTCCATTTGAACCTGAAATTGACGAGGAAGTTGAAAAAGAAGAAAACGCTCAAGCGTAAAATAAACACAATATTATAAAACTCCATCCATGTAATATTTGGATGGAGTTTTTATTATAAATATTTTTAATTTATTGTATCATTTTACAGTATGATTAAAACAAGCGTAAACAGGTGTATAATCTATTATATTGGAGAATAATTAAATAATTATGGATTATAGCATTTTAGATAAAAATCTTGAAGAGATAAAACGATACAATCCTTTACTTGTAGAGAAAATCAAACAACATACCTTTATTGAAAAATCTTTTGATTTTCAGGAATCTGCAACAGGGGAAGTGATATTAACATATGATGGCAGACCGTTGCATGACGATTATAATGCACAAGCAGAGGCAGAGGATGTCTTTAGCAAAATACCATGTGACAATAAAAATGCTTTGCATGTTATTTTTGGAATCGGTATTGGCTATCTGTTTAAAAGATTTTTACTGAGTGCTAAAGGGAAAATTATTCTTTTTGAGCCCAATTTAGATATTTTAAGAATTGCATTAGAAGTAGTCGATTTTTCAGATGATCTGGCAAGAAAAAATGTTATGATTGTCCAAAACCCGATGGAACTGGAAAAAGCCTTTGAAATTATGTACTTTGATAACTCGGATATTACTTTAAGCTTTTTACCTTCCTATAGAAAAATGTACCCGATTGAAACCAATAGATTACTCAATGATTTAGGGTTTCTAAAAGGGATGTTTGCTAGCAATTACAAAAATTTATTTGATAGAGCGCATGCTTGGACAATATCAGGAATTGAAAATATTCCATACACAATGATGAACTCACAATTGGAAGAATTACGAGGAAAATTCAAAAATGTTCCTGCCGTAATTATTTCAGCAGGGCCGTCTTTGGATAAAAACATTCATCTCGTAAATGATTACAGAGATAAAGTAGTGGTTTTTAGTGTGGGAACAGCATCAAAAGCGGTTGACAAACATCATATAATCCCCGATTTTTTAACAATAGTTGAACAAAATAATTGCACTGAGCAGGTTAGAGGAATTGACACATCGGAAATGAATCTAATTTTGCAGCCTATGACACATAAAAATTTCCATGAAATGCCGACTAAAACCAAATTTAATTATTATGCAAATAACGATTTTACTGTTAAATGGATAAACAAACATCTGAATATCCCTTTAGATGATTACCATAACAAGGGTACTGTTTCTTTATGTGCTATGTTCTCAGCTATTATTATGGGTTGCGATCCTATAATAATGATTGGGCAAGACTTAGCGTATTCTGAAGGAAAATGTTATTCCTTAAACAGTGCCTACTCAAATATTAAATGCACTCAAAATCCTGAAACAGGCGAATATGAGGTATGTGCAGAGAATATGGATGAATTTTGCAATACTTTTAACGTAAATGCAGAAGACGCAAGAAGTTATTTAACAGAAAGATTTGAAGAATTAACTAAAAATATTTATTTTGTTCGTGGATTAAATGGAAAAATGATCCCGACAAGTGCAAGCTATGCCACTTTTATCAGATACTTCGAAACATCGGCAGCAGAACTTGAGGGACAAAAAATCTTTATAAATGCAACTGAAGGCGGAGCTTTTTTAGAAGGATATAAACATATAACCTTAAAGGAAGCATTAGAAACCTATGCAAATACACATATTGATGTTAAAAAAATTATTGATGAAGCTAAAAAAAGTGACAAAAAAATATCTCAAGACTCGAGAAATAATATTATTAAAGAAATAGTAGAAACAATTGATATATTTGAAAATTTAAAACCTAATTTTGACAGATCGGGAGAAAATGTACTGAAACTAAAAAACATGTACATTAATAAAAAATATGCTGAAGCCGAGTTTTCAAAATTATTTTCTGAGGTAATATCTGATTTTATTAAAATAGAAGCAGACTTAATAGTAAATAATATCGCAGTATTTGGACTAATCTGCGAACAATATATGAAACTTTCAAATTTTATTAAGGCAATAGACACTAATATTGAAATTGAAAATCTGGAAGAGTTTCTAAATCTGGCTTATGAGTTTTTTATAACTGCTTATCAAGTAATTAATAATGACATGATTATATTCAACAAGGTAAAGGAGAAACTTTGTGATAGCTGTTATTCAGCGAGTTAAAAGAGCATCTGTAACAATTGAAGATACAGTTTATTCTGAAATTAAACAAGGCATATTAATCCTTTTAGGCGTAGAAAAAGGTGATACTCATGAGCAAGCCGATTTTCTATCAAATAAAATATGCGGCTTAAGATTTTTTGAAGATGAAAATGAAAAAATGAACCTATCTGTTCAGGATATTCAAGGAGAATTACTTGTAGTCTCGCAATTTACGCTGGCAGGTAACTGCAAAAAAGGAAAAAGACCGTCTTTTGATAATGCAGCCGCTCCAGATGAAGCGATTCCGCTATATGAATATTTTGTAAAATCTTGCCAAGAAAATAACTTAGCTGTAAAAACAGGTAAGTTTGGTGCATCGATGGAAGTAGCTCTTGTAAATGACGGACCTGTTACTTTTATTCTTTCAAAATGACTTTGTAAAATAATATTAAGTATGTGAATTAAATTACAAAAAGCTATAAGTAATAATTATCAATATTTTTAGACATATTATTATTTTTTTGTAAAAATTTTTTCTGTTTTTTTATCAATAAATCATTATAATATATATTTGCATGGTTTGATGTTTTAATTTATGTTATATTATGAATTAAATAATTTATCTTAAAATATGGCTCTTATAGTGAATTGCATTAGGGTTTATTAAATTTTAAAAATAATATATAAGCTAATTGAGCGGGAGAGAGCCAAGTAATTGATTTTATGTTTAGCAAGGGGCCGACTAGAGTATGTATGTAAACAAGTGTTCAAAATGTGGAGCAGACTTTGAAACCAAAAACCCGAAAAGAATTATATGCCCGGACTGTTTGTATCCAGATAGAAATCCTATTAAATTAAAAAATTATACAGAAGCAATAACACCTCAAGAAGAACTAATCGCACCAAAAGCACCTGAACCTCAACAGAATGATAACGGGGCTCAAGGTTATGAAGAAAGACGTCCATATCAAGGCGGCGGCGAAGGTGGTTACAGAAGACCATACAATGACCAAGGCGGAGAAAGACGTCCATATCAAGGCGGCGGCGAAGGTGGTTACAGAAGACCATACAAT
>JBAXKC010000015.1:0-61021 GCA_037137535.1 bacterium | reverse complement strand
ATTCTTCATTATTTTATCCTAGCATGTTAATCACGCTAGTCTAGAGCCTAAATAAAAGGGAATACAGTTATTCAAAGATTAATTACAATAACTGAATTATATTTACATTTGTTAATAGCAAAAAAATATAAGGGTTTTACTTTATTGAAACAAGATTTATTTCAACAGATATTATTAAAAAAAACAAATAATTCACTAAAAACTTGAACTTATGTAACCTGATTTTTAAAAATTAGTTATTTTTCTTTCTATATCTGTAATATACTTATGTAAAGCGAATTTTTTAACCTTTAATGTAATCACATGCTCTCTTACATTCTAGGATTGTGTGAGGGCATTAAAAGTATCAGAAAGAAGCAAACATGACAAAACTTAGATTTGAAGAACTCAACTTATCAGAAGAAATCCTTAATGCGGTAAAGGATATGGGATTTGAAGAGGCATCTCCTATTCAGTCCGAAGCTATACCACATATCCTTGCAGGTAAAGATATAATTGGTCAAGCTCAAACAGGTACAGGTAAAACAGCTGCTTTTGCTATTCCTGTAATTGAAAAAATTGATACCTCAAGCAAAAACCTTCAGGCTTTAATATTATGTCCTACCAGAGAACTTGTAATTCAAGTTTCACAGGAATTTCGTAAATTATTGAAATACAAAGAAAATATTTTTGTAACTCCTGTTTATGGCGGTCAACCTATCGATAGACAGCTTAGCGCTCTTAGAAAAGGGACTCAAATAATAATTGGAACACCGGGAAGAACAATGGACCACATCAAAAGAGGTTCTATAAGAATGAACTCAGTTCATACTGTTGTTCTTGATGAAGCGGATGAAATGCTCGATATGGGCTTCAGAGAAGACATGGAATTTATTATTAAAGATACAAGTGAAGAAAGACAAACCATTTTATTCTCAGCTACAATGGCTGATGATATTTTGTCTTTAACTAAAAAATATCAAAATGATCCTGTTATCGTAAACGTTACCCATAAAAAATTAAGCAAACCTAATATTCAACAAGTTTATTTTGAAATTCAAGAAAAAAATAAACCTGAAGCTCTTGCTCGTTTATTAGATATTCATAATGTTAAACTTGCACTTGTTTTCTGTAATACAAAAAGTCAGGTTGATAATTTAGTTGATGTTTTAAAAACTCGTGGATACTTTGCTGATGCTCTTCATGGTGATATGAGCCAAAATCATCGTGACAGAGTAATGAACGGTTTTAGAAACGGAACTGTTGAAATACTTGTTGCTACTGACGTAGCTGGTAGAGGTATTGATGTAAACAACGTAGAAGCAGTTTTCAACTATGATTTACCTCGTGATGAAGAAGACTACATCCACAGAATAGGAAGAACCGGCCGTGCAGGTAAAGCAGGTATAGCGTTTACATTTATAGTCGGAAAACAAATATACAACTTAAAAAGAATTGAAAGAAACAACGGTATTCAAATTAATCGTCAAAAATTACCAACCATTGATGAACTTGAAACAACAAGATTAAACACCTTTGCTACCAACATACAGGAATGTATAGAAAAAGGACATCTAAGCAAATATGTTAATCAAATTGAATTCTTAATGGGTGAAGAATACACAGCTCTTGATATTGCTGCTTCTTTACTAAAAATGGCAATGGAAAAAGAAAACGAAAGTTTTGATCCTCATGTCAACCTTGATGAACCTGGAAGAGAAGAAAGAAAAGGTTCACCAAGAGGCGGCGGATTCGGTAATAGAGGTGGCTTTGGAAACAGAGGCGGTTTCGGAAGAAACGAAAATTCCGGAAGAAGAAATAATTTCGGCAGAAGAGAAGATTCCAATGACAGACCTAGAAGAGACGAATCAGGAAGCTTTAGCAGAAGAGAAGATTCAAACGATAGACCAAGAAGAGATGGCAGAGGGTTTAGAGCCTCAGAAAAAAGAGAAGATGGCGCTCCTCAATCACCTGAAAGAAACAAACCCTTCTTTACTCCTTCTGAAAAAAGAGAAAAAACCTTTGTAGATAGAAATAAACCTTCAAGAAGCAAAGGAAAAGGAAAACCAAACGATTCAGGCAAAAAACCATTTAAAAAATAAACAGTCAAAAGCCCCTAGAAATAGGGGCTTTTGTTTTACTTATTAAGAAATATTACAAAATACTACACATTTTGCCACATCATGCGTAATGTGTAATAATAAAACCTGTTAATAGTCTAACCATTCCTTTCTTGACTGATGCGGCCTACGGTCGCATTTATTTTTTGTTTTTAAAGTCTAAACCAGTTAGCAAAAGCCGATAACCAACCGCCTCTTTCATTAACAGGCATATGTTGTCCCAGATTAACACCAATTCTATTTCTATTCTTAAATAAACCACTCATCAATGAATTAGGTTCGGCGGCAGATAATTCTACTGTTTGAATATGGTCAAGCAAACTCATAGTACTACCGTCCGTACAAGGTATGTGTTTTATTTGCTCAATAAAATCATCTACATTTTTAGAATTATGAAAACAATAATTTGCCCAATTTTCAAGACCACCACCAAAGCCTTCCATAGTTATCTTAAACCTTGGCGTTATATCATCTAAACCAGAAAAATGTTCACCAATTGTCCAGACGTGCTTTATAGCATTTTCTATTTCATCTTTAGCCATAGATTGATTATTCATAAATCTTATATTGATAGGGCGAAAGTGAGAGGAACTTAATGGAGTCTTTTTTATTAAATCATTCAAATCAGAAAAATATTTTGTTAAGCTCAAATGCTCAATTCCAGGATGTTTATCCTCTAAACAAACAGTTACAGGGCTATTCCACTTTGTAACATCAGAAAAAAGATTAGATGTTTTTGTTTTTAAGTCATTACAAGTAGATTTAACATTATTTACAACATCGCCTATAAAGCCTGATTGCTGGATTTTATTCCATAGATTTTTAGCAAAAGCCTTACCTTTTGTAGTAAAAGACATAACAAGACCTGTTACAGCTACTAAAGCAACTCCTCCGGCTTGTATTATTGAGTTAATTCCTGCTTTTCCATTTTTCTGAACATTAGTTGCTAATTCTCTCATCTGTTCGGGAGAAAGACCTAAAGCCGCCAACTGTTGAGGGTCATTAGTATTAATACCCGCCTGTGCCAGCATTTTAGGATCTATCTGAGGTTCAGTATTTTTACCTTCCGCATAACTTGAAGGAACACCAGGATTAACAACTCCAACATTCATAGGCCTTTTCACCTGTGCCTTTACCTCATCGGGTTTAGGCAGAGACAGTTGCTCTGGATCTATATTTTTTTGAGTTGAATCCACAGCTGTATTAATAACAGTAGGCTGTGCTGCAGTTTTTGTATTTAAAATTACAGTATCTTTAACCGGACCTGTCAACTTTGGATTATTAACAGGTTCAGTTTTAGATTGGACAGGAACAACCTGTTGATTTGTGGGAACAACAGGTACTTTCTGCTCACCTAAAGGGTTAGCAGCTATATTATTTATTGGTAATTGTCTGTTTAAAATTGGGGTTGTCATTAAGAGTGATTGCCTCTTTTTATATAAACAAAAACTTATACTACTTATAATAAAATAAAAACAAACACCTAAAATTGCTATCATTTGTAGAATAAAAAATATAAGTTAATAAAAATTAACATAAAAAAACAAAAGCCCCTCTATAAAGAAGGGCTAATTTATAATGATATTTATTGCTATAAGCTTTCAGGTGAAGCTATTTTTCCAAGTACAGCACTTGCCGCAGCTATTGCAGGACTTGAAAGATAAACCTCTGATTTAGGATGCCCCATTCTACCAACAAAGTTTCTGTTTGTAGTTGAGATAGATCTTTCTCCTTCAGCTAAAACTCCCATATGACCTCCCAAACAAGGACCACATGTTGGTGTGCTTACAGCACCCCCTGCTTCAATTATAGTTTGTATATAACCTTTATTTATAGCTTCAAGATAAATTTCCTGTGTACCAGGGAAAACTATTAATCTGACATCTTCATGAATTTTTCTGCCTTTTAATATTTCAGCAGTAACAGCTAAATCTGATAATCTTCCGTTTGTACAGCTCCCTATAACAGCTTGATCTATTTTTACATCACCAACTTGTGAAATAGGTCTTGTATTTTCAGGAAGATGAGGAAAGGCAACAGTCGGTTCAATTGTTGAAGCATCATATTCTATAACTCTTGAATAAACAGCATCTTCATCACTTTTATAAAACTTATAAGGTCTTAAAGCTCTGTTTTTTACAAACTCTTCAGTAATAGAGTCTGGAGCAATAATACCGTTTTTAGCTCCTGCCTCTATCGCCATATTACACATTGTAAATCTACCGTCAATACTAAGTTCTTCTATAGTAGACCCGCAAAATTCTAATGATTTATATAAAGCGCCATCAACCCCTATATCTCCAATAAGATGCAGAATTAAATCTTTACCGCTAACCCATTTATTTAATTTACCGTTAAAAATAACTTTTATAGATTCAGGAACTTTAAACCATGTTTCACCTGAAGCCATAGCACAAGATAAATCAGTAGAACCAACCCCTGTTGAAAAAGCACCTATAGCACCATAAGTACAAGTATGACTATCAGCGCCGATAACAATATCACCGGGACCTACTATTCCATTATCAGGTAATAATGTATGCTCAATGCCAACTCTTCCTATTTCAAAATAATGTTTTAATTTTTGTGTTTTTGCAAATTCTCTAACCATTTTTGCATTTTGAGCCGATTTTATATCTTTATTAGGCGTAAAATGATCAGGAACAAAAACAACTCTTTCTGAGTCAAAAACTTTATCTACACCTATTTTTTTAAATTCATTTATAGAAACAGGTCCTGTTATATCATTTGCAAGGGTAATATCAACCTTAGCAGATATTAAATCACCAGGTGAAACACTTTCTAAACCTGCATGCTCCGCAAGTATTTTTTCGGTAATGGTCATAGGTTTTGACATAAGATACACCTCATTTTGATTTTATACTTTAATTTCATGTTATAAAATACACCGTTTTTATACAAGAAAAACTTAAAAAATAAAAAAAATAGGCAATTCTTAAAGTCAAAATGTTTTTATACTAATAAGAGGTATTAAAAGTAGGTTTTGACAAATGACTACAATTCAAGAAATTTACTCAAATTATGCTAAATATGCTCAAGCAAATGGAGTTAAAACCGCAACTCCTGCTCAAAATCCTCAATTGGCAAGCGCAAGTGTTTTTACTCAAGCTTCTCAATCAAATTCTGTCTATGCTCAGGCTAGATCAATACAGGCTCAAACAGATGCTATTTTAGGCGGTCTATCGGCAATGCCTACAAATACAACAGGAACAGCTAATCCTTTTAATAATGCTAATAGCGTTACAAATATTGCTAACGCTGCCCATATGCCAATGACTTCAGCATCAAACGATAGTAGAGCCAAAAAATATGAAGGTATTCTTCAAAATATGCAATTAAACCTTAGTGGAACGCAAAAAAATGAACTCGCTAAATTTAAACAGATTTTTGAACAAAATAAAGGGAAATACGAAGGTGTAGCAAGAAAACTTGGAGTTCCTGAACAATTAATACCAATGGTTTCAAAAGCTATCTGGGCTATACATTGTAGAGAAGGTGGCTGTGACTTTACAACTTATCTACATAATGGCGATAAATTAGGTTCACCGACTAAAAACGTACCGGCAGGCATAAATTTCAATAATTGGGAAGATGCAGCCGTAGATGCAATAAAACGTGAACTTCCTAAAGTAGGCGGTAAAATGCCTCAATCAGTACCAGAATGGTGTGCATTTGCAGAACTTTATAATGGTGTAGGCTATGAGAAAAAAGGAGTTGCCTCTCCATACGTATTATCAGGCACAGACAAATACTCGGGCGGTAAATATGTAGCAGACGGAAAATACGATGCTAATTATAAAGATAAACAACTTGGCTTTGCTGCTCTAATGCTGGGTTGACAATAAATATAATATATTAAAAAACTTCTTAACTCTAAATTAAGAAGTTTTTTAATATTTATTGTTTTTTATAAAAAATTAAAGCTCTTTGTTAATATTTATTAAAATAAAACCAGAATTCCACTTTATAGGGCTTAAAGTAGTATTATTTTATTACGTTCAATAATTTTTATGTAGAAAAGATGAAATTTAGAGAAAATTTAAAAAAAGCAAAGCGTATAGTATTTAAACTTGGCACAAACGTACTCACAAGAGATGACGGAAATCTTGCAATGTCAAGAATATACTCTTTTATTGAATCTCTTTCAGATTTAAAGAACCAAAACAAAGAAATAATAATAGTAACCTCTGGAGCCGTAGGCTTAGGAGCTAAAAAATTAGGATTAAAAGAAAAACCTGAACTTGTTACGTTAAAACAGGCTTGTGCTTCAGTAGGTCAAGGTCAATTAATGTCAATATATGAAGAAGGTTTTAATAAATTTTCCATTTTAACGGCTCAAGTTTTAATAACTGGTGAAGATTTTTCTAATCGAAAAAAATACTTAAACCTTAGAAGTACTCTTAACACTCTTATAGAGATGGGGGTTATCCCTATAATAAACGAAAACGATACCATTTCTACAAGTGAACTTGAAAGTTATAACTTGGAAGGTATTAAGGTATGTTTTGGAGATAACGATAAACTTTCAGCTATTGTTATGAGCAAACTTGATGCTGACCTTTTAGTAATTATGTCAGACGTTGACGGTCTTTATGATGATGACCCTAGAATAAACAAAAATGCAAATGTAATAGCAATGGTAAAAGAAGTTACTCCCGAAATAGAAGCTTTAGGTTTTGAAGCCTCAAAAAAAGGCAGAGGCGGTATGAAAACAAAACTTGATGCTGCTAAAGTTGCCACTCACTCAGGAGGTTATGCTGTAATAATAAACGGTAAAAAAGAAAAATCCATAGAAAAACTATTCAACGGAGAAAACATAGGAACAGTTTTCCTCCCAATTGAAAACCTTTCAGGTAAAAAAAGATGGATTGCCTACGCAACAAACATAAGCGGCGGTATAAAAATAAATGAAGGAGCTAAAAAAGCTTTAATTAATAAAAATGCAAGCTTGTTATCTGCAGGAATTACTGAAATTATAAATGAATTTAAAAAAGGCGATGTTGTAAGCATTATTGATGATAATGAAAATGAATTTGCAAAAGGTATCGTAAATTATACAAGTTCTGAATGTATAAAGATAAAAGGTAAACACTCAGATGAAATAGAAGAAATTCTTGGACACAAAAATTATGACGCAGTCATGACTAGGGATAATATAGTGATTTTATAGAGGTTATTATGTCGGTAGTATTAAACATAGAAACAACGGCTAAAAATGCGAAAAATGCTTCTTATAAGCTGGCATCTTTAGATACAGAAATAAAAAACAGAGCGCTTGAAGCTATTGCTTTAAATATAGAAAAAAATAAAGAAAAAATTATAGCAGCTAACGAGCTTGACCTTAATGAAGCTCAAAATATGGTGGAAAAAGGTAATCTTTCAACCTCCTTATATAGCAGGCTAAAACTTGATGAAGATAAGATAAAAATAATGATACAAGGTATCTACGATGTTGCAAAATTAGAAGATCCTGTAAATAAAATAATTGGAGCCGTAGAACTTGATCAAGATCTTGAATTATACAAAGTAAGTTGTCCTTTAGGGGTTATAGGCGTTATATTTGAATCACGACCTGATGTTGTGCCTCAAATTGTTGCTCTTGCAGTTAAATCATCAAACGCTGTTTTACTAAAGGGAGGAATAGAAGCTTTTAATACAAATAAAATTTTAATTGAAGTCATAACCGAAGCTTTGAATTTCATTCCTGAATTTCCAAAAAATGCAATAAATCTTTTAAAAACAAGAGAAGATGTTGCTGAAATGCTTAAAATGGATAAATTTATAGACCTTATAATACCAAGAGGCGGAAATTCGCTGGTTAAATACATTCAAGAAAATACAAAAATACCTGTATTAGGACATGCTGACGGTATTTGCCATATTTATACAGATGAAATGGCAGATTTAGCTAAGTCGATAAAAATAACTTTAGATTCAAAAATACAGTACCCTTCAGCTTGTAATGCAGTAGAAACAATTCTTGTTCACGAAAATATAGCCAAAAACTATTTACCTTGCCTGATAAGAGAATTAAGAGAAAAAGAAGTAACTGTAAAAGGTGATAAAACAGTACAAGATCTTGTATCTAATATAATTACTGCAACAGAAGACGACTGGAAAACAGAATATAGCGATAAAACTGTTTCAATAAAAGTTGTGAAAGATATTTACGAAGCAATCGAACATATAAATAATTATGGCTCAGGTCATACAGACTGCATAATTACCGAAAATAAAGAAAACATAGAAATATTTATGAATTTAGTTGACTCAGCAGGTGTTTATCACAATGTTTCAACAAGATTTGCAGACGGATTTAGATATGGACTCGGAGCTGAAGTTGGAATAAGCACTAATAAAACTCACGCAAGAGGTCCTGTAGGACTTGAAGGTCTTGTTATATACAAATATAAACTATTTGGAAACGGTCAAACTGTATCAGAATACTCAGGTTACGCAGGAAAAAAATTCAAACACACAAAAATAAAATGATAATAAAAGCTTTTTCCGAATACCTAAAAACAGTAAGTAGCGATATACCTCCGGTTTTGCTGCTTTCTAAGTGGTTAAAATTAAAACTTTCAAAAAAACCAGAAAATAACATAGAAAGGGTAATTAACCACGAAATAGCTTTTATTAAGGACAAAAAAGGTAACTATATGTTAATAGGAAAAACAAATAGTGGGAAAATACTATTAGAATCCTTATATAACTTTGCTTTAAGTTATGAACAACACAGCTTTACCAAATGGATACACAATTTAAAAGCTAGTGATTTCTATAAAAACCTATGAACAAAGAGTCATAAAGTTTTAATCTACACAACAACACTAATAGTATGCTGTTTTAAATATCAAACAAATAGTTTATTTACTCTATCAAGTATTTTAGTATAATTAATAATGTAATAAGGTTATAGTCAAAAGGTTTGATATACTTTAAAAACTAGAAACCATTTATACTAAAATCCATGGTGTGCAATGATATCCATGATTCAAATAATAGAAAAACATGACTGAAAAGGATTTAACATGATTCAGTGTGGTAAAACGCATGAGGTTATTAATTTCTGCATGTTTTAACTATCAAAACTATATATATATCTGTAAATTTCATGAATGAATGAGATCAAATACATGAACTATAGGCGTTTTGGGATAATAGCTTATAGTGCTATTCCATGTTTTTGTAGAAAACCTGTAGAAAACTTGTAGACAACCTGTAGAAAACTGTAGAAAACTTTTGTAGACAAAATAGCATCTGTATAAAAACTTTACTTTTATTGACATTTAATGAACAGCTTTTGAACAAGCTGTTTTTTTATGCTGTAAGGTTTTCAGAGTTTTTCTACAGGTTTTTTGCTTATACTACTACTACTAAATTTAAATATTTTTATATATATTAAATAATAATAATAAATTATTAAATGAATAAACGTTCATTCAGGGAGAGGGATTAAAAAATGAAATTTACAGTTCAAAAAGAAAATATACAAAATGGACTTAATGCAGTAATTAAAGCTGTAGCAACAAGAGCTATTCAACCTGTCTTATCTAATGTTCTTGTAGAAACGGTAAGTGAAGAATTAATTAGATTTTGCGCTACAGATCTTGATATTTCGATAGAAGTTAAAGTTTCAGCAACAATTATTGAACAAGGCAGTATTACTCTTCCTGCTAAAAAACTTTTTGAAATTGTTTCTAAACTTCCAAATAAACCTGTGAATTTTGAACTTTCCCCAGAAAATAATTTAACTAAAATAACTTGCGGAAATGCTAAATTTGACCTTATAGGCATATCAAGCAGCGAATTTCCTCTTATAGTTCAGCCTGAATCGGATGATTTCATAGACGTAAATATTGAAACTCTTCTAAAAGCAGTTAAACAAAGTGTTTTTGCTGTTGCCAATTATGACGGAAATAATATTTTAAGCGGTATTTATTTTCAGCTTTCAGAAAATAGTCTTGAAATGGCTGCAACTGACGGAAATAGATTAGCAAGAGTCATTAAAGAGGTTAATAACCCTGAACATAAAGAATATAAAGTTGTTATACCTTCCAGAACTCTTGTAGAGTTTACAAGAATTTTAACAGGCTCAACAGATGAAGATGTGAAAATTACAATTAAAAGCGGACAAATTTTATTCAAATTAACCGATAGATGTATAACATCAAGATTATTAGAAGGACAATATCCTAAATATCAACAGCTGATACCTTCTTCATATTCCATATTTGCTTATGCAGAAAAGGATGCAGTTATTGAAGCTTTAGAAAGAACTGCAACAATGGTAAATGAGAGAACCAGCATTATAAAAATGACTTTTTTCGATAATTCTTTAACTTTTTCAGCTGATACTCCTGAGCTTGGGGATTCATCCGATTGCATTGATGTTGAATACAGCTCTGAAGAAATAGTTATAGCTTTTAATTACAAGTATGTCTTAGATGCTTTAAAAGTTATAGAAACTGACAGAGTTAAAGTTGAACTTGGAGGAGCTCTATCATCAGCATTATTTAAGTCTGATGATCAAGATAATTTCTTATGTCTGATTATGCCTGTTCAAGTCAGATAAAAGTTCATTTTCTTTTTTTAGTTTAAAAAAAATAGGTTAATTTAAAAAAAATAAGAACATTTGATCATGTTTTTGAAACATCTCGAACTTGTAAATTTTAGAAATTATAAGATGGCCAGCATCGATTTTAAGGCGCAGAAAACTATTTTAATAGGTGAAAATGCTCAAGGAAAAACAAACCTCTTAGAATCGATTTTATTTCTCTCTCACTTATCATCACCTCGGATAAATCATGATAGTGAGCTTGTTTTATGGAATGAACCCTTTGCCAGAATAAAATGCGAAGTTGAAAAGTCTTATTCTGAAAGTCTTTTAGAAATAATTATAAATCCGCCAAAGCCTAAAATTTTAAAAGTAAATGGTATAAAAAAAAATAAATCTTCACTTTTTTTGGGTAATATTGTTGCCGTAAGTTTTAGTGTTGATGATTTGTCTATATTAAGGGGAGCTCCTTCTGATAGAAGAAAGTGGCTTGATAATGCAATTGTGCAGTTATACCCAATGTATAGCGAAAGATTATCGACTTTTAATAAAATAAGGGTGCAACGTAATAACCTTTTAAAGACTTTACAGGCAACCCCCTCATCAATTGGCAGTTTTTCTGATACTTTAAGCGTTTGGAATGAACAGCTGGCTATTACAGGAAGCAATATAATTCATTTACGTTTGAAATTTTTGACTGAAATTCAAAAACAAGCAAAAATAAAACATGAGATTATTTCAAAAGGCAAAGAAAATTTAAATCTAAAATATAATTCAAATATTTTTGGATCTTTTGATTTTCAAGAGGGTAAAATCCTTTCTCCTGATCAAATAGCTGTTAAATTTAAAGAATTGCTTGAAGTTAGAAAAAATGACGAAATATTAAGGGCTCAAACTCTTGTAGGACCTCATAGAGATGATCTTGAACTATATATAAACGGAATCGATGCTTTAAAATTTGCCTCTCAAGGACAGCAAAGAACTGTTGTTCTTTCATTAAAATTATCAGAGCTTGATTTTATAAAAAAAATAATTTCAGAAACTCCAATTTTATTATTAGATGACGTTTTAGCCGAATTAGACAAAACAAGGCAAAATTATTTATTGGAATCAATAGGCAATGATATTCAATTTGTGATAACCACAACTGATATTAATAACTTTGACCAACCTTTTTTAAAGGATGTTATGGTTTATAATATTGATGCAGGAACAATTACAGATAATAGTTAGGACTCTTTATGAAAAAATATAGCTCTTTTTCCAGTTTAAGTAGCCTTATCTCTAAATATTCAAAGAATATTGACCTTGAAAGAGGTTTAAGAGAAACAGCTTTAAAAAATATATGGGCTGATATAGTTGGTGATATTTTTAAAGAAAATACTAAACTAATGGGAGTTAAAACCTCTACCGCTGGAGATACATTACTTTTAACTGCTAAAAGTTCAGTGGTTTGTCAGGAATTTTTAATACATAAGCACCAAATTTTAAAAAAAATAGCTGTATCTGCTTATTCATTAGGTTTTAATGTTACTAATTGTTCTATAAGTGCTAAATATTGGACTGATTTCGTTCAATATGATGATCAATATATAAACCAAAGTTCTTATAATGTATTTACCGGGGTGCCTACATTACAGGAATTAAATTCTGTTGTTGTGCCTGATTTTATAATTGCTTCATTACTTCTTGCTATTAATAAAGACTTATATCCTGATGATGATATAAGATCTAAGATTTACGAAACGGCTCTTAAGGATATTAAAACTCAAGTTTGGCGAAAGAATAAAGGTTTTCCCAGTTGTAGGGATTGCGGTATAACCGTAACAGGTTTTAAAACAGGTGATGATATATTGTGTCCATCCTGTAAGTATAATAGTTAGTTTGTTTTACTTGTTAACTTGTTTTTTCCTCTATAAGTTATTAGCGGTTTTGCATATTGGAATGAATCTGCATAGTTTATAGGGGGTATTTTTTCATTTGTTTTATCGTCTTTAAGAAATTTAGTTTTTATTGATTCTGCTAAAGGGGATGCTATAAAAGGAACTATTACTCTTTTAGCTATTAAACTTGAAATAATAAGTGAAGATACAACTATATAGCCTTTTTTACATTTATTGAATAAATTAGGAGCTGTTTCATTAAGGTTTCCAAATAGTTTTTTTGTTATGTTGTCATTTAGTTTTTTGTTTGTAAAAAGAAAACCAAGTCCTATTTGGCTTGCACAAACAAGAAGACCGTTAGCCATATCAAAAGCAGCTATGTATTTTCTTTTATCTTCAGGTATTTTTTTATTATTTAAAGATTGATTAAAATACATAGAGTAATTAACAGTATCTCTTGCAACGTTGGCTACTATTAGTGCTTTAGCGGCAGCTGTTTCATTTGATAAAACTGTTTCAATATGATTTGTCATTAATTTGCTGTTAGCAAAATTTTTAACACCATTTTCAAAGTTTCTTGTTATTGTTTGTTGTACTTGAGGTAAAATTTTCATTTTTTATTACTTGTTGCAACCTCAGGCTTTATTGCTTTTATAATTCCTGGTGTTACTTTATTTATTAATATACACATAAAAGGTAAAGCGGCAAATGTTAAAGCAAAACTTGAGCGATCCTTTAATATTTGAAGTTTTTTTAATGCATCTTTTGATAATTCTTTATTGAAATTTTCACCAAGTTTTTTATTATGAGCTAAATTATCAAGTGTTTTACTTGTTGCAGAATTTATACCTATCTGTCCAACAAGCATTATTGATGCATCTATAGCAAGTTTTAAGGCCGAGTATTGTTTGGTTTCCTTATCTTGTTTAACAATAGGGTTAAAAAGAACGACTAATGGCGCTAATAAACCTTTACCTAAAGCATTTATTACTATATTCGAAGTTTCTCCGCAATTTTTTGAGAACCATAATGCTGTTTTAGCAATAGGTGTTAGTTTTATAGTATCATTTGCCACTTTATTTATATTTCCAAAACTTACCGTATCTTTAGATAAGGTATTAATTTTTCTGTAATTAATAGAATTATTTGAATTATTCTTATAATTATTTTTATAGTTGAAGCTTGTTATACTTAAAACTGACATTTTACCCTAACTCTATAATATATTTAATATTATAGAGTTTATTTAAAAAGTATTAGGGAATTATTAGTTTATAAATATAATTAAGTTTTATTAACAAAAAAAAGACTCTTCAAAAGAAGAGTCTTAAAATAAAAAGTAAGAAAATGTGAAAAATTAATAAATTAAGAGAAAGCTTTGAATGTCATTTCGATGTTTTTATCAACAACCTTTTTAACAGATTCAGTTTCAGTTTCAACAGCTTTGTGCATAGTTTCAACGTTTTTCAATTCAAGTTCCATTTGTTTGTCTTGAGCTTGAAGTTGAGCGCTAAGGTATTCATATTTACCGTTAGCAGCCGCATCATCAGCTGTGTTTAGATTATCGTTAATAAGAGTAGAAGTTTTCCAGTCAACATTATTTGTTTCAGCATCAGCAGGTTTGTTAATGTATTGCATAGATATGACGCCATTTCTTAAACCTTCTTCAAGAACATTAGAAGCTGTTTTATCGGGAACAGCAGAACCATCAGCGTAAACAGCTTTCATATTAACTAAAGTTAAGTTAGCAACAGAAAGAGGTAATTCTTGTCCATCAGTTTTAACTTTCATAATTCTGTTATTTAAAGCTTCTGAGTATTGTCTTGATAATTCACTGGTTTGCATAGAAAGCATAATTCTTCTGTTACTGATAATTTGAGCTCTGTATTCTAGGTCACTTTTTCTTGAAGTAAGAGTAAGCATTCTACCTTGACTAGCAGCTAAACCCATAATATATCTCCTTATGCTTTTTATTAAATTCACATTTACCTTACATATATATAAAAACATTCAATATATACTAATTGCGTAATTAGTATATATTCGTAACAAAGCTTTACAAAGTCCTTATAGTTAGTTGATTTAAGGTTTTTATGTTTAAATAGCAAAAAAAACCGATAATATAATACTTTAATAGTATATACTTATCGGTTTTTTAAAGATTAATTGTATATATTTTTAGCGGCAAGAAGAGTTATGAAAAAGCTTTGAATGTCATTTCAATGTTTTTATCGACAACTTTTTTAACGGATTCCATTTCCGTTTCAACAGCTTTGTGCATAGTTTCAACGTTTTTCAGCTCAAGTTCCATTTGTTTGTCTTTTGCTTGGAACTCTGCGCTAAGGTATTCGTATTTACCGTTAGCAGCTGCGTCATCAGCAGTATTTAGGTTATCACTTATTAGAGTAGAAGTTTTCCAGTCAACTTCGTTTGTTTTAGCATCAGCGGGTTTATTAATGTATTGCATAGTTATGACACCATTTCTTAAACCTTCTTCTAAAACATCAGAAGCAGTTTTGTCAGGGACTGCTGAGCCGTCAGCATAAACAGGTTTCATATTAACTAAGGTTAAATTAGCAATTGACAAAGGTAATTCTTGTCCGTCAGTCTTAACTTTCATAATTCTATTATTTAAAGCTTCAGAATAATTTCTTGCCAATTCACCGGTTTGCATAGAAATCATAATTCTTCTATTACTTATTGTTTGAGCTCTATACTCTAAGTCACTTTTTCTTCCATCAAGGGTAAGCATTCTCCCTTGGCTAGCAGCTAAACCCATAGCGCTTCTCCTTTTAAGTGAAGATTAAAAAATAGTAGAATTTTTTTAATCTTCATTTATTTAATTTTATTTTACTTATATCGACTAATTGATCTATAAACTTTAAGGATAAATAATTATTTTATATCTTTCTTTACAAAAATGTAACAAAAAAAAAAGACTCTTCAAAAGAAGAGTCTTAAAATAAAAAGTAAGAAAATGTGAAAAATTAATAAATTAAGAGAAAGCTTTGAATGTCATTTCGATGTTTTTATCAACAACCTTTTTAACAGATTCAGTTTCAGTTTCAACAGCTTTGTGCATAGTTTCAACGTTTTTCAATTCAAGTTCCATTTGTTTGTCTTGAGCTTGAAGTTGAGCGCTAAGGTATTCATATTTACCGTTAGCAGCCGCATCATCAGCTGTGTTTAGATTATCGTTAATAAGAGTAGAAGTTTTCCAGTCAACATTATTTGTTTCAGCATCAGCAGGTTTGTTAATGTATTGCATAGATATGACGCCATTTCTTAAACCTTCTTCAAGAACATTAGAAGCTGTTTTATCGGGAACAGCAGAACCATCAGCGTAAACAGCTTTCATATTAACTAAAGTTAAGTTAGCAACAGAAAGAGGTAATTCTTGTCCATCAGTTTTAACTTTCATAATTCTGTTATTTAAAGCTTCTGAGTATTGTCTTGATAATTCACTGGTTTGCATAGAAAGCATAATTCTTCTGTTACTGATAATTTGAGCTCTGTATTCTAGGTCACTTTTTCTTGAAGTAAGAGTAAGCATTCTACCTTGACTAGCAGCTAAACCCATAATATATCTCCTTATGCTTTTTATTAAATTCACATTTACCTTACATATATATAAAAACATTCAATATATACTAATTGCGTAATTAGTATATATTCGTAACAAAGCTTTACAAAGTCCTTATAGTTAGTTGATTTAAGGTTTTTATGTTTAAATAGCAAAAAAAACCGATAATATAATACTTTAATAGTATATACTTATCGGTTTTTTAAAGATTAATTGTATATATTTTTAGCGGCAAGAAGAGTTATGATTGTTTTCAAATATAGTTCGACTCATAGCAAGAGCCATATTTTTAAATGAACAAATACCTGATTTCCTGTCTATTACACCTAAACTTGCCAGTTTGTTTTTTACAGTTTCATTTAGTTCTTCAGGATCTATGTATAACGAACATTCGTTGGAACATTTTTCTAATTTAAAGGGACATTTTTTATTATTTAATTGCATCTTAAAACCTTTTTATTGACATACTTCCACAAGTTTTTTCTGCCATCCCGGAGCTTTTTCAACGTAAACATCCGCTCCTCTGTTTGTGCATTTTGTTTGATATTCTGATTTGGAGGAGGCAGTCATTACTATTATTTTGGTGTTTAACTTGCATAATAAAGTTAATTTTTTTAGTTCATCCAGTAATATAAAGCCTTCACGTTCTGTAGGTATAAACAAATCTATGATTGCATAACCAAAATCCTGTTTTTTGAATTTATCTATTGCATCATAAATTTCTTGAGAGATACAAACATCAAATCCCAGTTTTTTAAACATAACTTCAAGTTGATAAGTTATAATTCCAAGATCATCGACAATAAGAATAGACTTAGGTCTGACAACATTAGAGGGTTCATTAGCCATATATGCATTTTTGACTGTTTCCGTACTAGGGGTTTTTACTCCACCCATTCCTCCTGAAGAAAGAGCTAAGTTATTGAATTTTGTTTTTATAATACTTATTGCATTATTTAAATTATCGCTATTTATTTCTGAAGGAGGATTAAGGTCAGCTAATCCAAATAAATTTTGAATGAATTTTTGATCAAGTTCTACATTAATTTTTTCTGCCATTTTTTCCCCTATTTAATAGAATATAAAAACAGTAATTCTTTTATTATATTACCTTTTTATTTCCATAACTGCCACCATTTTTTACTGGAGTTTTCTTTTCTGTTTTTTATTATTAAATTTAAAACACTTAATACATCGTTATCGGTTAATTCAAAATGAAATTTAAGCTGATCAATATATCTGTTTAATGACCTTCCTGCTTCATTTCTTTTTTTTGTTTTTTTATCAATATTATCAATATTTTTTTCTATTGCAGAATAATCATTAAACATTATTCATACCTCATAAAATAGCTCTCATTATTAATAATATAGATTTTAAAATATGTTTTTTCATTGCAAAAAAGTCTACTGTTATAATATTTATCTTTAATTTATAAAAAAGCGTATTTGAAATTAAATAGCTACAATTTAGCCCAATAGGAATTTTTTTATTAAACGTATGGATGATATAGAACACAATATAGTGTTTTATATTTCTAGCAGTTGGGGAATTTTTAGGCATTAAAATGATAAAAAATAATAAGAATTATTATTCTTGTGAAAATGTTATATATGTTAAATCTTTTATGGATGGTTATTATTTTGAGCAAAATGGGATTATTCTTGATTTTAAATGTCCTAATTGCAATAGAAAGAATTTAACTTCAAATGATAGTTGTAAATGTGGATATTCTTTTAAAAAAAAGGATAATTTTTGGACGAGTTTGTTATTAAGTTGGATAATAACAGCTCTTATAATAATTTGTGGTGTTTTTACAGTAGATGCTTCTAAAACATTACTTCTTAGTAAAATACATTCAAGTTATTCTTCGATAAAGAAAATAAAGTAATAAAAAACTGCTTATTTGTTTAAGCAGTTTTTTATTGTTTAAAGATTACCTTTTTTTACATTTTCAAAAAAGTTGTCAACTTTATCCATAACTTCTTGTTTTCTATATGGATCATTAGTTTCTCTAAGTTCCATTAAAAGGTCTGTTGCCTTATTTGTAACATCAGAAGAACAACTATTTTGACTTGTTGCTACGTCAAATAAAGTTATTTTTTGATCTATAGCTCGAAACATGTTTTTAAGTTTTCTTGAAGTTGCAGAGTTTGCTGTTGAATGTTTTAATGGAGCCACGCAATCAAATACACTTCCTGTTTTTGAAGTACAGAAAACATCTAAAGCGTAATCTAAAGAACTCTCACAACTTTTATAGGCTTTGAAATTAGTATTAAAATTAAAGCTATTCATTTACACCCATATCCTATAATAATCTTCCCATTTTACAACCTAACAATTTTATTTCAATAAGCCGGCCGATTTATTAAATTAAAACGGTTGTAATTAAACATAACCTCTTTAAAAACAGTAAATAAAAACCCCTATTATTAATTTTATCTACTTACTTATAAAAAACAAAATTATAATAAAAATTGCTAAACAATTTCTTGCTGTATTTATCTAATCTCTACAAAACACGTCTATTTTAGCTGAATTTTAATTGTTAAGTTTTTTAATAATAATTAAAATATGAACTAAAATACTTAATTAAAGTTAATATTAAAAATCATCAATAGAAGATTATGTTTTATTTTTTAATTAGAATAGATTTTATATAGAATAAAATTTAGTTAAAGGAGCTTTTGTAATGAGCGATAAAAAACGTATAATGTCGGGAATGCGTCCTACAGGAAAACTTCATTTAGGACATTATATGGGAGTACTTAGAAACTGGATAGATTTTCAAAATGAATATGAATGTTTCTTCTCAATTGCAGACTGGCATGCTTTAACAACTAAATATGACAAAACAGAAGATTTAAAAGAAAATATAGTTAATGTAGCTCTCGATTGGATTGCAAGCGGGATAAATCCAGAGCAATCAACTGTTTATATACAGTCTTTAGTACCTGAAACAGCTGAAATTCATCTTTACTTAAGTATGATAACCCCTCAAAATTGGGTAGAAAGAGATCCTACTTTAAAAGACATGGTTAAAATCTTAAGAAAAGATCATGAAGATAATGAAGGACAACAAAATATATCAGGTTTACTTAATTATGGATTATTAGGTTACCCTGTTTTAATGACAGCTGATATAATTACTTTTAATGCTTCGCTGGTTCCTGTTGGGCATGATCAGATTGCTCACCTTGAATTAACAAGGGATATAACAAGAAGATTTAATTATCTTTATAAAACAGATTATTTTAACGAGCCACATCCACGATTAACTGAAACACCTCTTATTAAAGGTGTTGATGGTCAAAAAATGGGTAAATCTTTTAATAACGATATAAAGATTGCTGATTCGGAAGAAGTAACAACTAAAAAAATAATGAGTGCTGTTACAGATAGATCAAGGCTTAGAAAAACAGATCCAGGACATCCTGAAGACTGTGAAGTAATCTGTCCTTATTATTCTATTTTCGCAGATAAAGAAACTCAAGAAAGAATGAAGAATGAATGTGTAAATGCTATTAGAGGTTGCGCTGATTGCAAAAGAGAAATAGCCACTATTATTAATAATAAATTTAGATCTGTAAGAGAAAAAAGAGCGGAATTAGAACAAAATCCTGATTATATAAATAAATTACTTATAGAAGGCAGCGAGAAAGCCAGATTTAAAGCAAGTGAAACGCTTAAAAATGTTAAAACTATAATGAAAATGTACCAATAAAAAAATAAAGGAGTCTTAATTGACTCCTTTATTTTTGTTAATAATCAGAGATATTGCCTTTCATAAGGTCGGATATTTTTACGTCTTTTCTTGCCTTTTTTGGTATTGATGGCATTTTGGGAGTATTTTCTTCTGTGTTTTTTAATCGGCTAAGACCCACATAATCGCTATTTTGTTGGAATACCAGATCTTTGAAAAAATCCACTACACCCCATGATTTCATATTTTATTCTCCTCATAATTTTGTTTGTATAATATAATTATTATAAATGTAATATAATTTTAGAGATTTTTTGGTTGTGATTATACCCCCAAAAGTATTAGAAAATGAATAATTTAGATAATAAAACAGATTTAATTCTAAATGATTTAGCATCAGAAGATATTGATGTTAAGGTTAATGCTTCTGTCCTGTTACTAAATAATAGCATTTATTTTGAATTAAAAGAAAATCCCTCAGAAGAAGAATTATTAATTAAATTATTAAAAATAGAAGAATTAAAAACAGAAGAAGATTTATTATTTTTAAAAAAATGTATATCCTATAAAAGAAATAGAGTTTTAGATATATCAACATATTTGCTTGGTGAGTTGTTGAAAAAGTCCTTGTTTATTGATTTATTCAGTGATACTTACAGCTTAAATGCTTTTATAGATACCTTGAATGGCACAACTCCCAATGTTTGCAGAAATACGATTAATATATTAAAATATATTGATAATCCTCTATTTGTATTAGACGAATTGTTCGGTAAGTTAAATGATTTAACAATGACTCAACTATACTGGTCTTTATCAGCTATAAGAGAAATAATAAAGCGAGAGGATTTGACTTTAACTGAAGAAACATTAAAACAGTTAATAAACATAAGTGATGTTTTTATAAATAATAAGGAGTATCAAATAAGGGAAAAAGTTGCCGAAATAGTTAGTGTTTTAACTATAAAATACAAGACAACCGAAGTTAAAAATGAACTAAACAGGTTAATAGACGTCATAAGAAAAGACAACGTTTTTTATGTGAAAAATATTTTAACAATGAACGACTTACAAGGAGAGACTTAATGCTAACAGTTTTAATTATAACGACGGCTACTCTTTTATTAGGATGTTATTCTGGCAGGCAAAATCTTTTACAACCTATACCGATACGAAAAGATAATTATTAAAAATTAAAATTTATAAAAAATCTGATAAATTTATCAGATTTTTTTATTTTTTCTATTCATTAATTTACTTTTTAAACTTTATGCATAAGTGATTTATTTTTGTTTATAAAAATAAAAATTTCCTGTAAAATCAAAATATAGCAATGAGAGTTTAAGGGGGTTATTTGTGGATAAATTTTCCGGAATTTTTGGAGTTATTGCAATACTTGGTATTGCTTATTTGTTATCTAACAACAGAAAAGCTATTAATTGGAGAATTATAGGATCAGGTTTATTAATACAATTACTTTTAGCACTTTTTGTTTTAAAAACTCAAATAGGTTCAACTATTTTTTCAAAAGCAGGCGCACTTATAACAACTCTTTTGAAATTTTCAGATAAGGGCGGAGAATTTGTATTTGGGCCTCTTATGAATAATCATTTGCTTACACATGCTTTTGGAGCGGGTAATGATTTTATCTTTGTATTTAAAGTAGCTCCTACAATTATTTTTGTTTCAGCTCTTGTCAGTCTTGCTTATCACTTAGGAATAATGCAATTTTTTATATCAATAATAGCTAAGGTTGTTTTAAAACTTATGGGTGTTAGTGGAAGTGAAGCTCTTTCTAATGCAGGAAGTGTTTTTGTCGGACAAGTTGAAGCTCAAATTCTTATAAAACCTTATGTTCCAGGTATGACAATGTCAGAACTTATGGCATCCATGGCAGGGAGTTTTGCTTGTATTTCAGGCGGAGTTATGGCTGTTTACATAAGTATGGGTATTCCTGCTCAATATCTTTTAACCGCAAGCATTATGGCAGCTCCTGGTGCTCTTGTTATAGCAAAGATGGTTTATCCCGAAACAGAAAAATCTGAAACAAAGGGTGAGATTAAACTGCATGTGGAAAATAATTCCATTAACGTTATTGATGCTCTTGCTCATGGGGCAAGTGACGGTATGAAAATATCAATTAACGTAATAGCTATGCTTATAGGTTTTGTTGCCGTAATAAATATGTTCGATGCAAGCGTTGCTAAACTTGGTCTTGTAATGGGACATATGGGTGTAAATCTTGGTTTTATTGGTGTTGATGTTACTCATATAAGCTTAAAGGGCATTATTGGAAGTGTATTCTCTATATTTGCTTGGCTTATGGGTGTTCCGTGGAAAGATGCGGGTTTTGTCGGACAACTTATGGGAACAAAACTTGTATTAAATGAATTTGTAGCTTATCTTGATTTGTTACCTGCAATAAAAGGAACGGCAGCCGCTACTCTTTCACCTAAATCAATAGCAATTGCTACTTTTGCTCTTTGCGGATTTGCAAACCTTAGTTCTGTTGCAATACAGATTGGCGGTATTGGTCAACTAGCTCCTACAAGAGCAAAAGACCTTGCTAAGATAGGATTAAAAGCTCTAGTTTGCGGAACAATGGCTTCTTATCTCTCTGCTACTATAGCAGGTATTCTTCTTTCGTTTTAATTAATAATATAAATTAAACTTAATATAATAATATGTTTTATTTGACTCTAAAATATTAGCCGATTATACTATCAATTGTTTGAAACTTTTGGTTTTATATATATTAAGTAATTAGGAGCAAAGAAATGATTACCCTTAACAAAGGATTGACTTTTAGTCGTGAAACAAACAAACAAACAAACAATAGCTTTAAATAGTATTGAAAATAAAGCTGGTTTGTCATCAAGTGCTTTAGTTGATTCTAAAGCATCTATGGCTGTTAGAAATTTACAACTTAATCAAATTAATTTTAAATCCTCGGTAGAACAAATAGATGAAACGAAGTTTATTAAAGAAGGACAGTCTATTGAACATGAGTTTGAAGGAAAAATTTTAAAATCAAAAGATTTACTTCCTTCAATTGATTATACTATAAAAGCATTAGATTTATCATTAAAAAATGCAACAACAGAAGAAGAAGAAAAAGAAATTACATCTTTAAAAGAGATAATGCAGGTTGGTAAAGATGTTGCTTTGATTCCAGTAAAACAGAATAAAAGTGAAAAACTTTCATTTTTAGGTGTAAGAGAAGATATGAGAAATGAAAGATTATTAAAATCACTTGCTGTTTGTCAAGCAGCTGCTGTATCAGCATCAGCAACAGCTGGTTCTTTAGCTCAAACAGGTGTACTTGATACTGCAGCTGTAACTACAATACAAGGTGCTATGTGTGCTGGAATTGCAGCAGTTTATGGAATTAAAAATATTAAAAATGTTATGACCGCTGTCTCTGGACCAGCTGTTTTATCTGTTGTTGGTCCTCAAATTGCTGTAAAATTTATATCTTGGTTCCCTGGTTTTGGAAATGCAGCTAATGCAGCTGTAGCTTATGGAACGACAACTACATTGGGTGTTATTTTTACTGGATTGATGGAGATAACAAAAGAAAGAGGTCTTGATATAGAACAAATGACTCCAGAAGAAATATCAAAATATGCTAAAGAAGCAAACGCTAATAAAGATTACATTATTGATTATTGGAAAACTAAACAAAAGAAATAAGGAGAAAAAATGAACATTTCAACCTTTAAGACTAATACTCCAACTTTTAAATCTACTATTCAGAATGATATTACTAAATCAAATAAGGATGTATTATCAACTCAACCTAATAGACAAATACAAGATAAAAAACAACTTAATGATATTAATCTTAGAAATTTTGAATATGTGAGAAATGGAGGTACTTTACTTTTTCTAGGTTTAGTTGCAGAAGAAGCTATTAGAAATAAACAGAATTTAAATAAATCGTTTGCTAAAATTGTTGAAAAAACACCAGAAGTATTAAGTGAAAACATTGAAAAAAACAAAAAGCTTTTAAAAGAGACCATTGGTAATGTTTGTAAAGCCATAATGGGTTATTTTATTTTAGATGGTATGTGTTTAAGAGAAAAAGTAAAGCAATTAGAAAAAAAGAATGATGATGTAAAATAAAAAATATTAATTTTATATTTTAATAAACATTAAAAGGCTCTAAATTAGGGTCTTTTAATTTAAGTAAGTTAATATGATTTAAAAAAGAGGATTTATGATAAATATTAATGAGCGAAATTCCATGATAAATAATAAGACAAAATTATTAGAAAATATTAAAAAAAAAGAATTAAGTCCGTTAATTATAAAAAAAAGTATAGATAAACATAATCTATCTAAATTTAATTTACCTAATTTACAAGCTTACTATTCAACAAATGTTAAATTTACAGGCGAAAATATGACAAGAAGAGAGTTTCTTGCTGCTGTAGAGGGAATTGCTGTTTCTTCAACAATTGATTCTGCTATAAAACCTGAAGTTAATTATAATCCTGAAAAAGAATTGCAAGCTATACTTGATAAAAAAATAAAAACAGTAGGCAAAATAACACCTGATATGATAGATGATAAAGTAGCTAGATTACTATTTGATATTTCCATAAAACAAACTGATAAATCTTATGCGCCTTATTCTAATTATCATGTTGGTGCAGCTGTAATAAGCGAGAACGGAAAAATTTACAAAGGTTGTAATGTAGAAAATTCTAGTTATGGTCTTACTGTTTGTGCTGAAAGAGTGGCTTTATTTAACATGGTAGCAAATGAGGGGCATAATAAAGATGGTAGTGCAGTACAAATAGCAGGTTTAGCTATTGTGGTAAAAGAAGCACCTGAACCTGCTTCTCCTTGTGGAGCTTGTCGACAAGTTATTGAAGAATTTAATAATGAAGAAAATGCTAAAATTATTTTAGGAACTGTAATTCCAGATACTCCATTACAAATTGAAACCTTAAAAAATCTATTACCTAAATCTTTTGGTCCAAAAGATTTAAAAAACGCTAAATAACTTATTTATAAACTTTACTAGTGAATATTATTATACTTTTATCTACTAGTATTCTTTTTAAATAATCTATATGTGTAAAAAGGAAACATAATGATTACTCTTAATAGAAATACAAATGTTAATATTTTAACAAAAAACGTAAAAAGCAAAGAAGTTTTAATAAATAATAAAACTGAAAATAAAGCTCAATTAAGTAATAATGGTTTAATTGATTCAAAAACATCAATAGCCGCAAGAAACCTCTCAATTAATTATATTAATTTAAAGTCGTCAAAAAAAGATGTAAACACAATTCATAATGTAGAGTCCAATAAAATATCATTTAAAGGTGAAAAACAAGTAAGAGAAAGTTTGAAGGTAATAGAAAAGGCTTTAATTTATTCACGAATGAGTGAAAGTAGTTTGATACCACCAGGTTTAGGTCCTGCACTCAAATATCAAACAATTAGTGAGTTGTTTAATAAAATAACTAAAATTTATAATACCGAAGGTAGTTTCTCTTCTAATTTGATAGATTCATTATTATTATTAGATCCAATTTTTGTTGAGTTTTCTGCTTTAGCTGTTTTAGGTTTTTGTGAAATGAAAGAACAAGATGATAAAAAAATAAATTTGGATGATTTTAAAAATAGTGATTTTTCAAAATATCATGAATATGGAAAAGAATTAAAAGAAAAATTTAAAAATAAACAATAATTAAAAATAAATAAGTTAATAAATAGCGTAAATATAGAATAATGGAATAAAAAATGATAACTCTTAATCGAAATACAAATACTAATATTTTAACAAAAAATGTAAAAAGCAAAGAAGTTTTAATAAATAATAAAACTGAAAATAAAGCTCAATTAAGTAATAATGGTTTAATTGATTCAAAAACATCAATAGCCACAAGAAACCTCTCAATTAATTATATAAATTTAAAATCATCAAATAAAGATGTAAACACAATTCATAATATAGAACTAAATAAAATATCATTTAAAGGTGAAAAACAAGTAAGAGAAAGTTTAAAGGCAATAGAACTCAGTAATAAAGCAATGGAGGCGACACAGGCTTATTGTACATGTCTTACTGATTGTAATGCGAGTATTAAAGCAATAAGTAACGTAACTTCTTATGCAATAAGTAAAATTTATAATACTAATGTTCAGGATTTTGACAAATTTGATAATTCTTTAAATGAAAAAAGTTCTTATGATACTGATGATTCATCTATGTACTTTACTAATAAAAAAGGGTTAGCCGTTTTAGGTTTTTGTGAAATGAAAGAACAAGAGGGTAAACAAATAAATCTTGATGATTTTAAAAATAGTGATTTTACCAAATATTTTGAATATGGAAAAGAATTACAAGATAAGTTTGAAACGAAAGAATAATATAGATTTTTAAATTAGGCAAAAATCTATATAACTAACAGATATTCTTCTTTAGTTTTTATTATTAATATAAATTGACAGTATGGTTATCTAAGACTATACTGTCATTTATTTAGAACTTTTTGTTTTTATATAAAAAAAGTCTAAAACAAAGGAGCCAATCAATGAATATAAGTTTTAAAAGTGATACACAATTAATAAAAAAGCCTGAAACTCAAAGTAAGCCGTCCCCACAAAAAGCTGTTCTTATAGGATTAACAGCTGCTAAAGTAAATGCTGTAGCTTATGAGTTAAATTCACGTTCTTTAAGAAATAAAATGAAAGATTCTTTCACTCCCGAACAATTAAAGGAATTAACAAAAGGTTCAATGGTAAGAAATATAATAAGCTCTGTTGCTTCGGGATTAGCAATAGGTGTAGTTGTTACTTATGGTCCAAGTATTTTTAATAAGATAAAAAATAGCTTTAATCATAAAGAAAAACAATAATATTAAATCACAATAAAAAATCTCTCTTTTTAAAAGAGAGATTTTTTTGTTATCTATTATCTGTTTGTTTTTCTTAAACTGCTTTGGATTCCTGAAGCTAAATCAGTTCTTCCACTTTTTTCATAAATACCTGCCATTGTTTCTAAGAATTTTACATTGTCGATATTTACTTTTGCCGAGTTTATGTCATTTTGCGTAACTCTTGAGGCTGGTTGTCTTGTTTGAGTGTTGATTGAGGCTTTTTTAGTTCTGTTTAATCCTAGAGAAACGTCATGACTTAGTGATGGTTTGAACCCTATATCTTCTGCTGAAAATCTTGGAGGTGATTTTAATCCCATTGATTTTGGTGCAACTTGACTGTTTTGATATTCTTTTAGTCCGTAATTAACCGAAGATGTGTTTCTTTTTAATGGTGTTTGCTTGTCGTAGGATGATTTTAAACTTGAACCTATTAAACCTCTGCTGTTGTTTAGTTGTTTAAATAAGTCAGCTTCTCTGTCTTTTATGTTGTGGTTTGAGTTAAGGTTGATTTTAACTTGTTTTTCTCTTGGTTTTAAGAACTTGAAAGCTCCTAACATAATGACTAAAAGAGCTAAACCTCTTATAATATTATCAATTAACGAAGAACCAAAAATTTTCTTTAATAATCCTAAGTGAGAACCGCCTTCTGTTTGTTTTATGTTGTTTTTTTCTTCACTTGTTGCTTCCGGCATGACTATAGCTGGTTTAAAGTCAGGTTTGTTATTCACTTGTACTACATTTTCAGGTATTTGTTCATTTAAATTCTTAGGTTCTACGTTTACAGGTGTTGAAGTTGGCGCTGCTTTAATATTTGTATTTGTCGGAACGGCCTTTTGGCTTGTATTAACTACTGACGCTTTTGCAATTGGGGGTTGAGTATCAGTAGCAGCTGTCTGTACGGGAGGCATAAAGTCTAATCCGTTGTCAGCTGTTTCCAGTGAAATATAACTTTGAGCCGCATTCATTCCTTCAATGTAGATTTTAACTTCATCATCTGAGGAAGGTTGAATGATAATATTATCAACAGAAGAAGTATTATAGACAGTATTAACAAATTTAGCAGGTCTAGTATGTTTTAATTTAAGAATAACCTTGTTATCAGAGGATATAATTTTCTGAATAGGTATTTTTTTATCGGTTTTTAAAATAAACTGATAATTTGATTCATTATAAGGATTAATTTCTATTTCAGAAAGAATTGCTCCTTCATAAGCAAACACAGGAAGAGTTCCAAAAATAAACCCTACTGCCACCCCTAAAAGTATCTTGCTTCTATTAATATTCATCCCCTTACCCCTTTAAAATAATGATTTTTGATTATGAAACTCGTTCACAATACTATAAATAGATTAAATTAATAGCTAACTTAAATCATCGACCATAGGGTTTACAGCCTTAAAATAAATCCAATGGTCTACACCATAGACCTTTTTGAGTTGAACCAATGTTATAAAGCTAATAATAACGGTGTTTTTAGTGATACAAATTAACTAATATCAAATAAGTTTTAATATTGGTATAATTAGAAAAATCGAAAAGAGGTTTAATTTATGGATTTTTTTAAGGCTAAAAAAGCATCAGACTTTGAATTTAATGAAATAATTTATGATAAAAAAGGCTGGAAGGCTACTATTACAATAAATAGACCTCAAGTTTATAATGCTTACAGCATAATAACGTTAAAAGAAATGATAAAAGCCCTTCAAGACGCTGTTTGGGATGATGGTATAGCTGTTATTGTAATAACAGGAGCAGGTGAAAAGGCTTTTTGCACAGGTGGAGATGTAAAAGAATACGCAGGTGAGTTTATAAAGCGTCCAAGAGATTTCTGGAAGTGGATGGGTGTTTTTAATCAGTTTCATGATCTTTTAAGAAATAGTGGAAAACCGACCATTGCAAGATTAAACGGTATGGTTACAGGTGGAGGTAATGAGATAAACCTTTCTTGTGATTTTGCAATTGCAGCTGAACATGTAACTATCAGGCAGGTTGGAACGAGCGTAGGAAGTGTTGCCGCAGGTGGAGCTACTCAAATATTACCTTTAATGGTTGGAGATAGAAGAGCTAGAGAAATTCTTATGCTTAATGAGCCAATATCAGCTCAACAGGCAAAAGAATGGGGCTTGATAAATTATGTCGTACCTATGGAAGAACTTGATGAAAAAGTTGATGAAGTTGTAGAAAAACTTTTAAATAAATTTCCTGAATGTACAAGATATACAAAGCAACAATTAAACTTCTGGAAAGATTTTGCATGGAATCAAACAATAGGTCATGCAAGGGATTGGTTAAGCGTGCATTTTTCTTCCTATGAAACACATGAAGGAATGCAAGGTTTTGTTGAAAAAAGAAAACCTGATTATATTAAATTGAGAGAACGTGCAAAAAGTGGACTTTCTTCAGAATCTCTATGGGGAGCTAATTTAAAAGAATGTAGCGAATGTCAGACAAAATATCTTCCTGAAGAATTTGAATTTTGCGGTAAATGTGGAACAAAACTATGAATAATTTTATAAAAGTAAAAAAAAATGATAATTATGCCATTATTGTATTAAATAAACCGCCATTAAATATTTTAAATATAGAAGATTTGAATTATTTAAATAAAATGTTTGAAGATTTATCAAACGATAAGGATTTAAAACTTTTGGTTCTAAAGGCGGAAGGCAAAGCTTTTTCGGCAGGTGTCAGTATTACTGACCATTCTTTAGAAAATACAATACCTATGATAATAGCTTTTCATAAAGTGTTTTTTACCTTGCTTGATTTGCAAATACCTTTATTATCAGTAGTAAAAGGTGGTTGTTACGGTGGTGGAGCTGAATTGGCTTTATTCAGCGATTTTGTAATTGCGTCAGAACAGGCTAGTTTTAGTCACAGTGAAATAACTTTAGGTTGTTTTCCTCCTGTTTCAATGGTTTTACTTCCTTATTTGACTTCAAATAAAAAAGCAATTGAATACATATTTACAGGTGATAAAATAAATGCACAAACGGCCTATGAAGCAGGGCTTGTGAATCATATTTTCAAAGAAGATACTTTTGATGAAGAAGTTAATTCTTTTATTGAAAAAATAACAAAAAACAGTAGAAGTGTTCTTTCTTTAACTTTAAAAACCTTTAAAAATATTCATTTAAATGAATTTAAAGAGAAATTAATACAAGCTGAAAAAGCCTATTTAGAAGAACTTCTAGGATTAGAAGATTATAAAGAGGGAATAAGTAGTTTTATAGAGAAAAGAAAACCAGAATGGAAAAATAGTTAATCTTTTATTTTGTAGGTCTCTATATAATTATCAAAACATGTATCCATAAGTTCAGCCATTTTTTTGACGGCTAGAGGGGTTTCCCTTGCTATTTTTATTGTTTCTTCTTTTAGCATTTTCTTTTCACCGCCTGAAGTATTAATAAGACGTGTTATTTTATCTTCGTCTGACATTTTAGAAGGATCGTTTCCGAGTTTTTTCAGCCATACTTCGGAAAGTGAAACATCTCCAAATCTTGAAGATCTGCCATAATAATCTCTTTCCATTTCTTTTTTCATATCTTTATAGATATCGGCATTTTCATATTTAGTTCCGATTGTATTTAATTCAAGTAAAACTCTAGGTTTAGCAAGAATAAATTCCCAAATCATAAAGGAACTTAAGTTTGCCTTTAATAAATTAAGGGACATTTTTTCTTTTTCTCTTATTTCTTTTAAAAATTTGTTAATATTTGGATACGATTGTACTATTTTTAAAAATTTTTCGTTTTCTTTGTATTTTTCTAAGGTGTTTCTGTCTTCATCCTTTGTTAGTGAATTTTCAATCATAGGTGTAACTATTTCATCGTATGCAATTTGAGCATTAGTACTAATAAATTTTGATTTTCTTGGTGTTTCTGTTTTTTCATTATTGTTTGACGGTTCAAATTTATTTTTAAATTCATTAAACTCAGACCTTAAAAAGTTTAATTCTTGTTTAAGCTGATCAACTTCTTTTCTTAATTGAATATTATCATCATTTCCTTTAAAAGATAAAAAATTAGATTTATAAGCGAAATAAGGTAAAGTTTGAGTTTTATTTTCTTCGGTTGCTTTTAAACTTTGTGTTGCTTTTTTGTAATCTGGTTTATTAAGTGTGGCTTTTAGCGGCATCATTGTCGGTATATTCATTTACAAATCCTTTATAGTGTATCGTGAATAGCATAATAAAAAAATTTTGTTTTATTTGTTAATTTTTGTAAATTTAAATTGACAAAGCTGGTTAAAAGTTAAAGTCAATACATAAAACGGTCGATAACATAAATATAAATCGAATGGATGTAAATTTTGGGTGTAGGTAAGAATCGAATCTAATAAGGACAAAGGAGACACGCTATGGGTTTAGCAGCAAGTCAAGGCAGAATGCTTACACTCACCGGACGGAAGAGTGATATTGAATATAGAGGGCAAATTGTTAATAATGAAAGAACAATGCTTTCTTATCAACAGGAAGCATTAGCAACAGCCTTCAATGAAGGATTAAATAATAGAATTCTTGAAATAAAAAATATGGACGGTAATTCAATCCCATTAACAGTTGCAAACTTAGCAACAGTTAATTTAGTTCCTTATTATGCATTAGATGATTCAACTGTTCCGGCGACTCTTGCATCTGATAAGCTTGAAGCAAGTCTTAGAAATAGTACTGTTTATTTAAAATATAAAAACCCTCCAACAGAAAATGATAAAGATAAAAAAGTTGATTGGATAACAGATCCTAATTGTGCTATTCAAGACAGATTAAAAACAGAAGATGATGCAGCTGCTAGTTCTAAATATGAAGCATTAACAGCTGAACTTCAGTCAAAAGATAAAAGACTTGAATTAGATCTTAAGAACATAGACACACAACACACCGAAGTTCAAACAGAAATAGACGCAGTTAAAAAAGTAATTGATAAAAACATTGATATGACATTCAAAACCTTTGGCTAGAAATCCTTTAACAATTTAGATTCGATTTATTCCCCCCTTTTTCTCCAAAAGGGGGATTATTTTATCTAAATTTTTATTTTTTAAAATACAGCTTTTATCTCACCAGTTTTATAACCCTGTAATGTTGTTAATTCAGGATTATGTATATTTTTTATTTCAGTTTTTGTAAATATTTCTTTATTTAGCCAGTTTAACTGTTTTAGTGTTTCTAATAAAGCAATGCTTCTTGCTTGCATATTTGAGTCCATTATTTTAACCAGAAGGCATTGTTTGAGTTTTTTATTTAATACTATACAAAGTCCTTCTGCTCCAACTTTTGCCATTAAATTAGAATAGGACTCTTTTATTATAAGACTGTCAATTCTGTCTTCTCCTCCAATAAGTATTGGATTATTGATAAAAGCATCAATTATAATCTTACCTTCTTTGGTTTTGAGTAAATTTAAAAAACCTTCTGTCATTTTTTCAAGAGTCATTCCTCCGACAGGTGTTCCGCATCCGTCAAGAGTTTCATAATATTGTTCGTTATTTATATTGCAGTAGTTTTTTGTTATTTCTTTTATCCATTTTTGTAGAGGATGGTTAGTCTCTATATAATTTTCTATATCCCAACCTTGTTTTTTGCAAACAGCAAGCATTCCTGCATGTTTTCCTGAACAATTATTATGAAGCTCAGTTGCAGGTAAGTTGTTTTTTAGTAGGTTTAATTTTGTCTTTTTGTCTAAAGGTTCGTGTATTCCACACATTAGGGCATATTTAGTTAAACCTGTTTTATTTAGAATACCTTCAACTGTTTCTGTATGTGTTTTGCTTCCTGTATGTGATGCACAACATGCAGCTAATTCCGATTTCGTTAATCCGTAATGATTATAAGTATCTGATAATATTATCGGAAGAGCTTGAAAAGGTTTTGCGCAAGACCTTAAAAAACATTTGTAATTTTCAGGATTTCCTTTTTGAAAAATAATGTTTTTGTTTAAATCCATGCATATTATAAAACCGGCATGTTCTCTTTCAACAAGGTTATTTCTTATTGATTGTACGAGTATTGTCGGTTTCATTTTTATCCTATTTTTAATATTTTTTTGATTTGCTCTTTAAGCTGCATATTTTCTTTAGATATTTTTGTTAATTGTTCTCTTAGTTTTGTTGTTTCATCGCAACTTCCTGCTAAATTAAGATTTGAGTCATTATTAGAGTTGTAGCGTTTACTGCCTTCGTCTTTTAAAAGAAGAATGGCTTCGGTATCATCTTTTGTAACATAACCAAGATTTATTAATACTTCAGCTAAGCCTGTTTTATCACCAATAGTTTCCTCTATATATTTTTGAGTTCTTAGTGCTTCGTCAAGTTGTTCTATTGTTATTTTTCCAAGTTTAACGAAGTATTCACCAAGTCTGATTTTACCGCTTAGATATAAAGCAGTTCCTTTTACTATAACTGATTCAGGATTAATTAATAATTCATTGTTCATAGCCATAATAATACATGAGGCTGTTTCAGCAAGGCTCCAGCCATTATTACTTGCTATTTCAATTACGCTTAATTCTGAAGTTACATCTTCAATGAATTTATAGATTACGGGTTGAAGTTTTTTAGCTTTTGTTTCCAGTTCTTTTTTGCCTATAAAGGTTAATCTGGGTATGTATGTTTGTAAGCAGTCATCTTTTTTTATAAAGTTTAAGCTTCTTTTTGAAGAGTCTGATTCAAATTCTTCTTTAAGTTCAAGGTAAACTATTTGTTTAACCCAGAGCGGAAGATCAAGTATGCCCTGAATAAACTTTTTAAATATATTTTTTTTACCTTGATTCATAAGTTTCTCCCTTAAAAAAGAGCAAAATACAGTTATATTAATTATATTATTGAGTTGCTTTTTTAAAATCATGCTTTTACTTTAGATAATTTTAAAAAATGAAACCTATTAGTTTTATAGAAATAAATATTATTGTCTAAGTTCAATTATACCTTAAAGCTTTCATTAGTTTAACAATAAATAGTATTTTTATTAACAAAAAATCTATATTTTATTATTTTTTTACATTTTGTCATACTTAGGTTTTATTTTTTTAAAACTAGGGTATTATATAAAAAAGGATATGTAAAAAAAATCGCAGGGACGTATATGGTAAATAGCAGTAATAGGATCTATACAAATCCTGTTTTGCCTCAAAAGATTGAGGTGCAATTTAGCAGTGCTCCAAAATTAGAACAGTTTTTAAGTCAAAAAACTGATACTAACGTAGCTGATAATGTTAAAATCAGCGATAAACTGGATGTTAATACTCAAGAGTATAGAACAAGTCTTGAGTCCTCGCAGAATTATGTAAGTTCTGCTCAAAATACGCTTCAAAATATAGATGAAGTTAAGAAAAGTATATCTGATTATCAAAATTCAGATGAGAAAGAATTAAAACAAGACGATTTTTTAAAAAGTATTGATAATAGTTTAACAAAAACTCAAGGTTTTTCATCAGGCGATACTTCTTCTTTGCCTGACAATACCGTTGGTTTTGTTGGTGTGTTAAATAAAATTAAAGAAAATATGTCTTCTTCTGATCAACCTGATAAGGTTTTAACACAAGCTTATAGTGATGTAAGTACAATACAAAATAATATTGAAGAAAATATGAAAGCTGTTTTTGATTTTGTTCAAACTTCTAAAGATAACTCAAATCCTCCTATAGCTGATAATGCTAAAGCCTCAGAGGTTATGGATAAAACAAGTTCTTTTATTCTTGGTAATATGGAAAAAGTTAAAGATTTTCAGTCAAAAGCTCTTGATGGCGATACAATACTTGCATTGCTAAAAGCAAGATAGGGATTGATTTATGGAAGGTTTATCCTTTACAAATCTCGGTAATTATCGATTTATGACACCGGGAGAATTGGCCATTCAGACTGAACGTTCTTCAAAGGTTGAGGCTGAAACTGTTATAAAAAAAATTGAAAACAGTCAGGGAACAGAAGCAGACAAAGAAAGAAAAGATAACGAAAAAAGAGATCTTCAAGGTCGATATGTTGACGATGACAAAAGTGATAAGGTTGGCCTGGAAAAAAAAATATCACCTGTTGAAATAGGTTTGAATAAATATAAAGTAAGGCTCAATAATTCAAGTTATATGGTAGAATTAATTGATCAAAGAAATGGAAATGTTGTAGAAACAATAGCACCAGATGCGCTTATGAAATTAGTTTCAAAAACTCGCAACCCGTCAGGTCTTTTAGTTGACGAACAAATATAAAAATAGTTTATTTAGATGAGATATTATTTTAGAAAAGATATAAAATAATAATAGGGTCTTTATTAGCAGGCGAATAAAAAGGTGTTTAGATGAACCCGTATTTAAAGCAATATCAGCAGACGCAAGTTAAAACAGCAAGTCCTGAAAAGCTTCTTATTATGTTATATGATGGGGCTATTCAATTTTTGAATAAAGCTAAGATAGCTATTCAATGTAAAGATATTCAGGAAAGTCATAATAATATTATTGCTGCGCAAAAGATTTTAGCGGAGTTTATGAATACTCTCGACATGAAAAAGGGTGGAGAGGTTGCTCAGAATCTTTATAATTTGTATGAATATATGCATTTTAGACTTGTTCAGGCAAACATGAAAAAAGATGTAGTCATTATAGATGAAGTTTTAGGTTTTCTTAAGGATTTAAAAACTACTTGGGAAGAAGCAATTAAAATTGCTTCAAAGGATAAAGGTCAGCCCGGTTCTTCAGGTACTATAAAGTCAGCTTGAGTTTTATGAATAACTGTTTTGATAAATTTATGAATATATATGCTGAGTTGTATAAACAAACTTGTCATATAAGAGATCTTTTGAATAAAGAAGAATCTGCTGTTGAAGTTGAAGCTGCTGTTGTTGAGCGTGCTTCTTTGGTAGAAGCAATGGGGCAAATACTTTCAGATATTGATTATACAGAACAACAAAAAACTTACATAAATAATGCTTTAAAAAAAATAAAAGATCTTGAAGCTCAAAATATGGCTGTTATGACTGAAAAGCATGCCGATTTGAAAAAAGCAATGAATCAGAATAAAATAAACAATAAAATGGCTTTGGCATATAGAATAAAATTGACTAAAGATCCTGTTATTTTTGATTCAAGGGAATAAAATATAACTTTAAATTATATATTTTTAATAAAATAGGTAATTTATAATTGTTTTTTGTTTTTATATTATTGAATGTAATATATCAATATAATTGTGTATTGATTTTATCTTATATAAATCGGGGATCTTTTGATGATTTACGGACAATATAATCGCTTTAGTAATTTAAATTATAAAAATTCTAAAGCTTTTACTGGTAATTATGTCGGTTCAAGTAAACAATTTCAAGATATCCTTGATAAAGCAAGAAGTAAGTCTGTTGATAAGGTTAAACAAAATTCACAACAAAAGAGTTTAGCAAGTGCCCCTTTAAATAAACAAGAAAAAGAAAAGCAAAACCCCGTTGAAATGCTTGCTTATGGAACAGGTGGTCTTGCCGTATCGGGTGGTTTTGGCTTTTTGTTTAAAACAACTACATGGGCTGATAAAGTATCTGACGCCCCATGGCTTAAATTTTTTAATAAATTAAATGGTAATTCTTTTGTTAAAAGTGTTGATGGTTATTTTATAAAAACAGGTAATTGGGCTAAATCTTTAATACCTCAAGCTGTAAAAGAAAGTAACGCTGTAAAGGCTTTAAAGGAAGGTTTAGCAGCTTTTAAATCACCTATGGGGCAATTGTTTGAGGTTCATAAAGATTTTTTAGAAAAAATCAGAGGTGTTTCTTCTGAATTGTCTAATAATAATCTTCATATAAAAAAAATTACGTTATCTTTAATTGATGATAGTGATGTTAAAGAACTTATTAAAAAACAAATAATGGAGAAAGCTGCGGAAGTTGATCCGTTATTGCTTAATACAAAAGGTAATGATGAAAAGTTATTTAACTTATTTAAAAATATTTTTGAAAACAATCTTTCAAAAGAGAAAGTTGTAGACGAAGTTAAAAATATTTCTGTTGAACTTTCAAAAAAAGAAGGTGTTCATGATTTATTTTTGAATATATTTAAAGAATTAAAATTAGAAACACTTTCAAAAGAACAAATAATAACTAAAGCTCAAAATATTGCCGATGTTTTGAAAGATATGCCTCTTCATGATGCAGGCAAAGGCGGAATACAGGGCTTCTTTAAAAGGCTAGGCGATTCAATAGGCGGAGTTATTGGACGTAAATCAGAGATTTCTCTTAGTGAATTAAAAGGAATGTCAAACAGGGTTAATATTTTAAAAGAAATATCAACTAAAGGCCCAATAACTAAAGCTTTGTCTGATACGTCAATGTTTGTTTTTAAGTTATTCGGCGGCAATATTTTTGGTGTTTTAATGAATGCCGTATTTATGGGACAAACAATAAAGGCTGTTTCTGATGCTAAACCTGAGGATAAACACAAAGTCCTGTTAGAAGAGTTATTAAGTAATATTGTGGGTAATTGGTTGCTTATTGTGCCTATTGAAAAAGCTTTTAATGCTGTTATGAATTTTAGAAATATAGGACTCAATGAAAAACAGCTTAAAGAAATGGCAAGGCTTGAAAATCTGATAAGAAATGTAAAAGCTACCGAGAGAAAAGCTGTTATGAAAGAAATAAAGGATCTTTCCGTTTTGGCTAAAAATCTTGCACCGCATGAAAAAGTGTTTAAGTTTATAGGTGATGTCTTGAGTGTAGGTACTCGTCAAGGACAACCCGTAAGATTTATTACCGGTGCAGGCAGAGTTATACTTCTATATATGGGTATTGGTTTAGCTCTATCAGAAGTTCTTAAAAAACTTGCACATTCAATTACAGGAGCTCCGTCTGAAAAAGAAACCGATAAAAAAGAGAAGAAAACAGACCCTGAAAAAAAAGAGATAAAAGAACCGACCACTAACCCTTCAGTACCTATTATAAATAGAGTGCCTGTAATAGCTTCTCCTGCCGTTATAAATGAACCTGTTGATGAAAATGATTATGTACCAAGTCCATATAGAGATGATGGGCAAAAAAGATTAAGACCGGGTTCAACTTACGCTATTGATTCAGCTATGTCAAAAACAAATGCTGTTTTAAAAGAAGCTGAAACTTTACTAAAACAATATTAAAAACTCAAAAGTTTAATAATTAAGCCATTATTGTACTTTACAAAAGTTCATAAAAAAGGCAAGTTTTTGCATGGTTTGGTTTTTATATATATAGTATAAGGTGTAACTATAAGAACCCGGGGTTTTAATAAATGACTTATGGACAATATAGTCTTAATAATAGTCTAAATTATAAAAGGTTTAATACTTTTACCGGTAATAATGCCGGAGTTAATAATCTCGATCTTAAAAAGTTACAGGACGCTGCAAATCAATCTTCAGAAACAGCGAAACAGAATTTACAACAAAATAACATGGGTGGTATTGCCGTTGATACCTTTGAGGGCGTAAAAGACAGTCCTCTTAAAATGGCTGCTTATGGTGCAGGTGGTTTAGCTCTTTCAGGTGGATTAGGTGTTGCTTATACTCAGCTTACAGCCTCAAAAGGCTCTTATACTGAAACTGCATGGCATAAAATTTTTAATGGTTTAAGTCAAAACTCTCTAGTTAAAAAAGCTGATGAAGCAATAATCAGTGTTGGAAATTTTATAAAAGATAAAACTCCTAAATTTTTAAAAGAAGGAGAAATTGCAAATAAATTTAATCATGCTTTAACAAATTATAAATCCAGTCAGGGACAAATTATTGAAATAAATCAGGAACTTATTAAAAAATTAAAAGATTCTGGTGAAGAAGCTGCAAAAAAAGCTAATCTAGGCGAACTTTTTGTTAAGTTAAAAGACGTTGAAGTTGAAAAATTATCAAAAGCAGATATTTTAAAACATGCAGGAGAAATCGCTTCTAAAATAGCACCTACAACTGTTGATGATTCATTAAAAGGTTTAAAAGGTCTTGCTAATAGAGTTCATCTTACAAATACTATCGGCATTGAAAATACTGTGTTAAAAAGTCCTATTGCAAAATCTCTTTCAGATACATCAATGTTTGTGTCAAAAATGTTTGGCGGAAGTAAGCTTGGTATAGTCCTTAATGCTATATTTATGGGGCAAACTATAAAAGCTGTTGCAGATGCTAAACCTGAAGATAGACATAAAGTTCTTGCAGAAGAAGTTGCTGGTACTTGGATTGGTAATATGCTTTTACTTGTACCTCTTGAAAAAGCCTTTAACGCTGTAATGGGCTTTAGACATATTGGGCTTGATAATAAAAACCTTGCTGAAATGACTAATCTTGAGCATCTTATAAAGGGATCAAAAGATGCAGAAGTGAAGAAGTTACTTAACACTGCAAGAGGTGCTATTAAAAAAGCAGGTAACGGTAAAATTGATGATGGTGTAAAAAAATTATTTAATGAAGCTGCTAAACAAACAGGAACAGAAAAAGCTAAAACATTAGAGAAAATAGTTGAATTTGCAAAATCTAAAAATATTGGTGAAGATGCAGTTAAAGCTCTTTCTGAGGCAATTCAGCATACAGGACTTGAAAGAAAAGCCTTATTGGCTAAAATCTCAGAAGTGGCTAAAACCGCTGCACCTAAAGGTTTACTTGAGAATGGATTGAAATTACTCGGAAAAGTTCTTAGTATTGGTGTAAATTCAAAAGGACCTTTAAAATGGTTTGGTGCAACTGCAAGAGTTATTATACTCTGGTTCGGAATGGGTTCACTTGTTTCAGAGGGTTGTAAAAAGATTGCTAATATGATTACAGGCGCACCTACAAAAAAAGAAGAACCTAAAAAAGCAGAAAATAAAATTGATAAAAAAGTTGTAGTGGATCAATCAGCAAAAAAACTGGAAAATGTTGTTAATCAGTCTAAATCAGTACCTCCACAAGCAGCCGTTCCTGTTCAGCAAAATTCAGACGTTCATCAAGAAATAAAAGAAAAATCAGAACAGGTAGAAAGTGAGTATGTTCCAAGCGCTGTTAGACTTCCTGAAGCTAAAAAAGCATCACAATCTTTTTCATCCTCCCTAACAGGCTCAAATGCTTCGGTTGACTCTGCAATGACAAAAAGCGATGCACTTTTAAAAAAGGCAGAAAATCTACTTAAACATCATTAAGAATAAAAATTTATTTAAAATTAAAAAGCCGACCTTATTGGTCGGCTTAAAATATGGGGTTGGTGTGGTTAATTTATTATAGGTATTGTAATAATGATGCTTGCATTACTTTAGCGCTTATAGATAATGAAGCTTGAAGAGAATCCTGTTGAAATTTTAAGTCAGAAATAGCTTTTGGAAGATCAAGATCTTCTATATTTGATTTGAATTTTGTAAGAGTTACGTTATCTTCTTCTAATTTGTTTTTTGTCATGTCAAGTCTTGACATCATTCCACCCACTGTGGCTTGAACGTTAAGAGTTTTTGAAAGAGAAGCATCAAGCCCATTTAATTTTGAACGGATATTGTCGTAATTAGCAGGAGTTGTTTCAAGCTCTTTGCTTAGTTCTTTTAATGTTCCAATAATTCCTGAACTAACTGTTGTAGCGGGGTCGGTTGTCTTATCAGTGTAATATTGTCCAAAAATATTATCACCTGCTACGTTTAAGTCTACTTTTATATTTTCTCCGATTTCAACCTGTCTTTGGTAGTTTTGGGTGGAGTCTGTTCCTACATACTTTACTTCATCACCGTTATCGCCTGCTTTTAGAAAAGGAGCAGAGCTTGTTACAAGTCCGCCGAAAATATATTTATTGCCAAATTGTGTATTAGCTATGTCTTTCACTTGTTCGGTTAATTGTTTTATCTCATCATTTATACTAGCCAGTTCAGAAGGTCCGCTTGATGCATCAGCTGCTTGTAATGTCAGATCTCTTGCTCTATGAATTGAATCAATTAAGGATAATGTTGCTCTGTCAGTAGCATCCATTTCAGAAGAAGCACTATCTATATTTTTTTTATAGCTTTCAATTTTATTCATAGATGTATTTGTCGTAAGAATACTTACAGCACCAGTCGGGTTGTCAGAGGCCTTACTTATTTTTTTACCAGTTGCTATTTGCTCGTTCAACTGATTAAGTTTTGAACGGTTTGTATTTAATATGTCTACAACATTTTCACTTATAAGTTTATTTGTGACTCTTGGATATATCATATTTCAACCCCTAGTTTAACTCCCCAGTTTTATCATTTCTTGAATGACTTGATTTACAACGTTAAATACTTTTGAAGATGCTTCGTAAGACCTTTGATATTTCACCATATCAGTAAGTTCTTCATCTAAGTTTACGCCGATAGCAGTTTCTCGTTTTTGTTTTATTTGATCAACAACAGCCGTTTGAGCGTTAAGTTTGTCTGACACTGTGCCTGACTGTATTCCGAATTTTCCAAGCATAGTGTTTACATAATTTTCGGTTGTTGAACCATTAAGACTTGTTATGCCTTTATTCCTCAATTGAGATATAAGCATAATGTTGCTGCCATCACCTGTTTGTGTGTTATTTTTTGCTATAAAATCAGCTTTATCTGCATATTTTGTATCGGTAGGGTCATAAGTCAGTTTTGATGCTGCAATTTTATAAGGGTCTGATAATATATTTGAATTTAGTTTTATATTTCCTGCTGTAATATTGTCGTAATTATCTGAAGTTGTTACTTCATCAGCTACTGTCGGATCCGATGAAGTAAATATATAATCGGTTGCTTCAGTAAGTGTCGGAGGTGATGTTGTTTTATCCATTGAAAGACTTAAAGTATTGTCATTACCGTCTTTTGATAATTGAATATCATTAACTTCTTTTGCAAAAGTTCTGGCAAGGTTATTTAATTGACCTAAAATACCGTTGACATTGTTTGGACTTGTTGAGTTTGTTTCTGTTAAATCCAGTAATGCTCCAATTTTACCGGAATTTAGCATTGCATTTGCATTAGGAATAAGGGTATTATTTGTGGTGTTGTTTTTTAGCTTTATAATGGCAGGATTTGTGGTGTTATTACCTTGTTGGGCAGTATCGGTAAGTTCATATTCAAGTCTTGTGGTAAAGACACGACCTGAAACCAGTTCATTTCCACCTAGTGAAACGTTTACAACATTTCCTGCTCCTGGTTTTACTGTTATGGGTATATATTGTGATATTTGGTCGAGAAGTAGGTCTCTTTGATCAAGAAGACCGTTAGGAGTAATATCTTGTGAGGTTGAAACAATAATAGTATTGTTTAAGTCTGCAAGGTTTTGTAACTTTGTATTTAACTCTGTTACTGTGACTCCTATTTGACTTTGTCCTAACGTTGCGGGATCGGCGGGATTTCCTGCTGCTGATTGGTTAAATGAGTTTAATTGCTCATAAAGGTGATTAAGTTTTAACGCTACATTTTCTGCTTTTTGAGCAAAATCTGTTCTTGCAACAGTATCTGTGGGGTTAGAGTTAAGTTGGTTTGCCGCATTATAGAAATCATTAAGAGTTGAGTTTATACCTGTATTGGAAAGTTCGTTTGTTATATCTTCAAGCATTACATTGTTATTTTGTAATTCTGAATAATAGCCTAATGTAGTGGTTTCTTTTCTGTAATAAGAGTCAAGGAATGCATCACGGTTTCTTGAGATGTTATCAACGTATGCACCAAGTCCTGATTGAGCAGCATTAAGCGGTGTACCCGGAGCAGATCCGCCTAATACGTTTTGTGATATTTCCAGTCTTTGCTTACTATACCCTTCTGTATTCATATTGGTAATGTTTGAGTTAACCAGGTTAAGTGCCGCCTGATTCATAAGAAGGGATCTGTGTGCATTATATATACCGAATAAACTTGATGTCATACCCTTAACCTCTGATTAAACGTCACGAATAACTGAACTTATTGAATTATTTGATGAATTGCTTTTATACCCTTTACCGTTTCTGTTATAGGCAGAGCCTTCTGGGTTTAAGGCATTTCCTATTAAAAGGGCGGTGTGTTGAACGAGTTTGATTGAATGAGCTATGAGTTCTGCATTCAGATCATTTGCTTTTTTTACTCGGAGCATTACATCTATGAGTTTGTCTTTAAGGGATAAAATTATTTGTTTCTCTTTTGGTGAAGAGGTTAGCTCTGCAACTTTGGAAAGTGGCTGGTTCAGCATATGAGGTTGTGTCGATAAAACCTGCACACGTTTTGCTTCAAGACTTTGAATGGTTTTTGCCAGTCTTTCTATTTCAATATCAACTGTTTTTAAGCTTTCGATGTCATTTTTCACAAGAATCTCTTTTTTTTGTGAAATATGATTTTCCATATCAGAATAAACTGATATTTGCGCATTTAATATTTTTTCTAAATCTTTTATAACTTCTTGCATCCCAACCTCCCGATTATTTTTTTATTGTTTATGCCAGTCTGTTAACAAGAACACTTCTCCCAAATTTTAAGGCATATTTAAGGTCTTCATCCGAAACATTCATTTGTGTGTGTTGTTGAATTTTTTCTATATATTGTTTTCTCATTGTTTCTGCTTGTATTTCTTGAGCTGTTTTTGAAAGTTTTATTTTATCTGTATTGTTGCTTTCAATGGAAAGTTTGACATCCTGATCAGGTACACTGACATTTGTTTTTTCAACAGTACTTTCAGCATATTTTTTAAAAGCCTGATTAGCTCTTAAAAGCTGAAGTGAATTTATACTATTTCCATTTATCCCGTTAACCATTTTCAAACTCCCCTTAGTGTCCCCTTAGATTCTGTCTTTCATTTGTCTGTATATTTGTTCTGCAAGCCCGAAGGATGTTGTTGGACTGCTGGCTATATTTTTTGACATTTCCTGAGTAAGCATTGACCTGAATGTGTCTTCTCCTTGTCCTCCACTCATAAAGTCTGATCTTTCTACTGTGCTGTTTATTGTTTCCATAAATTGATTTACAAAAACTGCTTCAAAGTCTTTAGCTGATTCTTTTAACTTTTGGTCTTTTTCATTAGCTGGAACATTTTTAAAATTAAAACCGTTTGCTCCTTCAATTGCCGTAGGACTTAACTTATATACGCTTTGTGTGTCTATCGAACTTACCATTTTATCCTCCTTAGATTATTTCAAGCTGGGCTTGAAGGCTTCCTGCAGCTTTTAGTGCTTGTAATACAGAAATAAGGTCATAAGGTGTTACACCTATTGCATTTAATGTTCTTACAAGTTCACCAAGATTTGAGTTAGCAGGTAGTTCTATTAATCTTCCAGGTTTTTTTGTAACTGTTATATCACTATTTTGAGCACCTGTTGTTGTTCCGTTTGAGTATGCGTTTGGTTGTGAAACTTCATTTTTTGTACTTACCGTAACAACGAGGTTTCCGTGAGCAATAGCAGCAGGTAATAGTTTTACGTTGTTTCCTATTACGATAGTTCCTGTTCTTTCGTTTATTATTACTTTTGCAACTGTGTCACCATTTGCAACTGTTAGATTTTCAAGTATTGATATGAAACTTATTCTGTCATCGTCAAATTTTGGCGGGATTGATATTTGTATAGTGCTTCCATCAATAGCTTTTGCAGGTGCAAGATTTTCGTTTATCGTTTGGGCAACTTTTGCAGCCATTGTAAAATCAGAGCGATTTAAATTGATTTTTAAGCCCTGTTCGTCACCTATTTCTGTATTAATATCTCTTTCAACAATAGCGCCTCCGGGTATTCTCCCCGAGGTTACAATGCTTGTTCTTACACTGCTTCCATTTGCACCTACATCTGTTCCACCTGTGCTTATTGGGCCTTGTGCCACTGCTATAACTTCTCCGTTTGCGGCAGTGAGTTGAGTCTGGACAAGTACACCGCCTTCAAGGCTTTTTGCGTCAGCAAGAGATGAAACTGTTATATCAAGTTTATCGCCATTTTTTGCAAATGGTGGGATGGTTGCTGTTATTATAACTGCGGCTGTATTGCCTTTTTTGATATCGTTACTGTTTTGTATTACAGTTCCTAGATTTGAAATTAATGTTTGGTTTGTAATTTGTGTTGAACGGCTGTTATCTCCTGTACCTGCAAGACCCACAACAATACCATAACCTACGATTTGGTTATCTCTTACTCCTTCAATGTGAGAAATGTCCTTTAGTCTCACCCTGTCAGCTTTGACTTGTGAAAAACTAAAGCCCATGCTTATAAATCCGGCTATTAATATTAATGTTATTGCTTTTTTGATCCCCATACCATTTCCCCTGATTTGTTCTTAGAAGAGTACCCTTATAAGTTTGTTAAATGTTCCTTCTGATTCCCCTTTAGATACTGCTCCTTTTCCTGTTGCGGCTACTTGTAAGTTTGCTACTAAGTTTGAAGTTATTTTTCCTGTGTTGTCTATAAATCTTGGGTCAATTATTCCACTTATCAGATATTCAACACGTTCTTTGGAGTTTATGACTGTTTTCTTCCCTTGTACTACCAGATTTCCGTTTGGCATGACCTGTACTACTTGTGCTGTTACTGTGTTTGTCATTGTTGAGACTCTTGATGTGGTTGAAGTGTTGTTTATACTTGAGTTTCCACCGTATCCTGTAAAGTTGCCGAGGTCATGTTTTGTTCCTGGTATTAACTGGTTGATTTTATTGGTGAAGTTGTCGGTTGTTGAACTGTTTTTTGTTAGTTTCATTGTTACAGCATCTGAGTTTGAGTAGGTTTCGCTTAATAAAATTGTAACCAGATCCCCTATAGTCTTTGCCCTTACTGTGCTGTAAAGAGATTTAGGTTGTATTGGAAAAGCGTTTTGATTTATCCCTAGCCTGAAAAGTGATTCAGCATTAACGCTTTGGGTTAATAAAACGGTAAAAATATTTAGAGTTAAAATTATTAATAATTTATTTTTCATCGTTTTTTCCTAAAGTTTTACCATTACTGTGTTGTTATCTATGATTTGACCTTTATATTGCTTTTTATAAGTTTTATTGTTTACTCTTATGTAATCTCCGATTTTTCCGTTATCCATTGCTTCTCCGTCAAGTGAAACAGTTATGTCATCATTTTTGAATATTATTGAAATCGGGGTATGCATTAATACATCTGGCGGAGTGGCTATGTATCTTTTATCTATTATTTCTCCTTGCCTGTATATTTTGTTTGCAATAAAGCCTTCGGGTGTATCGGATTCTTTCATTACATTGTCGTAAATAAAACTAATTTCTTTGTTTTCATATTTAATATTGTTGCTAGAAAGGAATTCACCTCTATATATGTTATTTGCCGCTACTGCTACTGTTTCAAATATTGAAATTTTGACCGGAACACCGAATGTTTTTACGAGGCTTCCGTTTGATAAAATGTTTACTTTAAAAATTGTTATAGGGTTAAATTTTTCTGAGTTGCAAAGCACTTGAATTTTGTATTTATTTCCATATACTTCAACGCTGCTTATGTATGAGTTATCTATGTCTATGTTTATATTTGATTTAATTTCTCTTTTGATAATTTCTTGAGCCTGTTTGCCTATTTCAAGAGAAATATAGCCTTGTGTTAAAACAGTTGCATTTACCTTAAAAACTGTTGAAAACAAGGTTATAATTGTTATTAACGTTATGCTCAAGATTTTATTCATTGATTATCCTAATCTGTTTACTGTTTGTAATAGGTTATCGGCTGATTTGATAATTTTAGAATTTGATTCAAAAGCACGTTCTGCTTGAATTAAGTTAATAAGTTCTTCTACTACCTGAACGTTTGAACCTTCTACAAATCCTTGTTGAACAGAACCAAAACCTTCCTGATTTGCTGTACCTTGAACGGCTGATCCCGATGCTGCTGTTTCTGTGAATAAGTTTTTACCTATTGAAAGAAGACCTGACGGGTTAGCAAACTTTGCAAGTTGAAGTTGTCCTATTTCCTGTTGTGCTGTTTGTCCTGAAACTGTAACGGCTACTTTTCCGTCGGGAGTAAAGGTTACTTCTGAAGCGTTTTGCGGAATAGTTATTTGTGGTTGTACAAGATAACCGTCACTTGTTACTAATTGTCCGCTGGAATCCATTTTTAAACTGCCGTCTCTAGTGTAAGCTGTTGTTCCGTCATCCATTTGAACTTGTATGAAACCGTCACCTTCAATGGCGATATCAAGTTTTCCGCCCGTAGATTTCATAACTCCTTCAGTAAAGTCTTTTTGTGTGGCAGAAGTTCTTGTTCCAAGCCCTACCTGAATACCTACAGGCTGAGTTGTTCCTTGAGAAACAAGAGCACCGGGGGATTTTATTGTTTGTGATAATAAATCCTGAAATTCAACTCTTGATTTCTTATAGCCTGTGGTATTTACGTTAGCAAGGTTGTTAGCTATAACGTCTATATTTAGTTGTTGAGCTATCATTCCTGTTGCCGCTGTTGTTAAAGCTCTTAACATTTTTCCTCCTGCCCTTTATCTTGTTAAATTATCTTTTTACCCTGCCTACGTCATTTATTGTTTTTTGTATAGATTTATCCGATGTTTGTATAACTTTGGAAAGTGATTCGTAGGTCCTTTCTCCGTGCATTGAATTTATCATGCATTCGATTGCGTTGGCGTTAGAGCCTTCCAGAGCGCCTTGTGATATTTGAAAATTATTAGCCGGTGTCGGCATTATTGAGGTTTGAGTAGTTTTGAAAAGAGATGTTCCATATTGTTGTAATGAATTTACATCCTTAAAGTCAGCTATTTTTAATTTATCTACAATTTGTTTGTTATATAAGACGTTACCGCCTGCATCCACTTTGAATTGACTCACATCAACGGCCGTATTGGTATTTCCTGCATTTGCTAATGAAATTGGTCCTTTTTGCCCCATTAGTAAATTTCCGTTCATGTCGGAGATAAATCCGTCTTTATTTTTTACAAAGCTGCCGTTTCTTGTATAGGCTTCGGTTCCGTCAGGCATTTTTACGGTGAAGAAACCTTTTCCTTGAATTGCAAGATCCATGTTGTTGCCTGTTTGTTTTAAGCTGCCTTGAGTAAGATCAATTACACTTGCATCTACGCTGCTACCAAGGCTGAGTGTTCCTAGTTTTTCGCCATATTGCTGGTATCCGCCCACCGTATTTATTCTGTTTACGCTTCCTTCATAATTGTTTTTAAATACAGCAAGTGACTGCTTAAAACCTGCAGTATTGATATTTGCAAGGTTATTTGCATTTATATCATTCTGCATTATTATGCTCATCATTCCTTGAGCTGCTGTATCTATACCCTTTACCATTGTTTCCCCTTTTTATACGGCTTAGAATCCTGAAAATTCACGATGATAACTTAACACACGTTTTACATAGTTTTGAGTTTCTTTATACGGAGGAATGCCTCCGTATTTGTTTACTGCTCCAGCCCCTGCGTTATATGCCGCTAAGGCATTTTCCAGTTTTCCGTCAAATCGTTTTATTAATCCGCTTAAATATTTGGCTCCTCCCATAATGTTTTGTTCTGCGTCAAACGGGTTTTCTACTCCCATACTTTTTGCGGTTGCGGGCATCAGTTGCATTAATCCTTGAGCACCCACAGGTGATTTGGCGTTTGCATTGAACCCTGATTCTGTTTTTATTACGGCTTTTAGCAAGTTTGGATCTAGGTTGTTTGCTTGAGCTGCTTTTTTTATATAAGAATCAAAATCGGTTTTTGGGGTATTTGCCTGACTGGCAAATGGTTTAATGAAGAATTCGGAAGGTACGTTTGAATCATTGCCGTTGAGTTTTTCAGTAAGAACTTGCTTGAATGCATCCGGTTCTGCCGGTTCACCTACAAGCCCCTGAATACTTGATTCTATTTGGCTTATTCTTCTTAGCGTAATATCCAGTCCGCTTATTTCCATACCCATAACCCAATTTTATACACCCCATTGCAGTTTTTATACTGCTTAAGTTTAAAATACTATATATGAAGTAGTGTATCATCCATCCCAGGGTGGAATGTTGTTGTGTTTTGCTAGTCCATGTGGTTTAGATTTGTATTAAAAATTAATCTGTTGATGTATTTTTTTCTAAAACTTAACATCTTTGCCAAAAGATTAAATTCCCTTTAGAATATTAGGGCAGTAATTGTAGGTAAAAATACATTCTGTATATTCAATGTTATTAAAATATTTTGCGAAAGCAGGTCGTTTTTTATATGAGAAAAACTGAAAATAATAAAACTTTTTCAATAAAAAAGTCATCGATGATTAAAGAAAGAATAAATCTTGTTTCAAGTCATATGTTTAAACAATATAAGGAGCATTTAGAAGCTACAACTAATACAGGTCAGATGTTTGAGCGTATTTTAAAGGATATGGAAGAAATAACTTATCAGTTTCAGGAAAGTTTTGCAGCAAGAAGCATTAGTCATTCAAGCGTTTATTGTAAAACTGATGCCGATAGGTCTGTTGGCATTGTAAATATTTTGTGGCATAGCATAAGTTTAACAACTAGAGGTAATACACAGCCTCAAGCTCTTTTTAGAGAGGGAATGCCTCCTCTTTTCACAGGAAGAATCCTTGCCTTAAACGGTGATTTTCATGATGCGGCTTTAGACCTTATGGATCAGGAGTATCCTGATATATTAAAATGTGAAATAGCTTCTTTATATGTTCCTGCTGATAGTACGGCTCCTGCAATAATGAAAATCAAGCATCTTGGTGATAAAGAGTTTTTGCTTAATTCAATAGATGCTCCAAAGCAATTTTTGCTTAGAGTTATTGAAATTATATGTGGTGGTGGTTTGTATCATGAAAATGAGCCTGATTGTGGTTGTGTGTAAATTTATAATTAAATTGTAATCAGTTCTATTTTAATATTTCTAAAACCTCTTTATTACAAGGTATAAGGAGGTTTTGTTTTTGTAACGAAATGTAAAAGTATATACTTTTACATTTCATTTATGGGCAATTAATGGGTGTATATATACTTTATATATACAAGAGTGATGCTTATTATTTTCAAAGTAAAGTTTAGGAGGAATGAAAAATGTCCTATGATAGAATACAAAATAAAACTGCTTTTAATCCTTATTATTCCTCATTGAATAAAAGAAATGAAGGTGTAGTAAGTAATAACAGCAATAATAATGAAGGTTTATTTGAGTATCAGAGCAGAGATAAAGCATCTGTAAAAAACAATTATGATTATGCCGGTATGTTGGATGGCAATAATTTTAATACTCCACAGACAAACTCAAATAATATAAATATGGGCAATGAAACAAATAATAATTTTTTCGCTACAAATAATGCAGTAAATTCAAATAATAGTGCTGATACAACAAATAATATTATTAATTCAAACAATACGAGTAATGTCGTTAATAATAATGTTTCAGATTCAAATAATGTGAATAATTACAATACAGTTAATAATACAAATGTGTTTAATCTTGTAATGCCGCAGCAGCAAATGGTTCAGCCTCAACATGCATTTATCCCACCACCTAAAAGACAAGAGTTACCTCTTTCAACGAGAAAAACTGATGTTGAAAACTATGATTTTAAGTTCAGTAATGATAACTTTAACGCAACAATAAAATACAGAAAAACTACTGTTACTACCACAAATAGCGGAGGTCATTCAGGCGGACCTTTATCAATAGATCAATTACCTTATACTCCACCGCTTCCTGTTGATCCATCAGCACCTTATACTCCGAAAGATGCTCCAGTAGCTGCTGATAGTAATTTGTTTTCAAATCGTGACGGCTCTTTTAATGCTTTAGGTAAAACTTTAGATAATGTTCTTGGTAAAAATAATTCTTTAGGCATTTATGACAGAATGGCTTTTAATGAATTTGCTGATTTTAATGGTGACAATAAGGTAGATGAATATGAAAAAGCAATGGCAACTTATAGACTGACAAATAACATTAATTCTAATCAATGGAAAACCTTGCTTCTTAGTATGTACAAAGGTGTAAGGACTAGTTTTGGCCTTGAGCCGTTGCCGGATTATATTAAACCTTAATTATGGATTTATTAATATTGCTGATTTTATCTTTCTTGCAGTGTTTTCTTTAGCGGAAACAACATTTAGGTCATATTTATCATATTTAAGATATAACGAGGTTGAGCTGCCTCCGTCAAAGGCCATTGCTTTTTGAAAATCCAGCTGTTGGAATAAATTTGCCAGTTCTTCAAGTGTCATCGGGTTTTGGTTTGTTACTATCACAAAAGTTACAAGGTTATCTTTTATGCCTACTGCTGTTCTTGCTGTTTTATGCAAAGCACTCGCTGATTCTTTTATTAGTGTTCCATTTTCATATGCTGTAAAGGCTTCATTTTCAAGTTGTATATTGGGTAATAATTGAGGACCTGCTTGCATTGAATAGTTTAGAGTGCAGTTTTCCTCAAGAGGTTTGTTATGTGCTGTTATGTCATATTTTTCACCGCTAGGGCATTGCATGCTTCTGAATTCACTGCGGTTTAATATTAGTGGTAAATACTTTTGAATATTGGGGTTTTGCATTAAATTTTGGTTTGTTTCAGGGCTGGCAAGTGTTTTGCCGTTTTTATTAATATAGGAAATAGTTTCTTTATTGTGCGGATCAAAAAATCCTGCATTTAATGCTATTGGAGTGGCTGTTTTTTCGGCTATTGTTTTTACTGTTTCCAGTCCATTTGAAACATAGGGTTTTATGCAGTTTTTACATAATAAAGTATTTAATGATACAAGATAGATTCCTTCTTGATAAACAGAAATACTTACTTTTTCTTCGGGATTATAAAAACTGGAGCAAGTTAAAATTAATAAAATGAGTCCGATACTTTTTAAAAAGTTAAACATAAAATTCCTTCTTTATTTTAAAGTAGTAAAATTTTAATAGAGGATTTAGTTTAGAATGTTTTTAAATTAGAATAATGTTAATTAATATAAGAAAATTTTAGCAAAAATTTGATAAAAAGGAGTAGTTATGCAAAAAACTCCCCGAGGAATGAGATTACATATAGGTATTTTTGGAAAAAGAAATGCCGGTAAATCAAATATACTTAATGCTTTAACCAAACAGGATATTTCAATAGTTTCTGATATTGCGGGAACAACTACCGACCCTGTTGAAAAATCAATGGAGCTTTTACCGCTTGGTCCTGTTTTATTTGTTGATACAGCAGGTGTTGATGATGAAGGCTTATTAGGTCAAATGAGAGTTGAAAAGACAAAGAAGATTTTTGACAGAACTGACCTTGCGATAGTTGTCGCTGATTATAATGGTTGGGATAATTTTGAAGAATGGCTTTATGATGAGTTTAAATCAAGAGAAATTCCTGTAATAGCTGTTATAAATAAATGTGATATAGCCCAGCCGTCTAACGAAATTTTATTAAAATTAAAAGAAAAAAATCTCGAACCTGTTATTATTTCAGCAAAAACAGGTGAAGGCGTTTTAGATTTAAAGCAGGAACTTATTAAAAAAGCACCCGATGATTTTTTAAATCCTCCTTCTATAGCTTCAGACCTTGTTTCTTCGGGAGAAATAGCTGTTCTTGTTGTTCCTATTGACATGGAAGCACCTAAAGGCAGATTAATTCTTCCGCAGGTTCAGACAATAAGAGATTTGCTTGATAATGACAGTATGAGTCTGGTTGTTAAGGAAAGAGAATTGAGAGACTCGCTTTCAATGTTAAACAAGCCTCCAGCTCTTGTCATAACAGATTCACAGGCTTTTTTAAAAGTGGCTGCGGATGTTCCCGATAATATTCCGTTAACATCTTTCTCTATATTATTTGCAAGATTAAAAGGCGATTTGACGGAATTTGCCCGTGGGGCGGCTCAAATAGAACATTTAAAACCTAACGATAAGGTTTTAATCTGTGAATCTTGTACCCATCACGCTATTGGTGATGATATAGGAAGAGTTAAAATACCGAGATGGATAACACAGTATGTTGGCGGAAAAATAAATTTTGAACATTACGCAGGGCATGATTTCCCTCAGAATATTTCTGATTATAAGCTTATAATTCATTGTGGGGCTTGTATGACAAACAGAAGAGAAATTTTAACGAGAATTATGAAAGCAAAAGAAGCCGGTGTTCCTATAACAAATTACGGTCTTGCTATTGCTTATTCGCTGGGTATTTTTGATAGGGCGTTAAAACCTTTTCCACTTGCCAGAGAAGCGTATTTAGAATGTATTTCTGCTGAAAAGGCGTAATTATGAGAGAAGAAAAAGATTTTTTAGGCTCTGTTTCAATACCCGATAATGCATATTGGGGCATTCATACTTATAGAGCAAAGCAAAACTTTAGTGTGTCAGGATATAAAATACCTTCTGAGTTTATAAAGGCTTATGGCTTAGTCAAACAGGCATGTCTTGAAACAGCTTATGAGCTTGGAAGTATAGATTCAGAAAAATATTCTGTTCTTAATATGGCTTGTGTTGAACTTTCAGAAGGTTTGCTTAATGAATATATAGTTGTTGATGCGATTCAAGGCGGTGCAGGTACTTCTTTAAATATGAACGTAAATGAAGTAATTGCAAACAGAGCTTTAGAATTAGCGGGTAAAAAGTTTGGCGATTATGAATATATTGATCCTGTGGAAACAGTAAATATTTTTCAGTCAACAAATGACACTTATCCCACTGCTTTAAAAGTTGCAGCAATTAGTTTATTAAGAAAGCTTGAACAATCAGTTATAGCTTTGCTTGATGCTTTTCAGTCAAAAGAAAAAGAATTTGCCGATATTGTAAAAGTTGGTAGAACTCAGCTTACTGATGCGGTGTTAATAACTCTTGGTTCTGAATTTTCAGCTTATTCTGAGGCGATAGCAAGGGATAGATGGAGAATATACAAATGCGAAGAGCGTTTAAGAGTTGTTAATCTGGGAGGAACAGCAGTCGGTACAGGAATTGGCGCTCCCAGAAAATATATTTTTAAAGTCGTAGATAAATTAAGAAATTCAACAGGCATGGGCTTAGCAAGGGCTGAAAACCTTATTGATTCAACGCAAAATCTTGATGTATTTGCAGAGGTAAGCGGTATATTAAAAGCATTAGCCGTCAATCTTGTGAAAGTATCAAATGATTTAAGGTTATTAAGCTCCGGTCCTTATGCAGGACTTGGTGAGATTAAACTCCCCCCTGTTCAAGCAGGGTCTTCTATTATGCCTGGAAAGGTAAATCCTGTTATTCCTGAGCTTGTTGCTCAAATAGGAATGAAAGTCATAGGAAATGATGCGGTAATAAACAACTGCGCAGCATTTGGACAGCTTGAACTAAACCAGAACACACCTCTTCTGGCTTTTACTTTTTTAGAAAGTCTTGAACTTCTTATAAATGGCTGCGATGTTTTCAGGCAGCGATGTATTGAAGGAATAACCGCAAATGAAGATAATATAAAAAATATGGTTAATTCAAGTACGGCTTGTTTAAACGCTCTTGTTTGCAGACTTGGTTATAATAAAGTTGCTGAGATAGCGAAATTGTACGAAAAATCGGATATTTCGCTTAAAGAGTTTATTATAAAAAATGATTACCTGACTGAAGAAGAATTTGAGTTTTTAACTTCAGCAGAAACGGTTTTAGCTCTGGGTTATAGATAATAATATTTAAAAGAGCTTACCTCAATAGAGGCAAGCTCTTTGCTAATTTATCAAGGTTTATCAAAAGGTATTTTATAGCATCCTTTATCTTTAAACTTAATAACTCCATTTTTGTCTTTTTTTGTAATTGATTATTCTGAACCATTGCCCATTTTCCTTAACCTCAAAACAAATTTTTTTATTTGCCATTTTTTTTTCCTTTCGAGAGGGTAGTAATACAAAAAACCTCTCTATTGAAAAATATAATTTTTTAACTAGGTAAAAATAATCTTTTAAAATTATCATATTTAAGTTATCTATAATTAGAAGTTAAAGAATGGTAAATAGCTAGTTTTTATTAATTTTTTTAAGAATAAAAGAGGCTACTCAAATACTTTTGAGTAGCCTCTTTTGATTTTAGACTAGTTTTTTTCTTGTAAATATTGAAGGAGATGTTGTACTAGCTGTTGATATCGGTGAAGTTGACGGTGTTGTATTTGATATTGAAGGAGTTGTAGGTGATACATGGCTTATAGTTGTTGTAGTTCTTATGTTTGCAGATACTTTTAAGTTATATGTGTCTGCAGGTTTTGTTGCTGTTTTTGTATCAACTTTATTATTGTTATTTGCTGTTTGGTTGTTAGTTTTGTTGTTTGGATTATTGGGATCGTTTTGATCTGCTAACGCTTGATCTTTATTTTGTCCAAACAAGTTCATAAGTGCACCTAAGACTCCCATCGGATTTTGAGCGTTTTGTTGACCGTTTTGATTTTGTTGATTCGGGTCTTGTTGTGCTTCTTGAGTCTGTTGGGCTTGTCCTCCATCTCCCGTTAATTTTTGTAGTGCGTCTATAAGTTGTTGTTGTAAACCGGATTGATTATTAATTGCATTTGAAACATTATTTCTTGATTGTTCAAGAGTTGTTAATTCTTGTTGTAATTTTTGAAGTTTAGGAGCAAGTTGTTGTTGTTTTTGTTGAATTTGTTGTAATTTTTGCTCAGCTTGTTGTTTTTGTACTTGAGCTTGCTGATTTTCTTGAGTTGTTTGTGCAACTTGTTGAGTTTGTTGCTGTTCTTGTTGTGAAAGTTGTTGTATTTGTTGTTCTTTTTGTTGCTTTTGTTGTGTAAGTTGTGCTTTCTGCTGTTCAGCTTGAGCTTTTTGTTGTTCGCCGTGAGCTTTATTTTGGTTTCCTTGTTGTTGCATTTGTTGAGCTTGTTGAATTATTTTCATTGCTGCAGCTATAGCTGCCGGAGCGGCAAAGATTGTAGCTTGAGCTGCTGCAAGTGCGGCTTGACCTTGAGCAAGCATTTGTACGCCTTGAGTAATTGTTTGTACGGCTTGACCTATAAAGTTTGTAGCTTGTCCTATTTGGCCGTTAGCTTGATTAATTCCTGATTCAAGTTGTGCTTTCTGTTGTTCCGCTTGTCCTTTTTGTTGTTGAGTTGTTTGAAGTTGTTGTTGTTCTTGTTGAAGTCTTTGAGCAACTCGATCAGCTTGTTGAATAGTTTGTTGTTGTGTTTGTCCATCTTGGCTTAACTGTTGATTTTCTTGGTCAAGTCCTGTCATTTCTTGTGACTTACCATTCATTAGATTATTGATTTGATTCATTATTCCATTATTTTGCCCTAAAGCACTAGCAATACTTTGAAGTCCATTTTTTAATTCAGAAGGGTTTTTGCTGCTTGCTGAAACACTTGGGGTTGAGGCAGGTGAAAATTGGCTTGCAGCTCCTGAGCTTGCAGGTGTATTATTTGATAATCCATTGCTTGATGCAATATTATTCGCACCGTTTTGTCCACCCGTTAACATGTTTAATATTTGGTCAAGACCATTTTGAGGTTGTTGTTGACCTTTTACTCCATTTTTATTTCCATTTTTAAGAAACTCTTCAATTTGTTTTAGAGTGTCTTGTTGTGAATTTGCTTGAGTTTGATCGGCTTGTTTTGCTTTTTCCTTTTGAGCTACTGTGAATACCGATTTAGATTGAAGTTGTGTTGTTCTTGACTGATCCTCAGAAGGTTTATTTGTACCTGATGTTGAAGAACCAACTCCTTGTTGTTTTTGTAGCAGGAGTCTTTTATATGAATCATCTGAAAAACTAACTGCCATGGTATTCACCTCACTTTTTACTTACTTATGCATTTAATATAAAACCTACTCTGTATATATAAAGTATATATGCTTTCGTTAATTGCTTTTTTTGATAAGAATATTAAGAAATATTAATAAATAGTTGTAAGAGTGTTATTATGATTGAATATACTTATTAAAGTTGAGTAAGCTGTCGCTTTATTTTTTAATTTTATGTTCTTTATTATATATTTTTTTGTTTTATGTAATAATAAACTTCTAATTAATAATAATTCTAATTTAGTTGTATGGATAAAAAAATATTAAATCATCCCTGTTATAGTGAGCAGGCAAAGAAAAAAAATGCTAGAGTTCATCTTCCGATAATAAAAAGATGTAATTTAAGCTGTGGTTATTGTAATAGGTTGTATAGTTGTCCAAATGAGAATCGCCCCGGTGTAACAGCAAAGATAATAACACCTGAAGAAGCACTTATTGTTGTTCAAAAGGCAGTAGAAACTTATTCTGCTTTAACCATAATTGGAATTGCAGGGCCTGGGGAGGCTTTAGCTGAACCTGAGACGGTTTATAAAACATTAAAAGGAGTAATGGATTGTTTTCCTTATGTTAATTTTTGTTTAAGCACGAATGGTTATGCTCTTGTTGATAATATTGAATTAATAAAAGAGCTTAAAATAGAATTTATTACGGTAACCGTAAATACTGTTGATCCTGTTGTTGCTGAAAAAATATATTTAAATTGTGATGTGAGGCAGTTAATTGAAAATCAGATTGCAGGAATAAAAGCACTTGTTAAAATGGGTGTTTGCGTAAAGGTTAATACTGTTGCTGTTCCAAATATTAATACTGATGTGATTGCTGATGTTGCAAAAATGGCTGCTGAAATTAGGGCTTATGCTCATAATATTATGCCGTTTTATCCTGTTGAAGGCAGTAAGTTTCAAGATATTTCAGCACCTTCTGAGGAACTTATTGAGAAGGTAAGAAAAGAAAGTTCTTCTTATATAAGGCAATTATCTCATTGTAACAGGTGTAGAGCCGATGCATCAGGTTATTTGTGTTAATAACTCTACATAAACAAAAATTACAGCATTCTTTTGTTGTATAATCTCAATACATGTAATAAGGTAAGAATATGACAACATTGTCCTCTGAAAAAAGTAAATATAAATGGATTTATAGAGATACAGAAGAGCCAAGCGAAGAGTTCTTGAGTATTTGCGGCTCAAAAATAGTCGCAAGATTGCTTATGAACAGAGGAATAAAAAGTGTTGAACAAGTAGGAAAGTTTTTATCTCCCGAAAAAATATTGTTATCTTCTCCCAATTATTTTCCTGATATGGAAAAGGCTGTTGAGAGAATAAATAAAGCTATTGAAGCAGGCGAACATATCTTAATTTACGGTGACTTTGATGCTGACGGTGTTACAAGCACTTCTTTACTTCTTAAAGTCTTTAGATTTTTAGGTGCAAATGTAAGTTATTATATTCCCGATAGATCTGAAGAGGGGCATGGCTTAAATACAGCAGCTGTTTTAAAACTTGTAAGTGCAAGACAGGCAAAAGTAATAATAACTGTAGATTGTGGAATAAGTAATTCTTCAGAAGTTAAACTTGTTAATAATTTTAAAGCGGATGTAATTATAACTGATCACCATGATGCTCCTGATGAAATCCCTCCTGCTTTTGCAATTATAAATCCTAAAATACTGGAAACCCCCAATGATCTTGCTTATCTGGCAGGCGTGGGTGTTGCTTATAAACTTGCGCAGGCTGTTTTAGAGACTCATAATAAATCAGAATATCTCGAAGAAGTTCTTTTTCTTGTTGTTTTAGGCTCTATTGCCGATGTTGTTCCTTTATTGGGAGAAAATAGGGCATTTTTAACAAAAGGTTTGCAGTTGATATCAAGAAAACCTCCTTTATGTCTGAAAAAATTGTTAGACTCCGCAGGGTATAAGTTAGATAACGGTTTTTCAGCAGAGATGATGTCTTTTGGCGTTGCTCCAAGAATAAACGCTGCCGGAAGATTAGAAAAAGCTGATCTTGCCGTAGATTTTTTAACAAGTGAAGATGAAGAAGAAATAGATAATCTTGTTAAAAAACTGAATTATTGTAATAGAAATCGTCAGCAAATTTGTGAAAATACTTTCCTTGAAGCTGAAATGAAGTTAAAAAGAGAAATAGATTTAAATAAAGATAGAGCGATAGTTTTAGGCGATAATAACTGGCATCCCGGTGTTATCGGTATTGTTGCATCAAAGTTAATTGAAAAATATGGCAGACCTTGTTTTCTTGTTTCGATAAATTCGGATAAATCAGAAGCATCTTGTTCTGCACGAGGAATAAAAGGAGTACATCTTCAAAGGATTTTCACAGATGTTTCAGATATGTTTGAACGTTACGGCGGGCATGCTTTAGCGGCAGGATGTATGTTTGACTTAACAAAGCACAGTTTTGAATCATTTAGAAAAAAAATAACAGAAATTGTTAACTCTAAATTTAAGGAGGAGTTTTTATTACCGCCTCTTTCTGTTGATACAGAGCTTTTGCCTGATGATATAAGTGAAAAAACTATAAAAGAAATAGAGCGACTAGAGCCTTTTGGAGAGGGGAACAGTTCTCCTGTTTTTACAATGTCTTCATTAAAAGTGGTTAATTATAAAACTATTGGTCAGGCAAATAATCACCTTAAAATCTTCTTACAGGACGAAAATCAAAAAATATACGATGCAATATGGTGGCAAACTTCTTCATTGCCATTTCAACCCGGAGATTGTGTAAAAATAGCTTTTTGTCTTAAATTAAATAATTTTGGCGGTAAAAATTATATTCAGTTGGAAATTAAGGATATTGCTTCAGATGGTAATGAATCGTCAGCTGAGAAAAAAGAAGAAATATCTGTAAAAAAAGAAGAAGCAATAAAGTGGATTGACCATAGAAAGAAAATTGAGCCGGCAAGATTTTTCTCTGAATATGTTAAATCGTCAGGTGAGCAGTTTGTTGTTTTTGCAGAAACACCCGAAACAAGAGCAATTTGTGAAAATGATAAAGAATTAAAGCATATTACCTTTGACAGAAGTAACATGAAAAAGGCTAATAATCTTTTAATGCTTGATATGCCTCCTGATATGGCTATTTTTTCAAGAGTTATTAAAAATTCTGACCCAACCGTAATTCATATGGCGGCTAAAACATCACCTCTTTTAGAACCAATAGAGTTATTAAAAAAAGTATCAGGTATGCTTAAATTTGTTTATGCTAATAAAAATGGTGAAATAAGTCCTGAGTCAATTTGTTCAAAGCTCGGTATTTCATCAAGAATCTTTTTGGCATTAATAAAAACATTAGAAAGTGCCGAAATAATAAAAGTTAAATTTCTTGCAAATGATAGCTTTAAATTCGATTATTTAGGAAGTACCGATGCTCAAAAAATAACTTCATCTCAAGAATTTGCAGAGCTTTCAAGTTTATTAAATGTTGCAAAAGACTTCTATAAAAAGTTTTCATCCGCTAATATATCGGCTATAAAAGACAGTATAGAGAAAATGAATACTGATTTTGTCAGGTCTTAATTAATAAATTATTTGCCTTAATTGTATTTAAGACTTCTTCTACTGTTATTGATTCCATGCAAGGTGTGTTTAATTCTGTTTTTTTTATGAACTTACACTTTCTTTTGTTGCAAGGTGCACATTTTATTTTTGAAGTTAATGAAAAATGTTTAGTTCCATAAGGTCCTGTTCTCTTTGGGGACATCGAGCCAAAGAGTGCAATAGATTTTGTATCAGTAGCAGTTGCGATATGAAGAGGCCCTGTGTCACCTGAGACCATAAGATTGCATAAGGAAATAACAGCTGCACTAATCTCTAAAGGAAGTTTGCCGCAAAACGATTTAATTCTTTCAGATACGGAACAAACTTCATCAGCAAATGGTATGTCTTCTTCAGAACCACTAAGTATTATATCGCAGTCATACTCTTTAATAAGTTCTAATGAAAGTTGTTTCCATTTGTCTATGGACCATCTTCTTCCTTGTCGGCTAAAAGTTGCTCCAATATTAAGGCAAACATTTAATTTTTCTTTATTAATGTGTTTATTGGCTTCATTTATAGCTGTTTCTGATAAATAAATTTTTATGGTTGATTCAGGCTTTATCTTTTTAAGTAAAGGCTTTGCCGTATCTACAAAATTTTGAACAGCATGTTTTTTAAAGGTTTTTTTATATAGAAGAGTTCTTTTAGCTTTAATGAATAATGTAAAAATTTTTGTTCTTATAGAAGGATGTAAATTAAATACAATATCAAAATTTTCTTTTTTTAATTCTTTAGCAAGACTAATTAAGTATTTATAAGATCTGTCTTCGGCAATCCAGAGTTTTTTTATTTGTGGATCTTCTTTTAGTAAAATAGCAGGAGTTTTAAACGTCAAAAAGTGTATTTCACTATCAGGATAAATATTTTTAATGCTTCTAAATAGTGACGTAGAAAGAACAACATCACCAATAGCACCGAACCTGAAAATTAAAATTTTTAAAGATTTATTCATATAGGGATTTTAATATGATTGTCTTTAATAATCCAGTTGTAATTTTTAAATCAGTATATTGGGATAATTAAAATTATTTTATTCTCTATTCAAAGATAATACGTTTAAATATAAAAAATAATGGGAATAAGAAAATAATGTGGATTTATTTAGTGTGTATTATCAATGAAAAGAGAAACATTAAGAAATGTATACCCCACAAAACGCAGTAGTAGTATAGAGAAAAGAA
>JBAXKC010000014.1:0-61722 GCA_037137535.1 bacterium | reverse complement strand
TTATAGACTCTATTTTACTGATTTTGTTTCATTTTTAACCAAACAGCTTCTTATACTATTTCATCTTAAATAAGCAAAAAAAAAATGAACTGCTTGCGCAATTCACTACAAAACTCAAAAACTCACTAAAAGAATCGATTTCCTTGACGAGAGCTTAAAGTAAACACATCAATTTAATTGCCATACACCCTGTCAATTATTTTTATAAAGAAACGTCTGTTTTCGTCATGAAAATGCAATTAATAATGTTTACAAAACTTAACATTACATATCCGCATAAAAGATGATTTCAAAATAATTATTATTAAAATATAATATAGCTGAGAATATTAATGAATTGGGAAAGATAAATGATAGGAAATCTTGCAAGTTTAGTAAATTCAGTTTTCCAGCAGCCGCAAATAAAGCCTGCCGTTAATATTAGTGCTCCAATAACAACAAGTTCAAGCAACAATCCTTTTGCAAGCCCATTTTTAAATAATACGCCCGCAAGAGATAACGCTTATGGAAAGAATATGCCATTCTTAGGCGGATTCTATGCAGGTGATTATAACGGAAAGCCAAATATAGTAGGATCAAGACTTTTCATTGAGGTTTAAATAAATTGCTTAAAGTCTATATCTCCGCTGATATTGAAGGCGTAAACGGAATTGTATACCCTAGTCAAATATCAAAAATGGGTGGAGATGATTATTTCAAAGCCAGAAAACAGCAAATACTTGAATTAAATTATCTTATACAAGCTACTTTTGATGCAGGAGCAACTCATGTTACGGTTAATGATGCTCATTCCTCTATGGATAATATTGATATACTTGAATTACACCCACATGCCGAACTTATAACGGGGAAACCTAAACTAATCTCAATGATGCATGGACTTGACGAAACTTACTCTTGCGTTATTTTTGCAGGCTATCATGCAATGGCAGGAAATGACAAAGGTGTGCTTTCTCATACATTTTCAACAATTTTCAGAAATATTTATTTAAATAATGAAGAAATAGGCGAAATAGGATTAAATTCAATTTTTGCAGGCATAAAAAACGTCCCTGTCAGTTTTTTATATGGTGACATTGCAGCTTGTGAAGAAGTAAAAGACTTTCTTGGGGATATTTCAACCGTATGGACTAAACAAGCCTCTTCAACAACAAGCGCAATTTGTAAACCAAACGCAAAATTAATTGAAGAATTAAAAATAACAATACAAAATGCTTTGAAAAATCAAAAAAACTGGAAAATCAAAAAAACTGAAGCACCTTATGAATTAAAAATAAGCTTTTCAAACAAAGAATTTGCAGATTTAGCATCGCTTTTACCTTTTATAAAAAGAATTTCTCCATTTGAAATAGTCTACAAAGACAATGAGTTTGAGAATATTTACAGATTGTTACAATTTTTAGCAGGAAATTTAACACTGCCTGCATAAATTAAAACCATTCTAAATAAAGAAATCCATCCCTTAATACTATTATAAATTTAGTAAATATTTAATTTTTTGAACTCCTAAGCTATGGACAAATCAATATTATCGGTGTCTAATTAATCTATTAACATATATTTAATATGTGCGGATATTTTTATAACTTAGGAGATCAGGACAATTAAAGTTTCATTCCCACATATGGGGACAATCTATATTGCCGCAGCTTCTATTTTTAGAAAGCTAGGCGCAGAAGTTATTGTTCCACCATATACAAGCAAAAAAACTCTTTCATTAGGAACTAAACACAGCCCTGAAGCTATATGCCTTCCTTATAAACTGGTGCTGGGTAATTATATAGAAGCAATAGAATCCGGAGCTGAAGCAATAGTAATGATAAGCAGCCCGGGCATTTGCAGATTGGGAGAGTACAGCAAAAGTATTAAACAATCTCTTGATGACCTTGGCTATAATGTAAAATGTTTTGACCTTGATCTATACAAAGGCAAATTTGCCGAAATGTACAGATGTATAAAAAGCATAACAGGTAATCACAATATAATAGACATAGCAAGATCCATAAACTTATGTGTAAATAAAGTCTTTGTAATAGATGAACTTGATTCAATTCTTTCATATTACAGAGCAAGAGAAATAAATGTCGGACAAGCGGAAAGAGCCTATATGAGAGGCTTAAAATGGGTTGATGAAGCATTAACCTCAAAGCAGCTTAAAAAAGCAAAAAAAGATGCCGTAAAAGAAATTAAAAAAACTGACATAGATACCGAAAGAGAAATTTTACATGTTGACCTTACGGGTGAAATTTTCATGGTACTTGATGCCTTTTCTAATCAAAATCTTGAAAGAGAACTAGGTAAATTAGGCGTTGAAACAAGAAGAGCTTTAAATATGAGTGGATGGATAAAAACAGCTCTTGTTCCTAAAATATTCCGTAAAGAACCAACACACCTCGAAAGATCTTATAAATATGCTAAGCCTTATTTATCAAGAGATATCGGAGGAGACGCTCTTGAATCAGTAGGTGATGTTATTCATGCCACAGAATCAGGTGCTGACGGTATTATACACATAAGCCCGTTTACCTGCATGCCTGAAATAATGTCACAAAACATCTTCCCTACAATGAGACAGGATGGAACTATCCCGATTCTTTCACTTGTTTTAGATGAACAAACAGGAAAAGCTGGATATGTAACAAGACTTGAGGCTTTTGTAGATCTTATGAGAAGAAGAAAAAGACTTGGAAGCGTTACAGTTCAACCGATTTAAAATAAGTCAAACGACAAAGGACACTTAAACAGTGTCCTTTGTTTTTAAAGATATTATTTATTTTTTATACTGAATATGTAAAACTCCTGTTAATTATTATTGAATAGAAAAAGAAGCTACTTCAAATTTATAATGATCTCTCCAAGCCTCAATACCTCCTTCAAGCTCCATAACAGGATAACCTTCACTTGCAAGAATAAATGCAGCTCTTGCGGCGAGATGACATTCCATTGTGTAACAATACACAACTGTTACTTTATCCCTAGATAATTTATTCAAATTATCCAGTAATTCTTTCTTAGGAATTGAAATAGCTTGTTTTATATGACCGTTTTCATAATCTTCTTTTTTTCTAACGTCAACAATAACAATATCTTCGCCATCTTCTATCATTTGTTTTAATTCAACAGGTCCTGCTGTAAAAGCTAATTTTTTTTCAAAAAAACGTTTAGCCTTATCTGTATTCATACGCAATTTATCAATATCCGACATTTTACGATCCCCCATTTTTACCAGGTTTACTATTAATTTAAACTTATTTAAGAATAAAATTCATCGGCAAAAATACTAAATTCATATACTAAAAACATTATCAATTTGTAGCTAATTTTAAAAAGATACTCTTTTAAAATGTTTTATACTTTAGCAGTATTCATTAGAATAACCATGGTTAATAATTAGCAAAAGGTGTATTTTTATGTCCCAAACCGTTAAAACTTGGACAGAATGGCTGAAAAAATCTAGGTTTTCTTATATGACTGAAGAGCAGAAAGAACAAACCTTGAGATGGCTTTTAATAGTCAAAGATAAAGTTTTAGCAAATGCAAAAATAAAACCAACCGATATTGTTATAGATATTGGAACAGGGACAGGACTTTTAGCTTTTGGAGCAATGGAAACAGTCAAAGATACCGGCAAAATAATTGCAATGGATGTTTCAGAAGATTGCGTTGAAGAATGCTTAAAAATAGCCAAAGAATGCGATATTAACCTTGAAACACTTGTAAGTGATATTTACAATATAAAACTAAACGATAATTTTGTAGATGTTGCAGTTATGAGATCAGTTCTGGTGCATGTACCTGATAAACAAAAATCATTTGCAGAAATTTATCGAATTTTAAAGCCTCAAGGTCATTTATCTTTCTTTGAGCCTGTTGTTTCATCAAATACAAAATATTATGAACTAATAAGTCATAATATTAAAAACTATGACAAATTTAAAGAAGTTGAACTTCAAATAATGAATGATCAAGAAAGCCCTCTTACTAACTTTACAGCAGAAACCTTACTTGCTCATATGGAAGAAGCTGGTTTTAAAAATATAAATTTAGAAACGGCTGAAGAAAAATCTATTTACACAGTAAAAGCCGAAATGGTTGAACCATGGTTTAATACACCTACAAGCCCAGGGAATCCATCATTAAAAGATAAACTTTCAAAGTATTTCAACGATAATGAAGTAAATGAATTTATTGAAAATATCAAACAAGACCTTGATGGAAAAGAAATAACCGTAAAAATGGTTTCAGTTTACGGCTATGCTGAAAAATAAATAAAAAAACTAATTAAAGAGAGTATATATATTAGGAGTTGGTTACAATGGAAGAAAAAATCTATTCATCAGAAGAGGCAAGTGTATTTATTAATGAGATGGAAATAACAGAAGAAGACCTCTTATTAGCTTGTCCCGGCATCAGAGTCAATCCAAAAACAATAACAATAACAATTAAAGGAAGCTCTGAAATACATAAAATGCTTCTTGCCGCAAAACAAAAATCAAAAGTAAATCTTGAAGTAGCATTAAAATCAGGCGCAGGCACATGGAAAATGCCATTTGCTTTCGTTTACAAACTTTCACCCAGCAAATGGGGATTAAGAACCTTCAGAAATCCTTTAACAGGTGAAGTCAGCAAGATTGAAAACTTTGAAGTTACTTTTACCGGTACTATTTATGACAGCAATGAACAAAAATAAATTTAAGCCTTAATAAAAACGACTATATTAATACTATAGTCGTTTTTTATTCAAATTCTAAACATAGACCAACGCCAACTTCTTTTACATTCAAAGAACGTCCGAATGCCATTTTAGCGGCTAAATCAGTACAATGGCAAGGATGTATTTTTTTTGGTTGCTGTTTTTTCAAATATTCTAAAGTTTTATCAATTTTCTCATCAGTTGCTTTCAGCAAATGAAAACCACCGATAATATCATGAATTTTTCTTTCATTGCAGACAAACTTAGCATATTCAACAATATTACATATACCCGAATGAGAACAACCTGTAATGATAACTAAGCCCTTAACAGACTTATAAGCAAGAGCAGAATCATCTATCAAAGGATCTATAACTTCCTCATTATCAATTATTGTTTTAGCACTTGAATTAAGCTTTTCAAACTCTAAAATACGAGGAATTTCGCCTAAAAAAACTAATTTATCCGTCAACCAAAAAGGCTTAGAGTTAAAATTCAAGTTAAATGTTTTAGCTAAAGCATCTTTAGAAACAATTGCCCCTATATAACCAATAAAATTTCTATATTTTGAATTAAAAACAGATGGATGTGCAATAATTTCAGGAATTTTAAGATCTATATGCATTTCTTTCCACTCTTGATACAAATGAAATAATGGAATCAAGCCATTAGTATGATCATTATGTCCATGTGAAAAAACCAAATAATCAAGACTTTTTAAATCAACACCTATTTTAAAAGCATTTTTTATAAATACATCGCTATAACCTGTATCAAACAAAATTTTTTTATCCTGCTCTTCTATATATATTGATAAACCGGGTTCAGCGAGAAAATACCTGTCAGTTAACGTATTATTATCAGTTAAAATTGTTAATTTCATAATATTAAACCTGTTATGCTTTCCCTAAAGTCTTTAAACCAATAAAATAATTAATAGATAACTTTAGTCGCAAAATAATCAAAAGTTTTAAATTATCAAAAATATTATAGAAATGCAAAAGAGGCGATGCCTCTTTTGCCACTGATGGGTGGCTGCGGGAGGGTTTTTGATAATTTTAATTAACGACTCAAGTTAGATAATCAAAATCTCATTATGCTTAAATAAAAAATAGCCCTGCTAATAATCAGCAAGGGCTATTTTTTTAAAACTTTTTGAGACTAAACAGCAGCGTAAACGCTAACTTGTTTTCTATCTCTTCTGTGTTTTTCAAAGGTTACAAATCCATCAACGAGTGAAAAAAGTGTATCATCTCCGCCGATGCCTACATTATTACCAGGATGTAATTTTGTTCCTCTTTGACGAACAAGAATATTTCCAGCTTTAACGAATTCTCCACCGAATTTTTTAACGCCTAAACGTTGCGCTCTACTATCGCGACCATTCTTCGTTGAGCCTACGCCCTTCTTTGATGCCATTAGAATTCACCACCTTTTTAATTCTTTTATATTACAACTTAATTAAAATTCGATTTTTTCTACCATTACTCTGGTATAGTCTTGTCTATGGCCTTGTTTTTTTCTATAGCCTTTTTTACATCTTTGTTTGTAAATAATAAGTTTTTGTCCTCTTCCGTGCTTTAAAACTTTCGCTTTAACAACAGCACCGTCGATATATGGCTGGCCAACTTTTGAATTTGCGCCATCAACTATCATAACAACTTTATCAAAAACGACTTCTTGATCTTGGTCTGCTTTAAGAAGTTCTACATCTAAATATCTGCCTTCAGTAAGCTGATATTGCTTTCCGCCAGTTTCTACTATTGCCAGCATTTTATTATTCCTTCATCTCTTTACATTTAAAATGACACAATGATACGTTTATTTGAACGCTAAACTAATATAACAACAGCATAGCCTTGTGTCAACCGATTTTCCATGATTGATCCATGAATAAATGTAAAATCCAACTCTAGCAAGGAACTCAACAATTAAATGAACATCAATATCATTAAATTAAAGAGCCTAATTTAAGTGAATCAATACACTCATGAATTATTTTATTTAATTTTTCTTCTTCTAACTCTTCTATCGGAAGAATTATTCTGTCATAAATCGCCTGACCCGATTTCATGTCAAATACTTCAATATTTACCTTTGGAACTCCTGAATCAATAATTTTAATTGAGATTCCATCGTTCTCATAAATTATATTGATATCAAACACACATTTACTGTCCGTTATATAATATTCAACATTCAATTTATCTTTAAAAGTCATTTCAATTTCAGATTTAAGCCTATAAAACACAGGTTCTACAATAGTTTTAAACTTATAACTTAAAATTTCCTTATAATTTTTATATTCTTTTTTATCCGACTGAATTCTATTTAACCAGCCACCAGAAGTTTTTTCTTCATTTGACTTGGACTCTGCAACTATAATTTTATTTCCGCCCCTTGAAAAGGCTTCTTCTAATGCTTTTACAGAATTTTGAATTAAAGAGTGATAGTTCATTTCAGGCTTAAATTCACAAACCCCTGCACTTATTGAAATATTATTTTTCATATTGGATAAAACTTTATTATATACGGTGCAAGCGCCTTTAATATTAGTTTTTGGCAAAAATAAATATATTTTCCCATGTCCACTATGTCCAACTAAATCTCTTGCCCTTATAGAATTTTTAACGATTAAGGACAGATTGTCATAGTTTAAACGATCGTTTGACTTAGGTTCCAGCGCCATTACCATGGCAACGGCAGGATATCCATATTTTTTTGCAACATTTATTTCGGCCGTAAAGGCTTTTTCGGTATATTGAGGAGTAAAGGCCTCTGTTTCTTTATCAATAACTCCGATACTTCTTATGAGTATTTCTTTTTTTTCCAGTTCTCTTGAGGATTCATTCCTCTTTAAACACCACATAAGCCTAACTAATATATCAGTATCCGATGCCGGCTGAATAATATAATCCGTTATACCTTCATCATAAGCAGAAAGAACAGTTTCATCGTTTTTCTTTTCTAAAATTAAAAGTACAGGTATATTTTTTAAAAAATTATCAGATTTAAGTTGTTTACAAATATTTAATGCGTTATATGCTGTTTCATATATATATATTACAATAGTATCAGGCAAGTATTTTTTAATAAAATCAAAGCCATTTTCATGATTTGCGCAAATTATATTGTCGACATCCCTTAATAAGCCGGAACGGCAAATATTTCTAAAATAGTTCCCATCTTCTGCTTTTTCACTTATTACAATTATATTATTTGCTAAACTCATTTAAAACACCTCAAACCAAATTATAATTAATATACACGTTTAACTGTTTTTATTCAATAAACTCAACATCTTATAAAAAAATCTTTTACTTAAAAAAAGATTTGGATTAAAGTTTGATTAGGCAATAAAATAACAATATCTAAGGGTAAGGGAATATGTTAAATATATTCAAAATAAAAGATAAAGCTTTTTATGAAGTTGAAAATAAAGAATATGACCAAGGTTGCTGGTTTAACCTTGTAACGCCGACAGCTGACGAATTAAAATATGTATCAGGAATTACAGGAGTTAATTTAGACTTCTTAAAAGCAGCTCTCGATGATGAAGAACTTTCCCGTATGGAATTAGAAGAAGATGCCCTTCTATTAATTACTAACGTACCGATAATGGGAGACAAACACTTTTTTGATACTCTTCCACTTGGTATTATTTTAACGCCTAAGCACTTTATAACTGTATCTTTAAAAGAAAATCAGGTTTTATCATCTTTTATCTCCTTTGGAAAAGGCTTTGAAGAAGGTAAAAACACACGTTTTCTACTTGAAATACTTTTCAGATCCTCAAAACTATACTTAAAATATTTAAGATATATAAATCGCAGAACAGACGAACTTGAAAATGATGTCAAGAAAACAATGAAGAATCAGGCTCTTTACCAACTTCTTGATCTTGAAAAAAGTTTAGTTTATTTTACCACTGCATTAAAAGATAACGGAATAGTGTTGGAAAAACTTCTCAGGCTTAGAAAAAATAATAACTATAAACATTTATTAGAAATGAACGAAGATGATGAAGATCTTCTTGAAGATGTAATCATTGAGAACAAACAGGCTCTTGAAATGGTTGAAATGCACAGTAACATTCTTAGCGGAATGATGGATGCCTTTGCTTCAATTATTTCAAACAACTTAAATATTGTAATGAAGTTTTTAACAACAATGACAATTGTTTTAACCACACCAACCATGGTTGCCAGTTTTTTCGGTATGAACGTTCATGTACCATGGGGACAAGCTAAGCACGGATTTTGGTATGTAATAGTAATATCAGCCATTTTAACTTCAATTACCGTATTTACTATCTTTAGAAAAGAAAAAATAAGATGAGAAAAGCAGCCATTATACTCTTAACTTCATTGTTTTTAGTTATTTTGGTCTTTTCTACAAACAAAAATAATATAAAAAATGAGAATGTTTTAACTTTTTCAACATGGGGTTCTGAAACTGAATTGCCTATTATTAATAGTGCAATAAAACAATTTGAAAAAGAAAATCCCTCTATAAAAGTAAAACTTATTCATATTCCAAAAAATTATTTTCAAAAAGTTCATTTATTAATAGCCTCAGACCTTTCGCCCGATGTTATTTTTATTAATAACATTGACGGACAAAAATATATTAGAGCAGGTGTGTTATTAAATCTCAATAATTTCATAAATTCAGATAAAACTTTTTCATCAAACTCCTTCTATGAAAAAGCGCTGAATGCTTTTAAATACAAGAATGCTATTTTTGCTATTCCTCGAGATATTTCAAACCTTGTTATTTATTACAATAAAGACCTGTTTGATAAATACGGAGTTAAATATCCATCCGCTAACTGGACTTTAAATGATTTTCTGGAAACTTCAAAAAAACTAACGATTAATAAAAACAAAGACAAAAATCCTGAACAATTCGGTATTGGTTTTGAAACAGCCCCTCTTTTCTGGTTACCTTTTTTATGGAGTAATGGAGGGGGAATTATCAGTAGTGACGGAGAAAATTTAATTCTCGGCTCTCAAAATTCTATTGACTCAATACAGTTTTATTCAAACCTCAGAAATTCTTTTCATGTAGCTCCTACCGCCTCAGAAGCAGGCTCAATGACAATGGGACAAATGTTTATAAACCAAAAAATAGCAATGCAGATAAACGGACGCTGGGCAGTACCAAGATATAGAAAAGATTTAAAGTTTAACTGGGACATAGCACAATTCCCCTTGGGGAAAAAAGGGTCAATAGTTGATGCTGATGCCTCTGGTTGGTCAATTTCAAAGCAATGCAAACACCCCGAAACAGCGTGGAAATTTATTAAATTCATGTCCAACAAAAAAAGCATCGATAAAATTACAGAAACAGGACTAATAATCCCTGCACGAAAAGACTCTGCAAATTCTGACCTATTTATAGACACTAAAAACAAACCGCACAATGCTCATGTGTTTCTTGATATAATCAAATCATCTTTTCCAACACCTGCAAGCCGTAATTACAACGAAATTTCAAGCATTGTGAGTGAAGCGCTTGAACCTGTATGGAACGGAGAGAAAACCGCAAAAGAAACAATCAATAAACACTTTTTAAAGAAACTTGAAAACACATTTAATGAAGGTAAAGAGTAATGAATCCTTATTTTTTAATTTTTGTAGGTGGCGGACTTGGAGCTTGTTTAAGATTTTTTCTTTCAATGCTAATTCATAACAATACTAACGGCATTTTTCCATGGGGGACTTTTGCCATAAATATAGCAGGCTCATTTATTCTAGGATTGGTTGTAGCCTTATCAATAAGCAAACCACCTATTATTGACAACAACATAAAACTTCTGCTAACCACAGGTTTTTGTGGTGGATTTACCACTTTTAGCACCTTTAGCTGGGAAGTCTTAACTCTTTTAAAAGAAGGCTACTATCTCCAAGGTTTTCTTTATTCTTTTGGTAGTTTATTTATAGGTTTAATAGCTGTTTTTTTAGCTTGCTGGCTCGTCAGACTGGCTTAAACAAAATTCTTCCATTTTTTTAATAACCTTGGGGTCAAATTCTTTTGAAAAATCTTCATTTAAACTAACTTTATCAATAGAAGACTTAAATCTATTATAAAATATCAGCTCAAATAAAGAATTGCCTAAATAATCATTATTTGTAAAAACGACATTATTCCACAATTCATATTTGTCAAATTGAGTTAATAATCCTTTTAACTCTGAACTTGTTGGTTGTGGATATTTTTTTGAGTATAAATCATCTACTTTTTCAGGAGAATCTATTTTAGTCATTAATCTTTCATTCAAATCACAAAATTGTCTGTCAGTTGTTACAAAATAGATGTTTTCATAAGCTTCTTTCTTATCTTCTTGAACATTAAATTGCTTAAAGCTATTAGGCGAAAAAGAAAAATATTCCCCTTTTTCATTTTCAAAAAGAAATTCCTTAAAAGTATTACCGCTAATATCTTTTTCTTTATGATTAGTAAGCCATTCTAAATCTTCTATTCTTCTTTTATAACCATAAGGCATTTTATCAGGTTCATACTTTGTTTCAACAACTCCGACCACTTCTATATTTTTATTTACAATCATTTTTTTTGCATTAGGATTTGGAGGATTTTTAACCCTTACTATTAAATGGTCAATCTCTACAGCTCCTGAAAATCTAACATTTTTTAATTGAACTAATTGGCTTTGTGCTTTTTCTACAGAAATGCCTTCTTTTTGTGCAATTTTTTGCGCAATCTGAGGAACTATAATTCTATCAACTTCTTTTGCTGCTATGTTTTCAAAAATTGTTCCTATTTGAGTACTTAAATCTCCCCATGTCTGTTTATTAGGAAGCTTTAAATATAAATCAAGACCACTTTCTTTATTTACATTATTAAATCCTTTTGCAACAAGCGATAATTCTTCTTTTTTATTATCTTCTATATTTGCTAGAATATTCCGTTTTTTTCTAATCAGATTTTCAATTTGAATAAGTTCTTTTTTTAATTGACTTAATTTTTTCTTATTTCTCGAAATTGAATGTTCTTCTTCTCTAAGATCTGCACGTTTTTGATTAAGCTTTTCTAATTCTTTTTTGATTTGATTTCGTTTTACGTCATACTTTTCGGCTATTTTATTATATTTTTCTTCAGACGGAGAATATATCTCTGAATTTTGTTCTTTTATTGAGGCTATTTTATGTTCAATCCATTGAAAATAATTTCCGACAGTAACTCTTAACGAAGCTCTTCCATTGACCATTTTATCTAATATATGTTGTACTTCATCTTTCGCTTCGGTTTTATCAAAGGTAATTTGCTTAGCCAATAATTTTTTAATTGTTTTTTTAGAATCTAAAATACTTTCAAACGGCTTACCTGTATGGTTTTCTATAAAACGCTGTATTTCCCGTTGATCTTTTGATTCCATTAATTTTGAGGACAAGCCGTCAATAGCCTCTTCACAGGTTTTAAATTTTGGAGAAGCAGATAATTCAACTTTATCTTGAGTTATATTTCTTGAAAAAGCTAAAGGAAACAAACTTCTCATCTCAGGCTTGACTGACTTTCTAAGCAAAGGAAGATTACTTAGGCTGTTATAGTTAAATTTCGTTAGCATTTTACCCTCTTACAGGTTATAATTAATTATATTAAACCCGAACACTTTATAAATTGTCTTAACTTTATAATAAAAAGATGAAGAATGAAAATAATATTTTTTGGAATTCCTGACCTTGGTGCAATATGTTTAAACAGCTTAATGCTTGCAAATAAAAACATAGTAGCAGTTGTGCCGCCTAAAACATCACATCCCGGTTATGAAACATTATGTAACATAGCAAATAATTATAATTTGAAATTGATCCCTTTTGAAAATTCGCCGAATGAGCCTGAATTCATAGAAAAGATAAAACAAGTACAAGCAGATATAGCTGTTGTAGCAGCTTTTGATAATCTCTTACCGAAAGAACTTCTGGAAACTACAAGATTAGGCTTTTTAAACTGCCATCCTTCTCTTTTGCCAAAATATAGAGGAGGAAACCCGTATTTCCATGTAATTGCCGACGGCGAAAGCAAAACAGGCATCACCTTGCATTTTATGGATGAAACCTTTGATACAGGCGATATTGTAACGCAATGGGAAACTGACATTGACCAAAATGAAACTTTTGGCACTTTGTTTTCGAGATTAAATTTTAAAACAGCGGAACTTCTTGTTAAAACTATAAATGAGATTGAATCAGGCACTCCAATTAAAAGAATAAAGCAAGACAAATCAAGCATATATCCTAAAGCAAAAGGTGTTGTTCCAAACAGCAAAGATGTTTTAATTGATTGGTCAAAAGAATCTATCGAAATAGAAAGATTTATCAGAGCCTGCAATCCATTTTTCGGTGCAATGACTCATTACAGAAACTGTCCTGTTAAAATATGGAACTGTGAATATTCAACCGAAAAAAAATACAATAATAACCCTCCGGGGACGATAATAAATATATCAAATGACCAACTTGCAATATCAACGGGGAATGGACTTATTTTCCCTACGGTTATTCAAGCGGGAATGTTTTTCACATGTGAAATAAAAGAATTTATAAAAAGAGCTGCCCCCCAAAAAGGAGAGCAGTTTATGCCTTTTACTAATCTTGAATAATTTTCACTAAAACATAATGCTGAGTTCATCTTTAACAAACTCTCTTATTACTTTATCTTTATCATTTAAAAAGGTATTAAGAGTATTTTTGGCGATAATAGAATTATATTCATTCGCAATATCAACGATACCTGATAAAGCAGCCAATTTTACTGATTGAATAGCATCATTTGACGCTTCTACCAAAGAATCAAGACATTCTTCTTCATTCATATAAGAAAGTCCCATAACAGCAGAATGTCTAACAAATTCAACCTTACTTTTTAATAACTTTTTCAAAGCAATCATCAAATCAAGAGGATTTTTATCCACATAAGCCCTGACAGCAATACTTCTTATTAATTCATCATTATAAGAAAATAAAGAATATAAATCCTGCTCTGGCATCGAATAAACAAATTCGACTAATTGAGAAGTTGCTTTTTGCTTATTATTAAAGCCGACAATTTTTTGCTGAAACTTTTTAACTTCTGAAAATAATTTTTCATTAACATTTTTTTCAAGTGGATTTGTTTTAAATAATTTTTCAACTTCTTGAGAAAAACTTGATTTTTTATCTGTTTCTAAACTCATATTATTCTCTTTTTACACTAACTTTAATAATATTCTACACTTTTTCTTAAAATACCTTAAAAATTCATAAAATTCCATAAGATTTTTAGCATATATTAAAAAGCCCACAACATAAATAGTTAAAGCGCCCTACGTTATAAAAACTATTTACCTATAAATTAATGATTCAATCGAATAGGGTTATTAGACATATTATTATAAACTTGCGGTTTATTTATAGTCTTAACAGGATTAGTCGGTAATTGAAACACTTTAAACGGAGCATTCTTAGGCAAATCAAAAATATCCAGTTTAGACGGTGTTTTTTTATCAAAAACTTTGTCTATATTATCAACTGATGAGTTTAATACTTCTTTTGGAGTGTAATCCTTAATCATGCTAACACGATGATATTCTGACCAATCTACCATGGATCTTAGTTTTCTATGCCAAGTTGATTCATTAGGATGTTCTGGGCCGATTATATAATGAACATTACCATTTTGAGGCACAAAATTAGCAACAAAATCCTTATCTACAACAAAATTATAAATATTAGAAAAATCCTTATTAACATTATTATTCAAATCCTTTTTAACTGATCTGCCTGTACCCACAGGGCTAAATGTAATAATTTTATCCTTACATACGTCCATAGCACCTAAATATTGAGCAAGTCCTCCTCCTAATGAAGAACCAACCAGCATAATTTTATTGTCTTTACCATATTTTTGCTTAATTGAATTATAAAAATTTTTTGCGGGTTCATATTGAATAGGTTGTTTTCCCAAAACAAAAGCCAAATTTGTACCGACATAATCCTTAATTCCTGATATCAAATGAACAAAATCAGAGCCTTTTATTACAATGGCAACACTATCATTTTTTTTATACACAGCCCCAACAAAACCTGATTTTTTATCATTTTCTATTTCCATCAAATTCCAATCGACTGGAATTTTAGCCTTTGTGTCATTAGGCATACTTGTTATTTCATCTATCTCATTAGTATAGAAGCACATATTCATTAAATCTTCGATTTTGCCTTCCATAACACCTCAATAGAAAGATATTTATATATCAGTACATATTAAAATAAAAACAATATCATAGCTAAAAGTGCTATAAATTGAAATCATTTTAAATTATATATTGTTTTAAAATAAGCACTTAATTGCTATAAAATTAATAATTTAATGTATAAAAAATTTTTCTTATATGCTATGCTTAAATATAATCATTACTTTAACATTCGGAAAATATCCTCACATGCTTGAGAACTGGAACTTAATTTTTAAGCACTATTTTTTTACCGAAACGACTGAAGCAAATTCGTTAAAATCGGGGAAATTATCAGTATTTTTGTCTTTTTTAATATTAGGAACTATAAGTGCAATCGGCTTAATTAATAAAAGTGATGCAGGCTATGCAAAAGATCCAATTTCTTTAAAGTTAAATCATACTCAACAAATATTAAAACAGATTGAAAGTAAAAATATAAAACTTCAATCAGAAATATTTATTTTAAATCACCAAATGACTCAAACTTTAGAAAACCGACAACTAGGTGTATTAAAGAAAATTTCAAAACTTACAGGAACGGAAGATATAAACGGCAAAGGCATTATAATAAGGTTATCAGATAATAACAGTACTCTTAGGAATGATGAAAACCCGAATGAAGGCATTATTCATGATTTTGACCTTATAAAAATTGTTAATGACTTATGGTCTATGAATGCTAAAGCTATTTCAATAAACGGACACCGCATTACAGCCACAACAGAAATCAAATGCATAGGCCCTACAATACTTATTAACAAAACGAGAGCAGCGCAACCCTTTGAAATAAGAGCCATAGGAAAAAGCGATACTCTTACTCAAGGTATGGAAATAGGTTATCTTCGTTCTTTGAAAATTGACGGAATAAAGTCTTTTGTAGAAAAATATGATAATCTGCAAATACCGGCTGACAAATCGATAATTGTATCGGGAGGAGTATAAATCATGTGGATTCCAATTGCCGGACTTATCATAGGGCTTACATTAGGCATATTTTTACCGTTTAACCTTATGATTGCCGATCCTAAATTTTCTGCAATAATTGCAATTTCTGCAATTGATTCAATATTTATAGGATTTAGGTCTAGATTAAATAATAGTTTTAATGCTAATCTATTTATTGTAGAATTTGTTTTAAATACAATTATAGCCATGGTATTAATTAGTCTCGGTTATATAATGAACACTGATCTTTTTACTGCTATCGCAATAATATTTATAGCTAGAATCTTCTATAACTTGTCCGGATTAAATCATCAACTTTTTTCTCATAATAATAAATCTTAGTGTTAGTTAGAATAAAAAATGGAGTCATGATTAAGTGAATAATAACTTTTTACCATCAAACTTCGACAAGCTCAGCAGAGAAAACCCTAATGAACTTCATAACCATGCAAATATAAAAGTTGTAGGTTGTGGCGGTGGAGGCGGAAACGCTGTAAACCGAATGATAGCTGCTGGTCTTAGCGGTGTTGATTTTTGGGTAATGAATACAGACGCTCAAGTTTTACAAATGTCAGCTGCTGCTAACAGAATTAGACTTGGAACAAAACTTACAAATGGTCTTGGCGCAGGCGGAGATCCTTCAAAAGGTGAAAAAGCTGCTGAAGAAAGCAGAGACGATATCATGGTAGCTCTTGACGGAGCTGATATGGTATTTATTACTGCCGGTATGGGTGGCGGAACAGGAACAGGGGCTGCTCCTGTTGTTGCTCAAATCGCTAAAGAACTTGGCGCTCTTACAGTTGGCGTAGTTACAAAACCTTTTGGTTTTGAAGGAAGAAGAAGAATGAATCAGGCTTTACAAGGGCTTGAAAAATTCAAAGAAAATGTTGACACACTTATCGTTATTCCTAACGACAAGTTACTTGAAGTAGTTGAAAGAAGAACAACAATAAGAGATGCGTTCTATGTTGTTGATGAAGTTCTTTTAAGAGGTGTTCAAGGTATATCTGATATTATTACAATACCTGGACTTATTAACGTCGACTTTGCTGATGTTAAAGCTGTTATGTCAATGTCAGGCTCTGCTCTTATGGGTATAGGAAGAGCTTCAGGCGAAGGTAGAGCTGTAGAAGCTGCTAAAATAGCGGTTAATTCACCTCTTCTTGAAACCTCAATACATGGCGCAAGCGGTGTAATCTTTAACGTTACCGGCGGTCCTGATATGACTCTTCATGAAGTATATGAAGCTGCTGAAATCATTCACAGTTCAGTATTAGATGATGCTGTCGTAATTTTCGGTTCTGTTGTAGATGACAGAATTCAGGGAGAAATCCAAATTACAGTTATAGCAACAGGTTTTGACCTTAAAGAACAAATGGCTGAAAGAGCAACCGAAAGACCTGCTAATGTGCCATTTAGCATGCAAGGCAACGCTGCTTCAAGTATTTTAAACAGACCTTCACCGCAAACACAACAAGCGGCAACAAAAATGCTTGATATACCTGACTTTTTAAAATAAAACAGGTAAATAAAATAATTTAAAAACAGGAGCTTTAATGTCTCCTGTTTTTTATTTGATAACAATAAATATTCAAATTATTTACTCATGATTTGCTGAGTTTTTGCAGCTTTTATAAATTGTTTTGCCGAATTTACAGGTACGGCAAAACCTATACCGATATTTGATCGATTATTGTCGGGATTATATATAGATTGACTTATTCCTATGACTTCACCGCTCGTATTAAGAATAGGCCCGCCTGAACACCCTGGATTAATCGCAGCATCAGTCTGAAGTTTATTTCTTTCGTTATCAATTCTACTGATTATCCCCGTTGTCAATGTTCCGTTAAAACCAAAGGGATTACCAATAGCCAGTACTTTTTGCCCAACTTTTACCTTTGATGAATCACCGAGTCTTGCAACAGTTAAAGGTTTATCAGGATTAATACGGATTAAGGCAAGGTCATCACCTGCATCTACAACTGATAAAACTTTGCCGTTATATTCTTTTCCTCCATTTACCATTACTTTGATTTCATCAGAACCTTCTATTACATGGCTACTCGTTAAAATAAGACCTTTAGGGTCGATAACAACACCTGTTCCGCTGGAAATACCATCAGAAAGATCCGCATCAATAGAAACTACCGAAGGTACTACATTTTCATAAACCTTCATATTAACCTGCTCATCAGTCTGATAATTTTCTGCAAGTCCTGTATTTATGCCTATCGGAAATGACATAAATAAAATAAAACTTAAACTAATAAATAGTTTTAAAAACGTTTTTTTCATAAACCCTCTCCCCAAATCTTATTCTTTAAATATAAACTCTTATATTGTTCTTCTCTATCCCTATAAAAAGGTATTAAAAATACTTCTTTAGTGGTAAATATTTTTTCTTTTAAAATTTAAAATGATAATATCCCAAAAAATACTAAAATTTATTTACAAATTTCCCAAATCAAGTAAAATCATATAAAATCAAGTTGGGGTAGTATGTGTTGGAATAAAATTAAAATGGATGACAAATTTATCAGGTATATAAAAAATTCAATAAAAACATTTGAACTGGATTTAACAGATTTAAACGTATTTGTGCCGATTTTATCTAAATATTCTTCTGTTTTTCCTATTATGGCTTCATTAGCAGGAGCAAAAGAGGTTTTTGCAATAACAGATGATTTAGATACAATAAACAGAACAGCAATGTATCAACAACAATATGACTGGGAGACAGAAGTAAATTTCATAAATGATATTAACCAACAAATGCTTCCTAAACTTGATATTATTGTTAAAGGAGATGATACCTCTTATTTCGATAAAAAAATCATCAACTTCATAAAACAAGATTGCGTTATCTCTTATTTTTCACAAAATTTTGATTTTTCAGCAGTATCCGGAATAGACGTTGAAAGCTGCACCGAAAAAAATATAAAAATACTATTATTAAACCCAAACTGCAAAGAATTAGGACTGTTCAAACATCTTTCACATCTCATTCTGAAACGATGCTATGAAAATGAAATAAACTTGTTTAAGTCAAAAATACTATTACTTGGCGGTGGAGAATTAACGGAAAATATTTTAAGCATACTAAAATCAGTAGGAGCAAATGTTTTTTCAGCAAGCACAACAAGACCCGAAGACAAAGATTATGCCCTCAGACATATTTCAGATGCAGAAGCGTTGATTATTTGCGAATACCCGACAAATTCTGCTTCAATTATCGGCAATAACGGTTTTTTAAATATATCGGAAATTAAAGAAAAAAATTCTGAAATAAAAATCATGCATTTAAGCGGTCGCATTGAAATGAACCCGTTAATTTTAAGCGGATTAGAGTATTATCCTGATACAATTATACAAAACTCATTAAATCTTAACATTAGAGAAACAGGCTTAAAACTAATTAGTGACACAGCTGCAGCCATTCTAAAATCGGCAGAAAGCTTAATTAAATACCCCAATAAATCTATACAATTTAACGACTCTGTTGTATCATTCAGAGTGGCAAATTCAAAAGACACTGCATTAATCGGTAGCAATTAAGAAGATTCAGAGTCTTTAATACAAACATATAGACTAAGGAAGAGAGGTTACACTAAGTTAGGTATGGGTATTATATTTGAAGCGGCTGTATGTATGATTACATTAAGCCTTTTACTTAAAGGAATTCTTAAGATCACACCTTTTATAGAAAAAAAATCATAATAAATTAATAATAAAAGTAGAAAGGGTAATATTATCCTTTCTATTTTTTTGTTAAACTTGTCCTACAATTTATCTGCGAATAAAAAATAATATATTAATAAAAATATTCTGTATTACCGACGACAAAAACCAGAGAGAACAAAATGGCAAAAATATTAATTATTGAAGACAATCTTATGAATGTCGAAATGGCTTCTGAACTTTTAATTAAGGCAGGACACGAAGTTTTAACCGCTGAAAATGCGAATGATGGCATTAAAATAGCGAAAACAAAAACACCAGAACTTATTTTAATGGACTTAGGCTTATCCGGACTAGACGGATTAAGTGCAACCAAGTTATTAAAAAGCGATCCGCTAACTCAAAATATCAAAATTGTAGCATTCACCGCTTCCGCCATGGCTACAGATAGAGAAAAAGCCTATGGTGCAGGCTGTATGGGATTTATTGCAAAACCTATAAACATTTATACATTTGCACAGATAGTAGAAAAACACCTCAATTCAAAAGGAAATCATTCTGTTCTTGAGGAATCTTCTTACGAAAAGAAAATAAAAGAAGAAAGCTCTGAAATTAACACAATAAATAAAAGTCATAATTTATTTCCTGCAAATAATAATATGGCCGAAAAACCTAAATATAAATGGCATAAAATATTAATTGTAGAAGACAATATAATGAATGCTGAACTTTTAAAAGAAATTCTGGAGCAAATTGGTCAGTCTGCAATAATTGCAAATAAAGGACAAAAAGCACTTGAACTTTTAGAAGAAGAAAAATTCGATCTTATTTTATTAGACATAATGATGCCTGAATTAAATGGATTCGAAGTAATCAAACTATTAAAAAATAATACAAAAACCTCTGAAATCCCTGTAATCTTTATAACTGCACTTAATGATATTAAAGACATAGTCGAAGGTTTAGACCTTGGCTCTTATGGCTATATAACAAAACCTTATAATGTCGAGGAATTAAAGGCAAGAGTTCTTGGTATTTTAAGAATCAAAGATCTTCAAGATGAACTTAAAACTAAAAAAACAAAATTAGACTTGATTTACAGATTTTCAGCTGACGGAATAGTAATCGTAAATTCTGCCTTTGAAATTGTATCTTGCAATAAAACATTTTGTGAATGGATGGAAAATACTACTTCTAAATTACTTGGTAAAAATCTTTTTAGTCTTGTAAAAACTCCGATAAATCTAAAAATTGACAATAAAGATTGCCTTGAAAATTTAAATGAAATATTTATAGGTCCTTCAGATAATCAGAAAACTATTGAAATAAATTGTTCGCCAATAAATTATGAAGAAGAACAAGCAGAAGGCTATATTTTAATTTTAAGAGATATAACCACTCAAAAAGAAATTGAAAAACAAAAAGAAACCTTTGTCGCAACACTCACTCATGATTTAAAAACCCCTATAAGAGCTGAAATAAGAGCAATGGAGCTTTTATTGAAAGGTTCTTTCGGAGAGCTTAATCAGGATCAGACAGAAATGATTCAAGATATACTTCATTCAGGAAGATATATGTTTAAAATGGTAGATAATCTTCTGTCTACTTATCGTTATGAAAACGGCTGTAATACACTATATAAAGAAACCGTTGATATTATTGAACTTATAGACGACTGCTATAAAGAAATAAAATATATAGCTGACGATAAAGATCAATCATTAATCTTTGATTTTCAAACAACTGATAAAATTTCAATAAAAGCTGATCTTATTGAAATAAGAAGAGTAATACAAAATCTTCTTTCAAATGCAGTAAATTATACACCTGAGCAAGGTAAGATAATTATAAAAACACATATGCAAGATAATCAATTAGCAGTTTCTTTTATTGATAACGGGAAAGGTATTCCTCAAAATCAGCAGGGAGAACTATTTCAAAAATATAAAAGTGATGCAAAAAAATTCAAACAGGTGGGAACAGGTCTTGGGCTTTATCTTTCCAAAAAAATTATCGAACGTCATGGCGGAAATATAACAGTAAAAAGCATTGAAGGCAATGGAAGTTGCTTTACCTTTACCTTACCTTGTGAGCCTGTTTTAGCAGTAATTTAACTCTTATACTACAATAGCCCCCTATTATCATTATGTAATAGGGGGCTATTGTTTATAATCTTGAATAAATTAAGCTGTAACGCTGAAAGGATTAGAAGCATTTTGAGTTGAGTTATTTTTCAACTCTTTAGGAGGTTCGGGCAGTGGTATGTGATGTTTATCTGCATAAGTCTTAACTGCATCTTTACCCTTATCAATAGTTGCCTTTGGAATACCTAAAGCCATTAATTTTTTTGCAAAATCATCTTTTACGCTAGAATTTGATTGATTATTAGATCCTATTCCTGCTTTTCCCTTTAAAAATTCATCAACGGCCTTTGGTCCTTTTTTAATAACATCATCAGGAACTCCTAAAGATTTTAAAAATTTTGTAGGATCATTGCCACCCGATTGTGCAAGTTTAGAATTTTGATTATTATTTCCATTTACTGTTCCAAAAATACTACCTGTATTTTTTTGATCCTCCAAAAATTTATTTGCAGCTTGAGATCCTTGTTGGATAACCGCATCGGGAACACCTTGTGCTTTTAACCTTTTTGCAAGTTGCTCTTTGTTTATCATTGAGTAATCATTTTGTGAAGAAGAACTTGAACCGATTTTATCAACCATTTATGTAACTCCTCTATTTTATTAAATTATTTTTAAAATCCTCTTATATATACAAAGTATATCTTTAATAACTAATTGCTAGTTCTAGAGAATCATTTTTTATTCATAAAATAAATTTTTTACAGATTTCTAAATTTGAACTAAAATTTTAATAGGGACTATTTTAATTATGACGTTCAAGTAATATAAGGAAATCATAAGTGAACAACCTCACAGAAAAAGATTATATTGAATTAGCTCATAATTATGCCAAAACACAAAATTATTCTTCAGCTATTAAAAATTATAAAAAAGCTATAGCGTTAAACCCTGACAAGGCTGAAACTTATAAAGAATTAGCCAATATTTATTCAATTTTAAAAGAATATGACAAAGCAATAGAATATTATCTTAAATCCATTGAAATAGAACCTAATTATTATTTAGCTCACAATAATGTTGGGCAAGTTTATCGAAAGCAAGGACAGTTTGAAAAAGCAAAAGAATATTACATAAAAGCTATTAATATTGATGCCGATAATTGTATGAGCTTAGTTAATCTAGGGCAATTATTCTACGATGAAAAAGATTATGATAATGCTATTAAATATTTAACTAAAACTGTAAATTTAGTTTCTGAAGAGCTTCTTATTGATATTTACTGTATTTTAGGTGCTTCTTATATAGAAAAGGCTCAATATGAAAATGCTATGGAATATTGCTTAAAAGTGCTGGAAATTAATCCTGATGATACTTGGGCAAAATTCAGTCTTGAATTTACTTACAATAAACAAAAAAAGAATAATAACATAATAGAAAATGAAATTAATTTATTAGACACAAATAAAAGCAACGATAAAAAAATGAAAAATGAAAAAAATAAGACTACTGAAGATAATATTAACTTATTAAAAACAGAAGCAAACAGCTATAAAAAAACAAAAAAACAGATAAGAAAAAACACTAAAAAAAATAAGCTTAATCAAAAGAACAAATTAAAAAATAATTCTGAAAAAAATAATGAATTAAAAGAAGATAGTATTAATTCAATAGAAACAGAACAAATTAAAAATGAAATAGATAACAATTCAGAAAACGGCAAACCCAACGTTATTTTGAATAAAACTAAATCAAATGTTCCGCAATTTATTAAACCTATTAAAACTTCAACAAAAAAATCTTTATTAATTTCTTTGCTAGTTCTTAGTTTAATGTATATTCTTTATTATTTTAATTCTACCTATATACAACTTATTGAATTAGCTAAAATTGAAAAAAATATATTTAAAACTCCTTTTCCTGTAACATTACAGCTATTTGCCAATCAAAACGGTTTAATTTTTGAAAATTACCATAATTTAGAAAAAGACATCATATTTTATGAAAAAGTCATAGACAATAAATTAATAGATGACAAAAAATCAAACATTGTATATAGTATAAAACTTATAAATTTTCTTCGTTCTGAAGAAAATTATACTGAAGCAATTAAATATGGAGAAAACGCTCTTAATCTTTTATCAGAGAAAAATAATACTTCTGATTATTTAGATATATTAATTGAATTAGCTCAAAATTACAGCAAATTGGAAAAATTCAATAAAGCTGAAACTTATTATAATAAAGCTCAAAGTATAATTAATAGAAATAAAGTTACTAAATTACAAATGTATGACTTTCTTTTATGTAAAGCAAGAATGAATGAAGATAAAAGAAAATTTGATAAAGCAGAAGAAATCTATTTAAATTTACTCGATAAAAAAGATTTATTTAATTCCTTTACTACTGAGGAAAAAGCGGTATTAATTGATTTAACTAAATATCCACTTTGTAAATTATATAAAATAAAGAAAACAATTAATACAAATTATGACTATAAAAATCAATGTTCAATTATTAATGATAGTGTTAATCCGTTGAATAAATAATCCCAATTCCTCAACCTCAATATAATCATCGATACCGCTAAATTCTATATTTCCAACTCCAATAGCCATACCGTTATGTCGTTTTACTTCTTCAAAGGCGGAAATATCAGTTAAATCATCGCCAAAAAATACGGGGAAATATTCGGGACAGTTTGCTATCTGTGAAGCTACGGCATTATTTTTACTGAACTTTTTCGGCAAAATCTCAATTACTTTTTTACCGTTTTGATACCTGAAATCTTCATGTAAATTATAAAAATCAGCTTGGGTTTTAAATAGCTCTACTGCTGTTAAAGAGTCTTTTTCATTTGCCAGCCTATAATGCAAAGAAATAGTATATTCTTTATCTTCAATAAAAATACCATTGTAATTATTCAATTTTTCTTTTAATGAGTTTTTAAACAATTCTAAATTATTGTTTTTTAAGCTGAAAGTATTATTAATAATTTCAGTTCCTAATTTCATTTCTCCGCCATGAAGTCCGTATATATTGACGTTATCGCTATTTATTCCCGAAAGCTCTTTTATAACAATAACTTGTCGTCCTGTAATTATGGAAACATTTATAAAATCAGTTGAGGCGATTTTTTCAAGACTATTTTTAACTTTTTTATCTAGAACAGCAAGTTCAGGCTTGTCAACAATAGGGGTTAAAGTTCCGTCATAGTCAAACATAAGCAAAATTTTTTCTTTATACTTAATTTTCGATTCAATTAAATCAAAACTATTCATTATTAATCCCTTATTCTAAAAGCTCTAAAAATTTATCCACCCAAACATAAATATTATTATTTTTAACATAATCCCTAGCATCGGACATTAATTTTGTTTTTTCTTCTTCACTTGCCGTAAAAGTTTTTAATATGGCATTTGAAACAGAATTAGAATCATAAGGATTTATAAGACTTTTAGGAGCAAGCTCTTCGGCAACCCCTGTAAATTCACTTAAAATTAACATTCCGCTATCGTTTACTTTTGAAGCAATGTATTCTTTGGCAACAAGATTTAAACCGTCCCTTAAAGCGGAAACAAGTATAAAATCAGCACTTCTATAATATGAAATTAAATCGTTGAATTTAACATTATTATAAATATAACTTATAGGACTCCAGCCGTCTCTTGAAAATTTTCCGTTAATTCTTCCGACAGTTTCCTCAACTTCTCGTTTAATATTAATATATTCAGGTACATTTGTTCTTGTAGGAACTGCAATTTGAATAAACGTAAGTTTTTTTATATATTCAGGATGTTTTTCAAGAAAGGCTTCTATACCTTCAAACTTCTCGACAAGTCCTTTTGTATAATCAAGTCTATCAACGCCTAATCCTATTATTTCGCTTTTAAAATAATGCTTAATCTCTTCAGTTTTTGAATTAACATAATCAGTTCTTGCCATTGTGTCTATTTGCTCAAAATCAATACTAATCGGCATCGATTTTACTTTTACATCTCGTTCCTTATAATTAATAATTTCATCATTAATTTCTAAATCCGGGAAAAAAGTGCTGACACTCTCAAGTAAATGTTTTTTATAACTTTCTGTATGAACACCAATTAGATCACAGCCTAAAATCCCTTCTAAAATTTCTTTTCTTTTCGGAAAAATTTTATAAATTTCAAGATTTGGAAAAGGAATATGAAGGAAAAAACCGATTTTATTTGTTACACCTTTATCTCTGAGCATTTTAGGAACAAGCATCAATTGATAATCATGTATCCAAATTTTATCATCAGGCTCTAAAATATCTAAAATTTGATTGGCAAATTTCTGATTAACCTGCCTGTAATAATCCCAATCATTCAAATGCAACTTATAACGTGTCGGAAAGTAATGAAAAACAGGCCATAATTGAGTATTACAAAATCCCTCATAATAATGCTTATTTTCATTTTTCGTAAGTTTAATTTGTTTTATTTTATATGGAGTCTCAAGATTATAATCTTCAAAAGTCTTATTGCCGGAACATATCCATGTTCCGCCACAATCTCTCATTATCGGATCTAAAGCTGCAACTAATCCTCCAGAAGATTTTTCAACAGTAACACTGTCTTTTCTTTCCTTAATCTGGTATGGTGCTCTATTTGCAGCTACTATTAACTTCATTATTTTACCTACATCTAACAGACAATTTAATTATTGCTTTTGTTTTTAAAAAAGAATAAGATTAACCTTGAATAAATTAAACCTTATAGTTTGCTTTTTGTATTCTACCCTGTTGAGCGATTTTACAAGGTTATAAAATTTGATTAAGATACTATTAGATATTACTGATTACTTTCTCGGAGTCTAAATTTGAAAAATAATGAATTTAAAAAAATAAAAAATATTTTAATTGAAAATATAATACGTCTGGAAAACTTTTTTAATCAAAAAAAAGCACCCGAACATTTTTTGGAGTATTGCAAGGAAAATATTGCCACTCTTAAACAACAGGCAATAATTGCTTCTAATATTAATGATTTTAAAAATATTGCAGAAGAATTTATAAAATTAGAATCCTCTGTTGCCCATTTTAAAAATGAAGATATTTGTTATGCAATAGATATTTTTTTAGAAGAAACATTAAAAACTTTTAGTTTTACTAAATATTATGAAAATTTAGCGTTAATACCAGCCCAAAGTTTTTTTTCTTCAAGCAAATGTAGTTTTAAAAACAATAAAACTTTTATTCCTGTAAGCTCTTTTTGTAGCAATAATCCGATATTCTGGTCATATATAATAAAACAGACCGCAATAAGTTGTGAGCCTTTGGGTGTAAAAGCAGAAGATTTTTCAGAATGCGAAGGTTTTGCAGAATTATTTAAAGATATTTATTCAGATATTACTGCCGTAAAAATTTGTGGACCTGCTCATTACATAGCCTTTGTGAATTATAAGACTATAAAAGCATTAACAACAAATGATATGAACTATCTAAAAAAACTGTTTATCAGAAACTTATTTTTATATAAAAATATAAAACTTTCTGAGGCTATAAAGTATATTTCGCCTTATTACAACGACTTTATAAAACTTCTTAAATCCTTAGCCGATAAAGAATTATTGGAAAAGTTTGAAAAAATAGAAACATGTTCTGAAACTCTTATAAATACCGTAGGCACTAAAATAACAGAAATTTTAAATCCTGCTCTTATCTACAATAATGATAATTTAGATGAAACACATAAAGTAATTAAAAAATTATCAGAAGAATCTTTTGCATGTTCTGCATCAACAAATACTATTGATAAAATTAGAACTGACTACCAAAATGAGTTAAACACAGATCAAGACAATATTTATATTCACTTAAACAAATTAAAAGAAGAACCTTTTGCACCTATAAATATAATTAATGCAGAAAGATTCTATATAAGTGAAAAAATGGAAAAATATCCTGAAAAAAACAATGCACTTAAATATTATGAATATTTAAATCATTTTATTGATAACCTTGATAACTTAGTTATTAAATCAATAGAAACCAATAAAATACACAGAATTTTGCTTAATGAGGAGTAATTTCCAATGATACTTAATGAAGAACAAATTTTTGAAAGAATTATACATCCTGATCCAAATAAAAGAATTGTAATAACTCCGCTTATTAATCCTGAAGAACAATTTGGCCCGACATCAGTAGATCTTAGATTAGGTACTGATTTTAAAATAATTAAAAGATCTCATGTTACTCACCATGACTTTTTAGAAAATGCAAAAAACTTTGGAAAAGATATAGAAAACTACGTAACAACAGTAAAAATCAAGGCAAATGAACCTTTTGTTCTGCACCCCGGAGAATTTGCCCTTGCTTCAACCCTTGAATTTATAAAAGTACCTCTTGATCTTGCTGCAAGACTTGAAGGAAGAAGCACATGGGGACGATTAGGCCTATTAATTCATGCCACGGCAGGTTTTGTAGATCCCGGTTTTTCGGGAGCATTAACATTTGAGCTTGCAAATATTGGACAAGTGCCAATTCCTTTATATGCCGGCGTAAGAATTTCACAGATATGTTTCTTTGAAAGCAAAGCTACTAAACTTTCTTATGCGGAAAAAAGATACACAAAATACAGCGGAAAAACTTCTACTGCCTCTAGTGCTTATTATCGAGATCCCGAATACCAGAAGATTATTAAGTCAATCTAACTTAAATACAATGACCTGAAGCATTTCCGCCTAAATAAGTACATTCTTTACTGTTAAGCGGAGCAAAAACGTTTGCTTGGTCCGTTACTATGATTCTTAAAATATCATCGCCGACAGTATTTGTACCTTTGTTCGGACCATCAACATCAGCATATATAGTTAATCTTGAAGCCACAAAAGCAGATTCCAAACTAAACCAACGAAGCCCATTAGTTGTTATAAAGTTTGGTGTGTTTGGAATTGCAGAGGCAGCACAATTTGGATTTAAAGCTCCAATCCTATTAACTCTTTTGGCAAACTCAGTACAATAACCAGCTGAATTATTATTTAAAAAACCTGTATTAAATACGCTAAAATTAAGAACAGCATCTTGTGATATAGCCTGTGCTACTTTATACGCAACTATATATTGTTTTTTTCTTATACCCTCCAACGAAGATTTAATCATAGGAATACTACTAACAATTATTGTTCCTATAATTACAAGCATAATAAGTACTTCAGCAAGTGTAAAAGCTTTTCTCATTTCTTTGTCCTTTTTATTGTAAAAGCAAATTCTTCACAGTTGTACTACATGGCCAAATTTTACCGTCTTCTGCAACACAAATTGGTAATATATCAGAATCAATAGTATTCTTGCCTTTATTTACCCCATCGACATCAACATATACCTTGATAAACTTAAGGCCTCCTGCAGCAGTAAAATCAACATTATTAAGACCATACCATCTCATACCGTTTATTGTTACAAAATTTGGAGTTGAAGGAATCGAGGAAGCAGATGAAGCAACACTGGAACATTCAACAGGAGTATTACCTGTTGTAGTTTTTGCTAAAATCAGTCGTTTTGCAAATTCATTACAATATAAATAAGAAGGAGATGTATTGGTCATAACCGTTCCGGGAAAGTTCCAATCCTGAATAATTTCATTATTTATTTTGGAAAATGCACTAAAGGCGCTTTTATAAAGTATTTCATTACGGGATGCTGCATTTTTTGTATTATTAAACAAAGGAATTGAGATTGCCGCTAAAATTGAAAGCATAACCATTACAAGAAGTATTTCGGCAAGTGTCATTCCTTTTTTATTTTTCATACTTTATCCTTTTAATTTATCAATAATGCTTGACTGGTTGCATCACCCGGATATACCTTACCATTTCTATCAACAACAATAAAAAGTATATCATCACCAACTGTATTATTACCTTTTCCTCCATCCACATCGACCCAGATATTCATAGTATCAGGAGTTGCAGGATTACCATCATAATCAGCAAAATCTTTTTCAACGTCATACCATCTCATTCCATTTGCGGTAATAAAATTATAACTGCCTATATTATATGCAGTTGAAGCAGTATTACAACCACCGCCATCAACGGCAGTTCCATTATCGTCATACATAACATTGGCTTTTCTGATAAATTCCTGACAAAAATAGTGATTTGTTGCATCATTTGTTAAAGTTCCATTAAGAAAAAGAGGATTATTCTGCAACATTGCGGAAGTGGTTTGAGAGGCGATACCAAAAGCCTGCTTAAATCGTAAACTTTTAGAATGTTGTTCTTGTACGGCCATTAAAGGAACTGTAAGAGCGGCAACTATAGCTGCTAAAGATAATGCGACAAGCACCTCTGCCATTGTAAATCCATTTTTCATTATCTTCCCTCTACCTTAATTTACCAAATAAGTTTCTTCAATACTTGCGCCTGTACGTTGAAGAGTCGTAACCTGTCCATCTTCTCTTATTCTTATTCCTAGAATATCTTGCCCAATGGTATTAGCACCCTTATTAGGACCATCAACATCCACATAAGCCTTTAAATAAGTATGTCCATCTGCCCAATCATTCACCATATCAGCTTCCATACCATACCATGCCATGCCATTTGTATTAATAAAATTAGGAGCTTTGTCAGTAATACGTTGTTGAACTGTTTTTGCTTGAGTGGTAGGACAACCTATAGCATTCGTAACGCTATTCTCTGTCAATACATTCATTTTAGTTAAAAATCTATTACAAAGAGCTTTTGTTGGAGTCACGTTCGTTAATACCCCTGTTGGAAAAGTTATCCAATCTTCTACTGCATCATGACCTATATCTTCTGCCGACTTAAAAGCAGCTTTATATGCCATTGCATTAGCATCATTCCCTACTGATATAACAACAGGAACAGCAATACTTGTTATTACAGCAAGAAGTGCAAGAGAAACCAAAATTTCAGCTAATGTAAAAGCTTTTCTCATAAATTTACCTTTAATTTTTTTAAACAACACACTCATAAACCAAGTTCAAAGGCATTATAGAAAATATGAATATATATCATTATCTCATACAATAGTGATAAACTCTAGCTTTTTGAGAAATAATTACACTTTTAAAATATTGCAACTTTTTATAATTGCATAAAAATAATGATTGATATTTCACATAAGATCAATCATTCAAATCAATACAATAACCTGTTATAATAAGTTATACGATTTGATTAAAAAAAGAGGCCCAATGAAGAAAAAAAGAGGAATGACACTTGCAGAAACACTCATAACTTTAACTATTATAGGGGTCGTTATATCTATTGTTTTCCCCATAATAATAAACAATTCAAATGATTCAAAATATAAAACATTATTAAAAAAACAATATAGTGCTTTAAGCCAGGCTACTATTTATGCTGCAAATAAAAATGATGGAACTCTAAAAGGAATTGAAGGTTATCATTGGCCTTTATTATCGAAACTTCTCCCTGCACTAAATACAATCGAAACATGCGGAGACTGGAACGCTTTTCAAAACGGATATTATCCTGGGTGTGATCCTATTAATAATGATGCTGATAATGAATGTCCCGTAGGAGGAGTTCAACCATATAGCTTTAAAATACCAAATGGTGGATGTTGGAAAGACAGTAAATTTCTTCTACTAAATAAGCAAGAGTTTCATTTTGCCTGGCCCGATATGGCAGGAGCAGTATTATCAGATGGAAGCAATATATTAGTCAGTCATGTTAAGCATAATCAATGTCAATATCAATGGGATGAATTTTTTAACGGAACCTACAATAAACCCCTTGTTTGCGGAACAATATTACTTGATGTCAATGGTAATGCTGAACCTAATATGGTTGGAAAAGATATTTATGGTTTTTGGGTGCTTAGTGATAAATTAGTACCATTTGGACAAAATGATAATTATATAAACACCTGCAATACAGATAGCGGAGGATATGGATGTGCAGCTGAATATTTAAAAAACTAATTATCAACTACAATAATTTTATTTTAAAAGAGGACTAATGAAGAAAAAGACAGGAATGACACTTGCAGAAACACTGATAACTTTAACGATCATAGGGGTAGTTATTGCTCTTGTTTTTCCCATAATAATAAACAACTCTAATGATTCAAAATACAAAGCATTATTGAAAAAACAATATAGCGCTTTAAGTCAGGCTACTATTTATGCTTCTAATAAAAATGATGGAAATCTAAAAGGAATTGAAGGTTATAATTGGCCTTTATTAAGCAAACTAACACCTGCATTAAATACAATCCAAACCTGTACAGACTGGCATACCCTTGCACAAGGTTTTTATCCTGGATGTAGCCCTAATAATAATGATGCCGACAATGAATGTCCGATAGGAGGAATTAAACCATATTACTATGAAACAGGCAATGATCCCTGCTGGACAAAAGAGAAATTTCTTCTGTTAAATAATCAAACTATTGATTTTAGCGATCATGGAGGTTTAGCAGGAGCATTGCTAGCAGATGGGAGTGAGATAATACTTAGCCGTAACAAGCACAATCAATGTCAGTATCAATCTGATTATATGGTAGGAGGCACCTACAATAAACCTATTGTTTGCGCATCGATATTACTTGATGTAAATGGGAAGGCTGAACCTAATATGGCTGGAAAAGATATTTATGGTTTTTGGGTGCTTAGTGATAAATTAGTACCATTTGGACAAAATGATAATTATATAAACACCTGCAATACAGATAGCGGAGGATATGGATGTGCAGCTGAATATTTAAAAAACTAATTATCAACTACAATAATTTTATTTTAAAAGAGGACTAATGAAGAAAAAGACAGGAATGACACTTGCAGAAACACTGATAACTTTAACGATCATAGGGGTAGTTATATCTATTGTTTTTCCCATAATAATAAACAGTTCAAATGATGCAAAATACAAAGCATTATTGAAAAAACAATATAGTTCTTTAAGCCAGGCTACTATTTATGCTGCAAATAAAAATGATGGAACACTTAAGGGAATTCCGCTCTTTCACATTCCTTTACTTCAATTAATGTTGCCTTCTTTAAACACAATACAAGTATGCTCTGACTGGCAATCTTTTAGTGATGGACATTATCCGGGTTGCCCCAGCTGTTCACCTCCTATTCCTGAATCATGGCATACCGTTCCAAATCCTTGTTTTAAGAGTGCTACATTTAAAGGACTAAATGGGTCAAATCTTACTTTAGGCTGGCCAGATCAGGCTGGTGCTATTCTTTCAGATGGAAGTACTATTCTTCTTTGCCATCAAAGCGTTAATTGTACAAGTAATGGTGTAGGTAATGAGCCTGACAGTCTTGGACTAGGGGCAATATATAATACTGCAACAACCTGCGGAACTATCCTCCTTGACGTAAATGGATATGCAGAGCCAAATAGAATGGGAAAAGATATTTATGAGTTTTGGATACTTAAAGATAAATTAGTTCCCTATGGTACTAATGATAATATGACTAACACATGTAACACAGCCAGCACAGGAATAGGTTGTGCTGCTGAATATTTAAAAAATAACTAGCCTAAACAACTACCATAGAGTCTCCATAGCTATAAAAACGATATTTTTCAGCTATTGCTTGACTATATGCATTAAATACAAATTCTTTTCCTGCTAAAGCACTAACTAGCATTATCAACGTTGATTTTGGCAGATGAAAATTAGTTATAAGCCTGTCTATGACATTAAATTTATAACCGGGGTAAATAAAAAGCTCACTCCATCCGCAATCTGCTTTTAATTCATTGTTTTTGGCAAAAGAGGTTTCAAGCGTTCTTACGCTTGTTGTTCCTACTGCAATAATTCTTTTATTTTGAGATTTTGCAGTATTTATAATATTTGCAGTTTCTTCGGTTATTTCATAAAATTCACGATCCATTTTATGATCAAGAATATTATCACATTTAACGGGACGAAAAGTGCCCAACCCTACATTTAAAGTTACTGTTGTTACTTTTACGCCTTTTGCTCTTAATTTATCTAATAAATCATCAGTAAAATGAAGCCCTGCCGTAGGAGCAGCCACCGCACCGGGGGATTTTGCATATACGGTCTGATAGCGTTCAAAATCAAGCTTTTTTATCTCATCGTCAGCTAAATTTCTTTCTATGTAAGGAGGTAATGGAATATTTCCGACTTTTTCGAGTGCTTCCCAAAAATCGCCCCTATAGTCAAATTCAACCAGCCATTTATTATTATCAGCTCTTTCAATTGCTTTTGCAGAGAAATCCTCTGTGATTTTAATTATTGTCCCATTTGAAATTCTTTTCGCATTTCTTATTAAAACTTCCCACGTTTTTTCAGATTTTCTTTCACTAAGAAAAACCTCAATAGCTGCGCCTGTTTCTTTTTTTCCGATAAGCCTTGCGGGTATCACTTTTGTGTCATTTAAAACAAGAACATCGCCTTCCTCAAAAAAATCTATTACATCATAAAAATTTTTATGAGAAATAGATTGATTTTCTCTATTTAAAACCATTAGCTTTGAACAGTCTCTTTTTTCAAGAGGAAAAGAAGCGATAAGCTCCTCGGGCAAAGTATAATCAAATTCATTCAGTAACATAGCACCTGCCAGCGTATCTAATCTGTAATTTATTGTATAATAAACTTGAGTAATAAAGAATATGAAGAATTCTATATGTTTATGGATAAAGCATTACAAGAAAAATACGAAAACCTTAAAACAATAATTAAAGACTGCGGAACTGCTATTATTGCTTATTCCGGCGGAGTAGACAGCACTCTTTTGGCATTTATAGCAAGCCGAGAATTAAGAGAAAATGCTTTATGCCTTACTATAAATTCAGAATTAATACCCTCCGCAGAACTGCAAGAATCAATAGAAATGGCAAAGGAATACGGATTTAAACATCAGGTTTTAAATTTAAGTGTGTTAAATAACTCTGATATTACAAATAATAGCCCTGAACGCTGTTATTTCTGCAAAAATACGGTTTTTTCAAAAATAACGGAACTTGCAAAAGACTATAAAATTATAAACATTCTTGAAGGCTCAAATACAGACGATTTAAGCGATTACCGACCCGGATTTAAGGCAATATTAAACCTTTCAATAAAAAGTCCTTTAATGGAAGCGAAATTAAGTAAAAGTGAAATCAGAGAAATATCAAAAACTTTAGGGCTAAAAACATGGAATAAGCCGTCTTATGCTTGCTTAGCATCAAGAATTCCTTATAATGAAACTATAGACATAGAAAAACTTTCCCTAGTCGAAAAATCAGAAGTTTTTATAAGCTCTTTGGGTTATCAAGGCATAAGAATAAGACACCATGACACTATTGCCAGAATTGAACTTAGAGAAGAAAATATAGAAAAATTCATTTGTAATGATAGAAAATCAGTAGAACTAAAACTCAAAGAATACGGTTTTAAATACGTCTGTCTTGATATTGGCGGATATAAAACAGGCAGTTTAAATGTATTTGAAGGAAGCCATCATGAGTAATTTAAAAGAACTTCTTGAACAATATAAACAAGGTTTAATTTCTTATGAAGAAACCGAAAGTCATTTAAAAACTTTACCTTATAAAGATATTGATTTTGCTAAAATTGACCATCACAGAAAACTAAGACACGGATTTCCCGAAGTTATTTTTTGCCCCGGTAAAACTAAAGAACAAATTTGCAAAATCCTTGAAGAATTAAGAAATAAAAACGGGCTTATCCTTGCAACAAGAGCCGATAAAGAAACAGCAGAATATGTTCTTGCAAATACCAAAGAATGCGAATATAACGAACAAAGCAGGGTAATAGTTTGTGGAAAACTTCCCGAAGTTCTGTCAAAAAACTATGTTCTTGTAGCAACGGCAGGAACAGCTGATCTACCTGTCGCCTATGAAGCAATAACAGTATTAAGAGCATTTGGAATAAAAGTAAAAACCATTTTTGACTGCGGAGTGGCTGGAAGTCATAGAATTTTTGCAGAAATAGAAAAAATACAAAAAGCCTCTGCTGTAATTGCAATAGCAGGAATGGAAGGAGCGCTTGCCAGCTTTATAGGAGGATTAGCCTCTTCTCCTGTCGTGGCAGTTCCTACAAGCGTTGGTTATGGCGCAGCATTTGGCGGAATCGCAGCCCTTCTTGGAATGTTAAACAGTTGCTCTTCAAATGTAAGTGTTGTAAACATAGATAACGGTTTCGGAGCAGCGTATATTTCAGCTATGATTATAAAGCAAGCTAAAAATTAAATAAGAGGTTTTGCATGTCAATTTTTAAAAATTTAATTAATAGTAAAAAACCTATTTTAACAGAAGGAGCTATAATCGAACGTTTAAGCCGTGAATACAAATTAAAACTTGATGATTATATAGCAAATTCTGCTTTAATTTATGATAATAGCAGCAAGGTTATCCTTCAAAATATTTACAAGCAATATATTGATATCGCATACAACCATAATACACCTATTATGATATTTGCTCCCACATGGAGATTAAGCAATAATCGAATAATGCAATCCGATTATCACGATAAAAACTTAAATTATGATTGCTGTAAATTTTTAGATAAAATAAAATATGATTATCATGATTTCTCTGAAAATATATTTATAGGCGGTCTTTTAGGGTGCAAAGGTGATGCTTATAAACCTGATGAGGCCTTAGATGCTATAAACTCTTTTAATTATCATAAAAAACAAATCTCAAAACTTAATGAGACGAACATTGATTATTTATTTGCTGCAACATTACCGGCATTTTCAGAAGCCTATGGAATTGCAAAGGCAATGGCACTTTATTCTAAACCGTATATAATCAGTTTTATAATAGATGAAAATGGCTGCTTATTAGATGGAACTAATCTTAGTTATGCAATTCAAAAAATTGATAATGAAATAAGTCAAGCACCTATTTGCTATATGATTAATTGTGTTCATCCAACGACTCTTAAAAAAGCCCTAAAAAAAGAAACAATTACATATCCTGAAATAACAGAAAGATTAATAGGAATTCAAGGAAATACCTCTAAAAAGACACCTAATGAACTTAATGATTCAATAGAATTAGATACTCAAAATGCAGAATTGTTCACTAAAGATATAATCGAACTTTATGAAAATTATCAAATAAGAATATTAGGTGGTTGCTGCGGTACAGACCAAACACATATACAGAGTATTGCCAATTTCATATCAAAATTATAATAGTCATAAACAATAAATTTTTAAAAATTATAAATCCTTACAAAATGTATTTACCCATCATTAATAAATTTATTAAGCATGTAATAAAACTTAATACCTCCGCATAAAAAAGTAACTACATGGGAATAATACAAATGTAGTAGTTAAGCTTGAGAATTAAAAATATTGTAAATAAGGCTATTATGAAATAAAAAATAAGAGAGGAAAGGACAATGAGTGAGGTATTGCTCCTTAATGCCACAGATGAACCGTTAAATGTTTGCAGTATTAAGCGTGCTCTCGTTCTAATCATGAAGGGAAAGGCTGAAGAAGTTATCAAAACGTGTAATGCGGAAGAGGTCGAGATTATTCCTACAGTTATAAAATTGCGTTATTTTGTGGCAGTTCCTAAAAAGGAACTGCCTTTTAACAGAAAAAATATCTTTCATCGAGATGATTATACTTGTCAGTATTGCGGTTGCAAAATTACAAAACCAACACTTGACCATGTTTATCCTAAATCAAGGGGCGGGAAAAACAGCTGGGAAAATCTTGTTACAGCTTGCTCTAAGTGTAATTTTCATAAAGCAGACCGTACGCCCGAAGAAGCCCAAATGCCTCTTTTATCCGAACCTGCAAAACCTGATAACATGATTGGATTTGAATTGAGTAAATACTCTTCAGATCTTTTTGATTTATGGGGACAATTTATTCCTGCTTAACAATTCTCGAATTAACCGATTTTTTTTCTTCATATTGGGAATAATCTCATTTTAAGGAGGATTATCTCATGAATGAAAAAGAATCATATAAAGATCTTGCGTACCATATAACCAGAGAAAAAGGAACAGAAGCTCCTTTTAGCGGAAAATACAATAAATTTTACGAAAATGGCATCTATAAATGCATTAACTGCGGAAACGTATTATTCAACTCTGAGTCAAAATATGATTCAGGCAGCGGATGGCCAAGTTTTTGGGAGAAATATTCCTCTGATAGCGTTGAACTTGAAGGGGATATTTCTCTTGGTTTTTTAAGAACAGAAGTTCTTTGCAAGAAATGCGGATCTCATTTAGGTCATGTCTTTGATGATGGCCCAAAACCAACAGGCAAAAGATATTGCATGAATTCAGCCGCTTTGAATTTCCAAAAAGAGGAGAAAGAAAATGACTAATTGTGAATTTCCTAAAGAAAATGCTTCAAATGAAGAAATTAAAGAAATTTTAAAAACTACAAAAACAATTGCAATTGTCGGTATTTCAGATGACCCGACCAAAGCAAGCAACAGCGTAGCTAAATACTTAATAAATACAGGATATGAGGTTATTCCCATAAATCCTAAATACGAGGAAATTTTAGGATTAAAATGTTATCCCGACTTAAAATCTATTCCCGTAAAAATTGATATGGTTGATGTTTTCAGAAAACCCGATGTGCTTGAATCAGTAATTAATGAAGCAATAAATATAAAACCTAAGACAATTTGGCTTCAATTAGGACTCTGTAATAATGAAGCAGCTGAAAAAGCAAGATCACACGGAATAAAAGTAGTAATGAACAAATGCACGAAAATTGAACATATGAACTTGTAATTTTATTTTAAGTAAATATTTAATACCTCTTTTGAGAGATATTTTTTACCACCTTTTAGGAATGGAGATAAAAATTTATCCTGTTAATATAAATATATAATTCAACTCTTCAGTCCAACTATTTCCACTCCTAGTAAGTCACCCCCTTTTAATTAAGGGGGCTTTTTATCTATACCGCTCCAACAAAATAATTGATAAAACGTCATGCGAAACTTGTTTCGATGCTGACTAAATTCTTTCATCACAAGAAAATTTCGATGTCTAAAGCCATCGACTTCCTTTTTATTTTTTAAAAAATAAAAAGGAAGCAAAAACAAAAACTTTACAGCTCTGACCGCTACTGGCTTCTTTTCTTACTCTTTGAGGTATTTTACACAAAATAATTTTTGAGAAAAGAAGCAAACCACTCAAGTAGTATATTTTCATATTCCTATCCTATAAAATAATTGAACTTTCCGAGCTTGATTAAGTTAGATTGGTATACAAAAATAAAATAGCTCCTGTAATTAAACAGAAGCCATTTTATAATTTTTATAGATTAAGATTTTAATTTATTCTTCAATCTCTAATGTTATATTTTCGTCATCTCCGTCTATTTCATCTTTTAGCGCAATTTTATATGCTGCAACTACGCTATCGCTTTCAAACAATGATTGAACGCATACACCTGTCGCGGCTCTGCCTTGTTTTGAAATATTGGAAACTTTTTGTCTTGTTACAACACCTTGTGTAGTAGCAATTACAAGTTCATCATCTTCAGTAACAATATTAATTGAAGCTAATCTGCTCTGACGATTTTTGAATTTAGTTGCAATAAGACCGATACCACCTCTATTTTGAGCTCTGAACTCAGAAATAGCACTTCTTTTTCCGTATCCGTCATTGGTAATAACGAATAAATCAGCACTATAATCTCTAGGAACAATATCGCTTCCTACGATTGTGTCATCAGCTCTAAGTTTAATAGCTGTAACACCTCTAGCACTTCTTCCAAGCGGTCTAAGATCACTTATCGGGAATCTGATTGCCATACCAAGACTTGTTCCGATGATAACTTCATCAACATCTTCAGCAAGTTTTACCCAGCCTAAAATATCATCATCATCAAGTCCGATAGCTATAAGTCCGTTTCTTCTTATTGAAGAGAAGTTAGAAAGAGATATTTTCTTAATATAGCCTCTTCTTGTCAACATTATCAAATATCTGCCTTCAGCAAATTCAGAAACAGGTATAACGGTTGTGATTTCTTCTTCAGGGGACAGCGGCAGAATATTTATAATAGGTAATCCTTTTGCTGTTCTTCCGCCTTCAGGGAAGTCATATACATTTATACTGTAAGCTGTTCCTTTATTACTAAAGAATAGAACTTTATCATGCATCATTGCAGTAAAGAAATGGACAACATCATCGTCATCTCTTGTTTTCATTCCGCCTTTGCCTTTAGTCGCTCTATTTTGACGCTCAAAAGTATCTAAAGAAATACGCTTAATATAACCATGCTTTGTAATAAATACTGCCATAGGAATATTAGGAGTAAGATCTTGAATACTTAATTCATCTTGATGAGGAATAATTCTTGTTCTTCTTTCATCACCGAATTTTTCTTTATCTTCAATTAATTCAACTTTAATAATTGAAAGAACTCTGTTTCTGTCAGAAAGAATTTCATTATATTCCGCTATTTTTTGCTTAAGGGTATGATGCTCAGCATTAATTTTATCTTGTTCTAAACCGGTAAGCCTTCTTAATTGCATTTCAAGAATTGCATTAGCCTGATCCAGATCAAGTCCGAAATTAGAAATAAGAGCAGCTCTAGCTCTTTCTGAGTTTTCAGACTTTTTGATAATTTCAATAACTTGATCAAGATTACCAAGAGCAATTATTAAACCTGCAAGAATATGCGCTCTTGCTATTGCTTTTTTAAGGTCATAACGTGTTCTTCTGGTAACAATTTCAACTCTATGCTCGATAAATTCATTTAACACTTCATAAATATTCAGAATTCTCGGCTGATTATTTACAAGTGCCAACATATTCACACCAAAAGTGGTTTGCATTTGAGTAGATTTATATAAGTTATTAAGAACCACATCAGGTTTTGCATCACGTTTAAGCTCTATAACGACTCTCATTCCATCTCTGTCAGATTCGTCTCTAAGATCGCTTATACCTTCAAGTTTTTTATCTCTTACAAGTTCTGCTATTTTTTCAATTAAATTAGCTTTATTAACTTGATATGGAAGCTCAGTAATAATTATAGCTGTTCTTGAGTGTCTGCCTGCACTTGCTTCAATCTCTTCAAAACCTGCAACAGCTCTCATAACAACGCTGCCACGACCTGTATGATAAGCCTGCCTGATTCCTTCATAACCTAAAATTGTAGCAGCAGTAGGGAAATCAGGTCCTTTAATATGCTCCATAATTTCAGTAACAGTTATTTCCGGATTATCAATAAAAGCAAGTATTCCGTCAATAACTTCTGTTGAATTATGAGGAGGAATATTTGTTGCCATACCTACAGCAATACCACTACTTCCGTTTAAAAGAAGCATAGGTAATCTTACAGGAAGAACTGACGGCTCTTCTAAACTGCCGTCAAAGTTTGGAACAAAGTCTACGGTTTCCGATTCGATATCAGAAAGCATAGAAGTTGCAATCAATCTCATTCTTGCTTCGGTATAACGCATCGCAGCCGCACTATCGCCATCAACACTACCAAAGTTACCATGACCGTCAATTGTTTGATAACGTGTAGAAAAGTCTTGTGCCATTCTTACGAGAGAATCGTAAACAGCGGTATCACCGTGAGGGTGATATTTACCCAGAACTTCCCCAACGATACGAGCGCATTTCTTATATGGCTTATCTGGGGTCATTCCTAATTCGTTCATAGCAAATAATATTCTTCTATGAACAGGTTTAAGTCCGTCTCTTACATCGGGAAGGGCTCTTCCTACGATTACGGACATTGCGTAATCTATATATGAACGTTTCATTTCATCCCTAATATTTATAGGGATTACTTTTCCATCTCCAAAAATTGATTGCTGACTCAATTTTATTTCCTCTCACAGCTTTTAGTTAACAGTTTTTTTATAAAAAACCAAAATGCATCTATTTATAATTTATCACAATCAGACTAATTTTTAAAATTTTAGCATGGCTAAATTTCAGTCTTTTTGCGTAAAAAATACGAAATCATTTGTGTAAAAGTGTAATATAATGTAAGAATAAATTATTATTAATACTTATAAATTTTAGGATTTAATTTTATGAATAACATTAAAAAAATATTAGCTTCCGTCTTATTATCATCATTACTATTATCAGGCACAGGCTATGCTTCAACAGGTAGTTGCACTCCTAAGCCTTATCCTATAAGCAATTCCTTTTCAAGAACCCTACAAAAGGTAACAGGCCTTAACTTTGTTGTCAAAAACATTGCTCAAAGCGTAATGAAAAGAGAAATCCTAAAAACAGTAAGCGGAGATGTTAATGTTAAACTTGACCTTTATAGTGTTGGCGATGCAAATGCAGGAAAATTCAAAGGTTTAAAAATATCAGGTAAAAACCTAACAGTTCAAGATATACATGTTTCAAGTCTAGAAGCTAAAACTCTTTGTGATTTTATACATATAAATTACAAGAAAAATCCTGTAGTACCTCTTTCCGATATTTTTGTGGGCTTTAAATCCTACATTACTGAAAATGATATAAATGAAACGCTTAATGCTCCTATTTATCAAGCTATGTTTTCAGGACTGAAATTCAACAATATATTAGATTTATCCATTTTGAATCCAAAAGTTAATATAGAAAATAATCAAATAAATTTATCGGGAAACATCACTTTTTCCGGAATGCCTGGAATTTTTTCAATTCCTTTAAACCTTGGTATTCAATTAATGCCTGATAATGGAAAAATAAGACTTTCTTCATTAGAAATACTTTCCAAATCATTTATTGATCTTAATTTCATGAACGGATATGTTAAAACCTTTAAGCCTGTTATTTTTGATTTTAAATCTATTTCTAAAAACGGTGAAATTTATAATATTAAGAGTTTAAATATTAAAGACAATGGAATAAATATAGAAGGAACTTATTTTCTTCCTACAAAAAAATCGGCAAAAGCTAAAGTATAAGGAATAATTCTATGAATTCAGTCAGAAATAAGATGATTTTAATACTTCTTACGTGTTCTGTTACTTTAATTTCAGTTATATATTTATTTCAGTTATATATAAAAACACATAATATAAATGTATATTTTGTAAAAAATATAAGCACTACAAAAAGCGAACTCAAATTATTAAGAAGACCATATCAAAAAGGAAATAATGATCGCCTTAACGCTGCAATTAGTTCCCTTTTACAAGGCCCGACAGCAGAAGAACAAAAACAGGGCTATTACACAGAAATACCCGAAGGAACTAAATTAATAGAAATTAAATATCTGGCAAATGAAACCGATATAAATCTTTCAAAAGAATTTAACTCCGAAGGAGGATCAGAAAGTCTTGAATTTGGACTAAACCAAATTATAAATACAACACTTGATGAAAGATCTAAAAAGCCTGTTTATCTGGAAGTTGAAGAACAAAAAGTTAAATATATAGGCGGTGAAGGGCTAGAAGTTCCTCAACCGTTAGAGAAAATTTAAATTAATCCAAAGATATTAAGATGGAGCATAAAACAAACTAAAAAAACGATTAATATGATTATTAATTAATCATCGGGAGGTTTGTTAATGGAAAGAATAAAAGATTTTCAATTGCTTCTGTTTGGATTTATTTTAGGACTCGCACTCATAATCTGTGTAATTATAGGTGTTAATAATTTATCAAGAAATGGTATTGAAGTAACTGGAGCTGCAAATAAAACCGTAACCTCTGACTATGCAACATGGCATTCTGAAATAACGGTAAAAGCCTCCTCCCTAAAAAACGGCTATAATGAATTAAGCGATTATTCCAAGAAATTTACGGATTATTTAACCGCTCAAGGCTTTTCAAAAGATGAAATTATGATGCAAAAAATCGCCCAAAATCCTGTCTATATAAAAAACAGCAATGGCTATGACACTAATAAGATTGATTATTATAATTTTATTCAGCCAATAGACGTTCAGTCAAAGGATATTAATAAAATCACAGAAACTTCTTTAAGCTCTCAAAAATTATTAACCGAAGGTATTAATTTTAATTCTTATAATCCCCAATATTTTTACACTCCACTTGATACAATAAAAGTAGAATTACTGAAAGATGCCTCTAACAATGCTAAACAACGTGCGCAGGCAATGATTAAAAGTACAGGCAACAATGTAGGTCATATAACCTCTTCTAAAATGGGAGTATTCCAAATAACACCAATTAATTCAACCGATGTATCAGACTACGGAATTAATGATACTTCTTCGATAAAGAAAAAAGTTACTGCTGTGGTTCAAGTTAAATTTGCAATTGAATAACCACCTCTATTTAATAAAAATAAATCTGAAGTTTTAATTAAAACTTCAGATTTTAAATTGAAATAATAAATTTCAAAGATTTAAACTAATACATTCAATTTATCAATTATAGTTCCAGCCATTGCATTTGATGATTTTCTCATAAAATCATCTTCTCCCTCATTTGTTTTTTCATCTGTTTGGATGGAAGTAATTTTTTTACCTTCTTTTATTTCTAAAATATCAGGAGAAAAAGATAATTCAACTCCACTTTTTAAAGTTAATTTTTTAGTATAATTTGAATCAAATCTATCAGATGTTTCAATGTCACTTTTGTTAATATTCTTATATTTTTTCATTAAATTAATATCTTCATCAGGAGAAGTTATTCTGCTTTTATGATTTATTGTTTCTAATCCTTTAAAACCTAATTGCATATTATTCATGTTTTCTTCCTTTATTCTATATTCATAAACTATCAATCTTTACTTTAGCAAAATATAAATAATCTATAATTTATAAATAGAAATAAAAAAATAATTTCCCTTAATTTAATAACTGTTTTATAAAAATAACGGGCTAAAAGGAAATAACAAGAGTAATACATTATTAATATTAATTAATATTTTAATCCCTTATAATCCCCAATATCCCCCCCCCACTTGATACAATCAAAGTAGAATTATTGAAAGATGCCTCTGACAATACTAAACAACGTGCGCAAGCAATGCTTACAAGTACAGGCAAAAATGTAGGTCATATAAACTCTTCTAAAATGGGGGATTCCAAATAACACCGATTAATTTAACAGATGTGTCAGATTATGTAATTAATGATACTTCTTCGATAAAGAAAAAAGTTACAGTTGTGGTTTACAATTCAATAACAATTTTTCTTATATAATTGTTTTATTTAATAAGAATATTGCTTTGCATAGGTATTTATAATGAACATTAATTTAAATCTACCAAATAAATCACAATATATTGGTTTTAAAAACACTCAAAAACAAGAATTAAAAAGCAATAATCCTCCAATTCTTACAGATAAAACCACAAATGAACAAATTGCAAATAAATATAAAAGGGATCCTCTAAAAAATGCTCTTATAATCTCAACTGCAATTACAGGACTTAGTGTAATTGCAGTTGGCATAAATTATTTAAGAAAAGGGAATGACGAATTCTTAAAATCCAATATTATAGAAACTATTATTAACATATCAGGCGGTGCGTTAGGAGGAGGCGCAATAACTTATTTGTGGGATACCTATACAAATAAAGAAATAGATAAAACTTTAAAAAATAACCTGAAGTCTTTAAGATAAGCTTCAGGTTATTAATATTTATTTAGGCTGTTGTTTTTGTTTTATGTCAAGAGCCGCATTATGAGCTAAAACATACATAGCACAGGTCTTATAACTTTTCATATACCATGCACAGCTCTCTTGCGCACAAATTTGCATTGTATCTTGCCCTGCGCTCATTAATGGACAAACTGGAATATCAGACATATTATAACCTCCTAAGGTTTACAGTTATTATATTTTACTCCATGCTAACGTAAACTCCAATCATTTACATACTTGCAGGAGCATTTACACCTAATAAATTTAAAGCAGTCGCTAAAATATTTTTTACTGACATAACTACTAATAGCCTTGATTTCATTAAATCAGACTCAACGTTTAAAACTCTTGAAACAGTATAAAAATGGTGGAAATCAGCAGCAAGTTCCTGTAAATATCTGACGATATGATAAGGAGCTTTTGTTTTTGCTGAAAGTTTAACAAAATCTTCAAAAGCATCCAGTTTTAAAGTTAATTGTTTTGCCGCTTCCCTTTCACGTTCATTTTCAACATTCCATAAAGGACTAAAAGTATCAGGAGTTGCTTTGTTTAAAAGTAAGACAAGATCTTCCAATTTAATAGATTCAGGTATAGTTTCGCCTGTTTCGGTATCAACTTTAGGCTGAACAGCATTTCTAATAATACTTGAAGCTCTTGCATGAGCATATTGAACATAATAAACAGGGTTTTCATCAGAACATGACTTAGCAAGATCAATATCAAAATCTAAAGTGGTGTCGATGCTTCTCATAATCATCCAAAAACGTGTCGCATCAATGCCGACTTCTTCTATAAGGTCTTCAAGAGTGTACATTTTTTTTCTCTTGCCCATTCTTGTCTGTTCTCCACCGACAATAAGGTTTACAAGCTGACCTAACAATACTTCCAAACTATTTGGATTATATCCTAATGCTTGAATAGAAGCTCTTATTCTTGCCACATAACCATGATGGTCTGCTCCCCATATATTTATAAGTTTGTCATAACCTCTTTGCAGTTTATCATAATGATATGCAACATCTGCGGTAAGATAAGTATAAGAACCATCTGATTTAACAATTACTCTATCTTGATCATCCCCGTATTTAGTAGATTTGAACCAATCTGCACCATCTTTTTCATATATTTCATCGTTAGCTTTTAATTTTTCTATAGCTTCTTCCACTTTACCTGATTGATGAAGAGCTGTTTCACTATACCAGCAATCAAATTCCGTTTTAAAGGTTTTAAGAAGTTCTTTCTGTTGTTCAAGCATCATTGCTTTAACAAAGTCAGACATAATCTTCACAACTTCATCAGAAGGATTTAAAGGCTCAGGATTCTTTGCAAAAAATTCTTCTGCCGTTGATTTATTTTCCTTCACATATTCTTTTGCCGCATCAATAAGATATTCACCGGGATAATAATTTTTTGAACCGTCTTCTTCTTTATCAGGAAACTTAACGTCATTTCCTAATTCATTTAAGACTCTTACCCAAAGTGACTTCCCAAGATTATTAATCTGGTTACCCGCATCATTAATATAAAATTCCTGATCAACTTTATAACCTGAAAATTTCATAATATTTGCAAGCGCACTTCCTACAGCTGCCCATCTTCCATGACCAATATGTAAAGGTCCTGTCGGATTTGCGGAAACATACTCAAGCAAAACTTTTTGTCCTTTGCCTAATTCATTTCTTCCAAAATCAAGACCCGTTCTTAATATATATTCTAAAGTTGCAGACAGATTAGTCATATCTGTTTTAAAGTTTATAAATCCATTTACAACTGTTAATTCAAAGCCCTCAGCTTCAACCAAATCCGCAATTTCTTGTGCTATTTGAGCAGGCGACTTTTTAGCATATCTTGCCAAAAATGATACGTTTACCGCAAAATCACCAAATTCAGGATTTCTAGGTTTTTCTATTGCGATATTTTCTGGAGTCACTTCTTTAAAATCACCTAATAAACCTTTTTCAGATGCCAGATTTATTGCCTTAAAAACTTTTTCAAATACTTTATCTCTAATCATACTGCCCTTTTGCCTTTTCTATGTTCATTATGTTTAATTATAATACAAAAGACACCCTTTTATGGGTGTCTTTATAAATAACTTGATTAAATATTAATATTTACCGGGCATAAGTTTTTCAAAGTCATCAAGTGAACCATCATCAAGACAACATTGAATAATTCCTCTACCAAGCGGATGAAGATCTCTTATAAGAAGTTCTTTTATTTCACTTTTTATAAAGTTATGTAGTCTTGCAGCTCCTGCATCATAACCTTCAATTCCAACTTCAGGCTGTTCAGAAACATCAAGAAACTTATTAGAAATAACAGCTCCTTCAATTTGCATACTGCTCAAAATATATCCGCCCAATGGTGATCTTGCAGCCTTGAGTTTTGTTACTTTATTAAAAGACGCTTGTCCTCTTCTTGCAAGATATTCTCTTACTACCCATTGAGGCATAAATCCTACATCCCAAGCACCTATATGCTGGTTAGGAACTAAAATATGTCTTGTATCAGGGGTATTTTGAATCTGCTCAAGCATAAGGTTAGCGTGATCCACTTTTCTTCCTGTTGCGAATGGCCAGTAAGAACCGACACCTTCACTTGTTAATCCATCGCCGTCATCTAAAATAGAAGGATTAGAGAAGCCTCTAGGAGCAACTAATCTCCATAACCAAGCTAATGCTGGAGGAAGAATATGCAACATCCCGAAAATAGCATAACTTGGGTTTTCTTTAGTTGAAGGCGGTGTTCTGATACCAAAACTTCTATAATCAACTTCAACAGGTCCATCAACTATTCCTTTTACGCAATCTCTAGGAATAATTACCCTAGGATTAGGGCAACGTTTCCCGGGGCTGTCTTCAATATGCTCCCAAAGCAGACAAGTCGCCTTTGGATGACCGTCCATGTTAAGGAAAATTAAAGGTTGAGTCGGATGTATAGTCGCCTGTTCAAGGTTTGAGTCAATACCATATTTTGTAATATGGTTAACTCTCATGAACCAAGACTGCTCCGCATCAGCAACAGCCAATTTACCGCCTTTTTTCTGGAATGACGGGTGACATAAAGCCATATCATCAGTTACAGGATTTAATTGACAAGACTGATTAAGAGATAAATATCTTTTTTCATCTGTAACAGTATTTCTACCTAATAATAAACGTCCGTCTTTTTTTCTGTGAGCATATTCAAGCATTTCACTTTTACCTGAACCGCTTGCCCCCTCATGAATAAAGACAACTTCGTTATCGTACGGTGTCATAACTTTAACAGCTGAAGCATGGACAGTAGTCCAATTTTCTTCGACACCAATACCTAAAAGAACACCATAAACGCCCTTTTTAGCACTTGGCCCTAAATATAAATTATATGAGAATATCTCATGTATTCCGTCATGGTTATTATGAATAACCATTTGTTTACCTTCAAAGTGAGTATGCCTGAAAGGAGGAGCAAGATAAATAACAGCTTTAGGAGTAAAGTCATCATCAAGTTTTCTTACTTCCATCATTCCTGAAAGGTCACAAACACTCGCCGCAAAAAATGCGGAGTTAGCAGGACAAATAAGAAGTGCAGGGTAGCCATAATCTTTTCCGCCTGCGCTAAAAGGTAAAAGAATAATATCTCGGTCTTTTAACCAATCAAAAGTTTCAACTCTTAATTGTTCAAAATCTTCTTTATAATTATCTGAATATCTTGGCTTATCAGTCTTTTCAATATTATTAACAAGCATACAATTAGGATCACGTCTTCTCATGTATGCTTCAGGATAATTTACGGATAAACCGTTTTTACAGCGAACTACATTTGCTTCATGAACATGACCCATTCCTTCGACATCATAGCCGATGTCATAGGTTAAACTGTCTTTTCCGCCCACAGAAAGGTCAATTAATTCTTCTCTTGACTTTGGTATTATTACATTTGGAGCATTATCAAGAACATACTTCACTTCATCAGGTATATTCCAGTTCTTCCAACAATTTTTCACTGCCTGTCTCCTTAGATATTTGTTGCATATTTTATTATGAAAGTAGCAAAAATAAAGCCTAAAAGCAAACTAAATTTGCTGTTTCTTCTATATTATAAGAATATTATCATAATTTTGACAACAAAAAACCGCCTTTTGTAAAAAAGCGGTCTTCTATTAAGATTTATAAATTCTATACTAAGAATAAGACAAGTAATAACGCTACGATATTAAGAATTTTAATCATCGGGTTGATAGCAGGACCGGCTGTATCTTTATAAGGATCACCGACTGTATCGCCTGTAACAGCAGCCTGATGTGCAGCAGAGCCTTTTCCGCCAAAATGTCCGTCTTCTATGTATTTTTTAGCATTATCCCATGCACCGCCACCTGTTGTCATTGAAATAGCAACGAATAAACCAGTTACGATACTTCCTACAAGAACACCGCCAATTAATTTAGCCGCAACATACTCGGCAGGAACAAATTTCCCAATAACAAGCAATATGACAGGCACTAACACAGGTAATAAAGCAGGTCTGATCATCTGTTTAAGCGCTGCCTTTGTTACAATGTCTACACAAGCTCTATAATCAGGTTTTGCAGTTCCGTCCATAATGCCAGGGATTTCTTTGAATTGCCTTCTTACTTCATTTACAACTTTTCCGCCGGTCTTACCGACAGCTTCCATCGCAAAAGAAGCAAACAGGTAAGGAATAAGACCGCCTAAGAATAAGCCTGTAATTACATAAGGATCAGCAAGTGAAAAAAGACTGTTTACATCAAAATTCACGCTTTTGCCTGTAGTCAAAATAGCATCTTTTAAATCTTGAATATAAGAAGTAAAGAGAACTACCGCAGCTAAACCGGCTGAACCGATAGCATAGCCTTTCGTTACAGCCTTTGTAGTATTCCCTACCGCATCAAGAGGATCGGTAACTTTTCTTACTTCTGGGTCTAAATTTGCCATTTCGGCAATACCGCCTGCATTATCTGTAATAGGCCCATAAGCGTCAAGAGCTACTATAATTCCTGCCATAGACAACATTGCCATAGCTGCGAGCGCTATGCCGTATAAGCCAGCAAGAATATTAGAAGCAATGATGCCAAGAACAATTACTATAACAGGGGCAGCGGTTGATCTCATACCAACGGCAAGACCTTCGATTATATTAGTAGCATGCCCTGTCAATGAGGCTTCTGCTATTTTTCTTACGGGTCTATTATCTGTAGAAGTGTAATATTCAGTAATATAAACAAGAAGAGCCGTTACAATTATCCCTACTGATGCCGCCATGAACATCTTAACTGGAGAATAAACCGCAAGACCGACTTTTAATCCCGCAGGGAAAAAGGAATAAGTAACAAAAGCAAAGCCGATTAAAGAGAAAAACGCACTTGCAATAAGTCCTTGATAAAGAGCTTTCATTATACTTTTCTTAGTTCCGAGCTTAACAAAAAATGTACCCAAAATTGATGCAATAGCTGAAATACCAGCTAAAGCCAGAGGAAATATAACAGCAGATTCTGACTTCACAACAATCGCCCCTAGAAGCATAGCGGCAACAGCAGTTACAGCATATGTTTCAAACAAATCCGCAGCCATACCCGCACAATCACCCACATTGTCACCTACATTATCAGCAATAACAGCAGGGTTTCTAGGATCATCCTCGGGGATTCCCGCTTCAACTTTACCGACAAGATCTGCACCGACATCAGCGGCTTTAGTAAAAATACCGCCACCAAGCCTTGCAAATACACTTATAAGACTAGAGCCAAAAGCAAGACCAATTAAAGGTCTTATTGCTAATTCAGGATGTCCCGGATAAAAAGAGCTTGTAATCAAATAATACCCTGCAACACCAAGCAATCCTAGCCCTACAACTAAAAGCCCCGTTACTGCTCCACCTTTGAAAGCAACATCAAGAGCTTCTGCCAGACCTTTTTTAGCCGCTTGAGCAGTACGAACATTTGCTTTTACTGAAACAAACATTCCTATATAGCCTGTAAGGGCACTAAAACTAGCACCGATTATATAACCTATTGCAACAAGAGCACCAAATTTTATGCCACTTCTTAAACTAAATACAACAAATAAAACAGAACAAAGAATTACAGCGACTATACTTATAGTCTTATACTGTCTATTCATGTATGCGTTAGCTCCCTCTTGAATAAAGGATGCTATTTTCTGCATTGTTTCACTGCCTGCATCAAGTTTTAGCACTTGACTTCTTGTGTAAAGACCAAATGCAATTACTAAAATTGCACTAACTATCGCAAATAACAAATACGATGATGTAGATAAACCTAAAAATAAATTCATTAAAATAGTAATTCCCCCTTTTCCACAAATAATACCGTATACAAAACAACACTTACTGATTCAATCCTATTTGAGCAGATTACACCTAACAACAGTTCAAATTATCAACTAGCATGATTTTAATAAATAATTTATTAAAATAAAATCTCTTTCTGAAAAAGGATTTATTTTTAATTTGAACAATAAAACAACAAAATGTATATAACCCTCTATAATTAGACTAATAGGTTGTTTAAGATTTTTTGATTTATGAAAAAAACACTCTCTATAAATGATAATTTTAACAGATTTTTCAATCAAAATCACTACTAGAAACCTACTTTTTTTAAATTATTTTTATAATTAATAAATTTTAAACTTTAACAATGAAAATTTACTAACTATAATAAAAAGGTAGGTACTTATATAAAAGTTTTAAATTATGAATAAAATAGTTGTAATAAATTTAGGTTTTATTGGTGATGTCATTAACTCAAGCCCTGTAACAATAAGCCTGAAGAAACAATATCCGCAAGCAAAACTAACTTACATTACAATTCCTGCAAGCTCAGGAACTGCAAATCATTTACCAGGGGTAGACAATGTTTTTGTTTACGACAAAAAAGGAAAACATAAAGGACTGGTAAACCTTCTTAAAATTGCTTTTTCTTATGGAGAAAAACCTGATCTTGCAATTATTTTAAATGAATCTTTAAGAAGTGCGTTACTTAGCTTTTTAATAGGTGCTAAACAAAGAATTGGAAGAAATTCTGACAGCCGAGGTCTCTTATTAACCGACAAGTTCCCTCACCTCGAAGAAGAAATAAAAATGCAAATACATGTAAGCGAACATTATATGAGAGTATTAAAACCTTTAGGTCTATATAATTCAGAGTATGACTTCGGCTTTAATTATTCTGACGAAGATGAATTATTTATAAGCAAAACCTTAAATGAATTAAACACTGATAATCAAAAATTAATAGGGATTTGCCCCTGTGCTAGACATGCCGACAAGCATTGGAATGAAGACGAAACTAAAAAACTTATCCAATATATAAATAAATATACAGAATATAAAGCAGTAATTGTGGGCGATAAAGTAGGAAGAAATTTTGCACAGAAAATAAGAGAATCAGGAGAAACCGATTTCATTGATTTTACGACAAAAACTTCTATTCCTCAGCTTGCTGCCTTAATTTCAAAGTTCAAAATGTTTATAACCGCTGACACAGGTCCTTCTCATTTATCCTATGTACTTAAAATACCTACTGTAACCTTATTCTATTATCCTGTTATGGTGAAATGGGGTCCAAAAAACGCGAACGATAACAGAACGATTTACAACGAAAACTGGAAATTGATAACCGTTGAACAGGTTATCGAACAAATGGAAGACCTAGCCGAACATCATAAAATACCATTAAAAACCAAAAATCCGACCTTATAAGGGTCGGATTTTTAAATATAAATTTTTATTATTAAAACACTCTTTGAATTATATAGAAGGCAAGCCCTGATATAATCATACATGCAGGGATTGTAACAACCCAAGCCGTTACTATTCTGCTGATTAAATTCCATTTAAGAGCACCTGCTCCTTTAGTAGCTCCTACTCCCATAATAGAAGTTGAAATAACGTGAGTAGTACTAATAGGCATTCCAAAATGAGATGCGGTTAATATAACACCTGCTGCTGCTGTTTCAGCTGCAAAACCATGAATAGGTTTAAGTGTAATAACCTTACTACCCATAGTTCTAATAATTTTCCATCCGCCTGCCATTGTCCCAAGCCCCATAGTCACAGCACAGGCCGCAACTACATACATTGGAATATCATTATTATGAACAAATCCATAGGAGAGCAAAGCGAGAGTCAAGATACCCATTGTTTTCTGAGCATCGTTTGAACCATGACTGAAAGCCATAACTCCTGATGAAAGAAGCTGTGATTTTCTAAACCATTTATTTATTTTTTCAGGATTTGCTTTTGCAAACATCCACAATAAAAGAACCATTATGAAAAAACCAACTATAACCCCTATTAGAGGAGAAAGAAACATTGGTATAATTACTTTTCCCATTAATCCTGACTTTGGCCATTCAAGATAAACATTATGAAAAAACGGAAGTTGTTTATGAATAAAATATCCCTTATGAGGATCGCCAAAGAAATCTACAACCTTTGCACCTAAACCGGAACCCACCATTGCAGAACCTAAAAGTCCACCAATTAAAGCATGGGAAGAACTTGAGGGAATTGCAAATACCCATGTAATAAGATTCCATATTATTGCTGCAAGTAATGCGCAAAATATTACTATTTGAGTCGGTGCATAACTATGAACAAGCAATCCGCTTGAAATAGTCTTAGCAACCCCAACACCTGAAAAAGCACCAACAAGGTTGAAAAAACCCGCATAAATGACGGCCTGCCTCGGAGTTAATACTTTTGTTGAAACTACTGTCGCAATTGCATTGGCTGAATCATGGAAACCGTTAATATATTCAAAAGCCAAACCGGCAATTACTACAATAAATAATACGAATAATGCTAAATCCATAAATTATTCTCACTCTTTTATTAATAGAAACACAAAAACCCATTAAGATTTTTGTGTTTTAAAAGCTAACTAAGCTTGTATACAACGTTAAGGATAGAATCAGATACACAACAAGATATATCCAAAGCATTTTCAAGCTGTTTATAAATATCTTTCAATTTTATAACAGTCAAAGCATCATGCTTACCTGAGAAAAGCTCTTCAAGTGCACTTTGAAGAATTTCATCACCATGTGTTTCAATTTCCTTGATTTTATTGCTTACTTCAGAAACTTCTTTAATATTTCCATGAGATTTAAGCATAGCTACAAGAATTTTCAATTCATTTGTTGCCTGAACTAAAGTTTCTGCTTGCTTTCTTACAGTTTCATCGTGAGTTTCAAATTTATAAACTCTTAAATTAAAGAAGGCTTTAATGATTTTTTTAGCCATTCTCTCTAATTGTGAAGAAATAAATTGAATATCTTCTCTTTCAATAGGAGTAATAAAGGTTGAATTAAGCTCTGCTATAGTTTCTTTAGCGTTTTTAACCGCTCTATGCTTTAAGTCTTTAGCTTCTATTAATCTTTCTTCGTTATATCCGTTATGAACCGCATCATAGAAAAGATTAGCGGCTGAATTACAAATTTCGCTGCCCTGCTCGAATAATCCGTAGAAAACTTTCTCTTCAGGAGGTAAAAGAAACTTTAATATACTGAATTTTGACATGGTAACCCCTAAAATAATTACTACACATAAGATATTACATGTAAAAAAATTAAATACAAACTATTTTATGCAATTTTTGATTTGATATAATCACATAATGTAATAAAGGAATATAATTTTATGGGAATACTGACCGAAGCAACAGAAACTTTAAAAACCGCATATAAAATAATGTTAGATAATTTATCCATAATCTGGCCGCTTGTAACCTATATGATGGTTATCGGCATATTTTTAACACCCAAATTAGCTCTTAATCCAATTATTATGTTATTTGTATTCTTATTGTCATCTGCCTTTATCGCAGGGTGGTATCCAATGATTGACAAGAACATAAACCTCTTTTTCAAAAAAGCCTTCTCCAAAGAAGATAAAGCTATTGAATATATTAAAAATTACAAAGAATTTTTCCCTGGTGTGGAAAAAAATATTTTAAGTATGGTGTCAGTTACATTAATTTCATTTATTTTTATAATTATTGCTCTATTGGTTATTCAACTTATCTTTAAAATAACTATAGGCGGAGCAAATATGGAAAAAGTAGTTATTTCTCTTCAAAACTCGATGTTAAAGGCAAAAACAAATAACGAAGTCCTTGCTCTAATTAAAAATCCTCAATATAAATCTTTATATTATCTTGGAATAATTGAACTTTTCTTTATCGTCATATGCTCATATTTAGCTATATTCTGGACACAAGCCATTATTTTATATTCCAAAAATCCCTTTAAAGCTTTAGCAGAAAGTGTTAAAACCGTAATAAACAAACCTGCTGAAACTTTTATAATTTTTTCCGCTAACTTTATAGGCAATACAATAATTTTAATAAGTTCTATGTTTGCCGGAGAAAATCCGTTGTTTCAAATTTTAAGCTTATTAGCTACAATATACATATCAGTTTACTTAACAATATTGAACTTTTTGAGCCTTGAAAAATACAGTAAAAAAATTAATAGCTATCACAGGTCCGACTGCATCAGGTAAAACGGATATTTCTCTCAGACTTGCAAAACAAGTTGGAGGAGAGATTATTTCTGCTGATTCAAGGCTTGTATACCGTGATTTCAATATAGGAACTGCAAAACCAAATGCAGAAGAACTCTCTCGTGCTTCACATTATTTAATTGACGTTGTAAGCCCGACAGAGGATTTTACCGTTGAAAAATACGTAAGGCAAGCTGAAACAGCCATTCAGGAAATATCCTCGAGAGGAAATATTCCTATAATCTGCGGAGGGACAGGTTTTTACATTAAAGCCTTGATAGAAGGGCTTAATATTCCCGACGTTACCCCCGATGTTGAATATAGAGAAGAATTAAGAATTATTTCCGAAACCGAAGGAAGAGAACGCCTTCATGAAATACTTTCAAAATCTGACCCTGATATGGCGACAAAACTTCATCCCAACGACTCTTTCAGAATAATAAGAGCATTAGAAGTTCAAAAACATCTTGGAGAGCCTATGTCAAAAGTTCAGACAAAAGGCGATGACAAGTATGACGTATTATATATAGGACTTAACGCATCTGATAGAGAATATCTCTATGAAAGAATAAACCGCAGAGTCCATATAATGATGCAGGACGGAATGATAGAAGAAGTTGAAAACCTTATAAAAAAATACGGAAGAACGGTTTCTCTATTAAAAACCTTGGGTTACAGGGAAATTTGCGAGTATTTTGACGAAATTTTAACCTATGACGAGATGATTGAAAAAATACAAAAAAACAGCCGAAACTATGCAAAGCGACAACTTACATGGTTTAGAGCAAACAAAAACATCAACTGGTTTTTTATTGATAAAATGAATAGTGAAGAAATTTGCGAGGAAGTTGTAAAAAAATATCATGACTAAATTTGACGTAATAGTTGTAGGTGGCGGACATGCCGGATGCGAAGCCGCATTAGCAGCAGCAAAACTTGGAGCACAAGTTCTCCTTACCTCCATAAATATAGACAATATTGCCTTAATGCCATGCAATCCTGCCATCGGAGGTCCTGCAAAGTCCAATATAGTCAAGGAAATAGATGCACTTGGCGGAATGATGGGCGTTGTAACCGATGCTACTTATATTCAGATGAAAATGCTAAATTCCAGTAAAGGCCCTGCGGTTAGAGCCTTAAGAGCTCAATCCGACAAAAAAGAATATATGCAGGCGATGAGAGCAGAGCTTGAAAAACATGAAAATTTATTCATAAAACAAACAGCTATAACCGATATAATTATTGAAAACGATAAAATAACAGGAGTTAAAGACGAACTGGGGATTGAATATCCGACTAATTCAGTCGTTTTAACCACAGGAACATCTTTAAACGGAAAAATATTTATAGGACTGCAATCTTTTCCCGCTGGCAGAGCGGGTGAATTCCCTGCTTACGGCCTATCAGAATCCTTACAAAAACATGGAATCAGAACAGGAAGATTAAAAACGGGAACTCCTGCCAGAGTAGACGGAAGAACCATTGATTATTCAAAATTAATAATTCAGCCGGGCGATGAAGAACTTAACTTCTTCTCTTTTGAACCTGAAAGACCCGAAAAAACTCAAATTCCCTGTTATTTGACACGAACAACAAAAAAAACTCATGAAATAATCATGGCAAATCTTGATAAATCCCCTATGTTTACAGGACTTATTAAGGGGGCGGGGCCTCGTTATTGCCCTTCTATTGAAGATAAAGTCGTAAGGTTTGCTCATAGAGAGTCGCATCATATATTTATCGAACCCGAAGGAAGAAACACCTATGAAGTCTATGTTCAAGGCTTTTCAACAAGCCTTCCTGCGGATGTTCAGATACAGATGCTACAATCTTTACCCGGTCTTGAAAATGTAAAAATCTTAAAACCTGCTTATGCGGTTGAATATGACTATGTTCCTGCCGTTCAGTTAAATCATACACTTATGACAAAGAAAATAAAAGGATTATTCTGTGCAGGACAAATAAACGGAACAAGCGGATACGAAGAAGCCGCAGCTCAAGGTCTTGTCGCAGGGATTAACGCAGCCAAACATGTACAGGACAAGCCAATGATTACATTATCTCGCAGCAGCTCTTATATTGGCACGTTAATAGATGATCTTGTAACCAAAGACATTGATGAACCATACAGAATGTTGACGTCAAGATCGGAATATCGTCTGATATTAAGGCAAGATAATGCTGATACAAGATTAACTCCTATTGGCTACGAAGTCGGACTTATTTCACAACAAAGATGGGAAAATTTCTTAAAAAAACAGGAAATGATAGCACAAGAAAAACAAAGATTAAGCCTGTTAAAAATAGCTGCTAACGATGAAAATAACTCTATTTTAGCGGAATATGAAGAAAATATATCACTTGGAATGAGAGCTGATGACCTTTTAAAACGTCCTAACGTACTTTATGAAACAATTAAAAAACTAGATAACGAAACCCAAAACTTAAATCTGCCGAAAGAAATTACAGAACAGGTTGAAGTTGAAATAAAATATGCAGGATACATAGAAAGACAAAATCATCAGATAGAACAGGCTGATAAATTTGAAAAAATGCATATTCCCGATGATATTGACTATATGGCAATCGAACAATTACCGAGAGAAGCAAGAGAAAAACTAACTAAAATAAAACCTAAGACGCTTGCTCAGGCTTCAAGAATAGGAGGGGTAAACCCTGCCGATATTTCGGTGCTATTAGTTTATATTGAAGCTCTGAGAAGAAAACGGCCTCAAGAAGTTTAACTTATTATTTTTTTTAACGCACTAATATAAAGAATTAGTGCGTTTTTATAAATTCCTCAAGTTCTCTATGCCAGTCATCCGGCTCATAAGTGCCTATTATGGTTTCTTCTCCAAAAACAAGATCCACTAAATAAAAAGGAGTTTTACCACCGATATGCATTGATTTAATACAACTGACACAATAAACTAAAACATTATCTTCAGGCATTTGTGATGCTCTTTCCTGCATCTTTTCTTTTACTTTTGAAGTGGGTAATACACCCCAAGAGCTATCACCGCAGCAAACGCTTTTATTTTTACTTTTTTCAGCTTCAACAATTTCTATATTCATTTTTTTTAAAATTTTTCTGACAGCAGCATGAATTTTTGGCTCAGTACGAAAATCACAAGGATCATGAATGCTCATTTTAATTCCATGATAATCAGGGAACTTTAAAAAATCACTTTCTGCTATAATCTCCCATATAGAAATTGTTTCCACATTAGGATAATCTTTTCTATATCTTTTATTACATCCCGAACAAATATTAACTATTTGTGTCGGCATATCAAATTCAGCCTTATTTCTACAACAAATATCAAATCTATCCATATATTCAACATTGTCATTCAATAATTGATTTATTTTCTCTACCAAATCAGGCTTATAGAGTATTAATGCACATCCTGGGGCAAACACTTTTTTCATTTTATTAATTCCAACTTTATAATCATATTGAAAAGTTTAAGACAAATAAATTCCAACACAAAGAGTGGCTATTATTAAAATTAAAAGCATTATTAAAAATAATGGATTTGCTGTTGCAATATGTATCAGCTTTTTAACTGTTTTTTTGTCTTCTTTCTCTGCTTCATTGGCAAGGCTGTTATTTTGACCGCCTTTTCTTTTACGTTTTATCTTTTTTCTCTCTTCTCCTATTTTTTCTAAAGATTCAAAGGCTTCTTTTTTTGCTTTTTCTTTTTCCTGCAATTTTTTATTTTCTTCTTTGGCAAATTTCTGCGCATTAAGAAAATCGCCTACCTGCTTTTCTGCGGCTTTATTGTCATGATGTAAAACAATGTTTTGCTTTTCTGCTTGCAGTTCCTGTTTTTTCAATTCAGTAGTGTGTTTTTCCTCCTCTTTTAATTTTGGTTCATCTGCAAAATTTATTTTTTCGGTTAATTCCTGTTTCTTTTGTTCTTCCTTTACTGTCGATTGATTTGACGTAAGAACAAAACCTTTATTTTTAACGGGGGCTTGCTCCTTTTTCTGCGGAGGATTATCAATTACGTTTTTCTCAATATCTTCTGTTTTTTCTTCAAAAAGATTTTTTGCCGATTTTGCGTTTTTTAAAGTTTCCTGTTTTTCCTCTTTTTTCAACTCTTGAGTTTTAACTATAAAGTCACCCACTTCAAGATCCTTTTTAGGGCTACGACTTGTTAAAACATGCGGCTCAAAACATTCGGAGAAAGCATCTTCATAAAGCTGATTTTGCATAAATGAATTTAACGCAATTAAGTTTTTTTGCTTTAAATCATGCTTTGGAAAAAGAAAATCTTTTGGCAATTTATTTAATTCGTGAGGCACTGAATTAAAACTCGCATTTGCCATATTATCATTTTTACAATTTTTTAAATTGGTAAACTCTTTATAATTATTTATGTAAGTCATAATAAAATCCCCGTATTCAAGCACGCAAAAAATATATATTAAATATATAAAAACATTTTTATTAAAAAAATTGCTATCCTTAATTATTAAATTTATTATTAATTTAATTTCTTAATAAAATGTTTAAGTTTAAATTTAAAATCTGCCTCAAATTTATTAAATTTACTAAAATAATTTAATTTTTTGTATTCTCATTAGCAATTTTTTATATTTAAACCTTTTAAATAATTAATAATATGCACAAGGAGCTTTTAAATTGCTTATAACTAAAAATAATAAATATAACTTAGCAAAGCCTTCTCTAAAAAAGAAAGAACATACAATACTTACTCCAAGTAGTCATTTAACCAAAGCACATTTAAACTATCCTCCTTTATCTACTTTAAAATCTTATAATATATCTTTTAGAAATATGTCAGAATTAGATATTTCTAAAAAAATTAACTCTTTTTTTGACGATATAAAATATGAAAATGCATTTTATTGGGAATATTTACCAGAAGAGAACAAAGAAGTATCTAAAAAAAATCAAGTAGGAATAAAAAAATTAGATAATTTTTTTGAGACACTAAAAACAGATAAAGATAAAAAAGCATTTATATCTGCTTTTAAAGAAAAAACAGGATTTCCTAAATTTGATAAAGTATCCTCCAATATGGTTAGGGAAGCATTAAATGGAATAAATGCAATTGCAGAACGAGAAAATTTTGAAATTTTATTTATGGGATATGATAAAAATTCATCTGTTGGACAAAAAATGCCATTCCCTGGTAGCGACTGTGATGGAATGATTTTTGTAATTGACTCTCCTGATGCAAAAAAGAAAGCTCCTTACTATAGATGGCTTTTAAGTAAAAATATTGATCAAAGAATTCTTTCAACAAATGTTACTGAACTACCCGAAGTTATGTCACTTGAAGAAATTAAAGAAGGTGTTGAAAAATCAAATATTGCATTTACTCAATATCTTAAAACTCAAGATACAAATGAAATTAACAATATTTTAAATAAATTTAAAACTAATATTGAAACACCAAATAAAGATTATATTGAAGCAGCTGATTTTAATATTCAAATTTCAAAATATATCAATCCTGAAGATAAATGGCTTATTATTAAAACAGCTTTATTTGCAGAATTAATCAGGGACGGTATTGTTGAAATTGACGGTTTAAATCAAAAATTTAAAGATTTATTAAACAATTCCGCTGTTTATAAATATAGTAATATGCAACAACAAAGAGCTCTAAGTGACATTCAAAAAGATAAAATAATTGCAAGAAAAGAACTATCAACAAATTTTGAAAAAATGCAAATTAATGAACAATTTAATTTAATTAAAGATATCATTTATAAATCTTTTGACGACAAACCTTCTAAGAATTCTCCAAATTCAAAATATTTTTATAATATAGGTACAAATGCTTTTTGTGAAAGTGGAAATATCGTCGAACTTTATAAACAATTATCAGAATAAATATTCTTACTCAGTTTATAAATTGCTAAAACTAAATTTATAAAACTGATATTTTATAGAAAACTCTATATATCACAGATTTTTCACACATATTTATTTTGGCTCTAGACTAGCGTGATTAACATGCTAGGATAAAATAATGAAGAATAACAAG
>JBAXKC010000013.1:0-62066 GCA_037137535.1 bacterium | reverse complement strand
CACTTATTGTGTAAATTTAATTTCTATCTGAATCAGGAAAGTTTGTTAAGAACCCTAAAAGCTTCGCCGACTATTGAAGATTAACATTTGATGTATTTAAATAACTCTCCTCCGCTTCCATCTTTTTTTCTTCTTGATATTGAAGATTAACATTTGATGTATTTAAATTCTGACCATCTGCCATGAGTTAAGCCGTTATTGCCAATTGAAGATTAACATTTGATGTATTTAAATAGAAGACTGGGAGTATAAAAGACAGCTTCAATCCATATTGAAGATTAACATTTGATGTATTTAAATTTTTCACACTCCAAGATATAACTCCACGCTTCGGGCATTGAAGATTAACATTTGATGTATTTAAATTGAATATCTGGTAAATAATGTTCACTATCATCTGCATTGAAGATTAACATTTGATGTATTTAAATATTATTATTGTCTTAATCCCATGATTCGGATTATATTGAAGATTAACATTTGATGTATTTAAATGTAAATTCTTTAGCTGCTGTTATGCCTATAAAATTAATTGAAGATTAACATTTGATGTATTTAAATCGATTTGAAGAATGCGAATGGGATAAAACAGAACTTATTGAAGATTAACATTTGATGTATTTAAATAATTTATCTTTAAAAATCTGTTTTCTTATAGTTGCATTGAAGATTAACATTTGATGTATTTAAATTCTGACCATCTGCCATGAGTTAAGCCGTTATTGCCAATTGAAGATTAACATTTGATGTATTTAAATGCAGTTATTTGACCAACACGAGCATTATTAAGTAAAATTGAAGATTAACATTTGATGTATTTAAATTAAAAAAGAACTTTTCTTTTCTTTTTTGATATAACATTGAAGATTAACATTTGATGTATTTAAATACGTCTACAACTTGACCGACAACTAATTCAGGACTAATTGAAGATTAACATTTGATGTATTTAAATAGCTAAAAGACTTAATCCATTAGATAGAGAGATATGATTGAAGATTAACATTTGATGTATTTAAATATAGCTTTTAATAAATCTTGCTTACCATTTTTCTTTATTGAAGATTAACATTTGATGTATTTAAATATGGGCTTTTAATATATATATTTCTATAGATGATGAATTGAAGATTAACATTTGATGTATTTAAATGATGTTCCCATATTAGCTTTGTTATATTCTTCTGTATTGAAGATTAACATTTGATGTATTTAAATAAAAATAGACACAAAAAATCCCCGTAATAATTAAACTAATTGAAGATTAACATTTGATGTATTTAAATTTAGGATTAGGTAACAAAACCGATGGACTTACTTTTATTGAAGATTAACATTTGATGTATTTAAATAATGAATATAGATACAACAGGAATGGGACTTATTAAATTGAAGATTAACATTTGATGTATTTAAATGTTTGTAAGTTTTTTACTTGCATTTTTTCGCCTCTAATTGAAGATTAACATTTGATGTATTTAAATAAATTTAAGCCCTTTTTAGCTATTACCCCAATAATGATTGAAGATTAACATTTGATGTATTTAAATAGACACTTGTAATTGTTGGAAAAATGGAGAAGTTGAATTGAAGATTAACATTTGATGTATTTAAATACAGCCATTTACAACTGTAACAATATCCAATCCTAATTGAAGATTAACATTTGATGTATTTAAATAAGATTGTTGTTTTAAATACAACCACAGTAATAAATTGAAGATTAACATTTGATGTATTTAAATAGACGATATGCTTATTAACGGTTTTAAGGTTGAGTAATTGAAGATTAACATTTGATGTATTTAAATTTCTCTAAAATTTCTCCTCAAACATCCAATGCAAGATTGAAGATTAACATTTGATGTATTTAAATAGCGACAATCTTTTCTCAACAAACATTGCTTCGGCTATTGAAGATTAACATTTGATGTATTTAAATTCTTTTACTTCTAGGAAACTACGAGAATTAGAAACATTGAAGATTAACATTTGATGTATTTAAATTAGACATTGCAAACGCTCTTGTAATATCCCATACAATTGAAGATTAACATTTGATGTATTTAAATTACACATTTTGCATAACATTTTTAAGTCCTGTCCCATTGAAGATTAACATTTGATGTATTTAAATTCAGAAGAATCACTTGTGTTTCCGTAGATTATCCTGATTGAAGATTAACATTTGATGTATTTAAATCTGTGTCGGGGAATGGTATCAGTTGACCCGTCACTGATTGAAGATTAACATTTGATGTATTTAAATTTCGTGCAAATCCAGTTCCAAACATCAACCGTTTATTGAAGATTAACATTTGATGTATTTAAATTTTGATAGTTGAACGCAACAAAATTCTTTTTCATTCATTGAAGATTAACATTTGATGTATTTAAATTGAGAAAAAGTATCCATTGTTAATTTTATTAATTTAATTGAAGATTAACATTTGATGTATTTAAATATATAAGTACAAATTTGAGGAAAACAAAGGCTCTTATTGAAGATTAACATTTGATGTATTTAAATGAATAAAACATTCGGGTACAATCTCGGGTTCAGTTTGATTGAAGATTAACATTTGATGTATTTAAATGAAGAAAGAAAAAAAGTATTTAATTTTATTACCGAATTGAAGATTAACATTTGATGTATTTAAATGCTGAAGGGACATGGGTAAATTGCATTGATAAAGCTATTGAAGATTAACATTTGATGTATTTAAATATGTTACCTGCTTGATTTACTGCTCTTCTTTCGTATTGAAGATTAACATTTGATGTATTTAAATGATGTTATTAAAGATATTTTAGATCAGGTCTACAAAATTGAAGATTAACATTTGATGTATTTAAATAACTGTTGCTGGTTTATGGTCTACATTAAAAGATAATTGAAGATTAACATTTGATGTATTTAAATAGAAGTAAAAGGGTTTATTCCTTTGTTGCAGGAAATTGAAGATTAACATTTGATGTATTTAAATATATGACTCCAAGTCGGAGCAAATTCAAGACCTCCAATTGAAGATTAACATTTGATGTATTTAAATGGAATAAGATTAGCAAATTCCTTGTTTTTCACTACAATTGAAGATTAACATTTGATGTATTTAAATTATAGTTTTTTGTTGGCAAATTCTACAAAACTTTCAATTGAAGATTAACATTTGATGTATTTAAATACAAAAGGAAATATTAATCCTTATACTGGCAATGAGATTGAAGATTAACATTTGATGTATTTAAATTTGGCAAAAATGCTATTCAAGTAATAGGGGAAATGCGATTGAAGATTAACATTTGATGTATTTAAATTTGTTTTTTTGCTTATTGGCATTTGTTGTAACGCCATTGAAGATTAACATTTGATGTATTTAAATTAGGTTGCTTAACGGCACAAGATAGTCTACCGCTGAATTGAAGATTAACATTTGATGTATTTAAATAACTTATTCTAAAATTATAAGGAATTAAAATGTCATTGAAGATTAACATTTGATGTATTTAAATTGCTGTTTCTCTCCTAACTGGTGTGCTAACTACACATTGAAGATTAACATTTGATGTATTTAAATAGCCAAAACTGACCCGCAACTGTTGGGCTTGGTGCATTGAATATTAACATTTGATGTATTTAAATCAAGGATTATTAAGGCTTTGTGAAGGTAATCAGATAATTGAAGATTAACATTTGATGTATTTAAATAGCTATGCTTCGCTGTTATGTTATCCGCATCTTAAATTGAAGATTAACATTTGATGTATATAGATGTTACTGCTGGTCTATACTTAACTTCTACTATTAACACTAAAGCCATGGACTAACTTTTTATTTTTCAAAAAATAAAATTCAGCAAAAAAAAAAGCGTTTCAGTTATGTAATCTGAAACGCTTTTTATATATTATTTAGTTCATTACTTAATTAAGCAAGTTCCAGTCATTTCTTCAGGTTGCTCTATTTTAAGTAGATTTAAAATAGTTGGAGCAATATCAGCTAAAATACCGTCATTTTTAAGTGCTAGGTTCTTATTATCAGAATTAACAACAATAAACGGAACATCATTTGTTGTATGAGCAGTAAATGGAACCCCTGTTATAGGATCTTCCATACACTCTACATTTCCATGATCGGCAGTTATTAACATTGTTACATCATTTTCTTTAACAGCAGTAACAATGTCTTTCAAGCAAACGTCAATAGCTTCTACAGCTTTAACAGCCGCTTCAAAAACACCTGTATGTCCAACCATATCAGGATTAGCAAAGTTCACAAGAATAAAACCGTATTTATTTGATTTAATAGCTTCAACAACGTTTTTAGCAACTTCAGCAGCACTCATTTCAGGCTGTAAATCATAAGTAGCAACCTTTGGTGAATCAACTAAAGCTCTGGTTTCAGAATCAAAAGCTTTTTCTACTCCACCATTGAAGAAGAAAGTAATATGAGCATATTTTTCGGTTTCAGCAGTTCTAAACTCTTTAATTCCGCTTTTTTCAAGAACTTCACCAAGAATATTAGTTAATTGTTGTGGAGGATAAGCAATTGGAAGTCCTGCTGTTTCGTCATATTGTGTCATGCAGACATAATATAAGTTATTAAGAACTTTCTTTCTTGCAAAACCATCAAAAGTAGGATCTGTTAATGACTTTGTTATTTCTCTTGCTCTATCAGGTCTATAGTTAAAGAAGATGACTGAATCATTATCATTAACTCTTGTTTCACTTCCACCGATAACGGTAGGCAGAACGAATTCATCATTAACGTTATTTTCATAAGAAGTTTTAACAGCAGCTTCAGCATTATCAGCTTTTGCACCTTCTGCTAATAAAAGACAGTTGTAGGCTTGTTCTACTCTATCCCATCTCTTATCTCTGTCCATTGCGTAATATCTTCCGCTAACTGTAGCTACAGGAGGAAGTCCGACTTCTTTAAGTTTTTTATCAACTTGAGCCACAAATCCGATAGCACTTTGAGGAGGAGTATCTCTTCCATCAAGGAAAGCGTGAACATAAACTTTTTTAAGGTCATTTTTTACGGCTAAATCAATAAGAGCAAATAAATGATCTAATGAACTGTGAACTCCACCATTACTGACAAGTCCCATAAGATGAAGAGCTGAATCATTTTCTTTAGTATGTTTAATTGCATCTAAAAATCTTTCATTTGTGAAGAAGTCGCCTTCTCTGATTGATTTATTAATTCTTGTTAATTCCTGATAAACAACTCTTCCTGCACCTAAATTAAGGTGTCCTACTTCAGAGTTTCCCATTTGACCGTCAGGAAGTCCGACAGCTTCGCCACTTGCATGAAGTTGGGTATGCGGATAGTTTTCCCAAAGAGCTTTAAAATTAGGAATATTGGCAACAGTTAAAGCATTTTTTGCACATTCTCCGCCAATGCCCCAGCCGTCTAATATAGTTAATAAAACAGTTTTACTCATTATGTTCCTCTTTTCTGAAATAATGTCTATTATAATTATTGATTATACAGGTTCAATAACTATCATCAATAATTATAGTATTAAAAAAAATAAATTATAATGAACTTTAAATTAATAATTAATAGCTAAAAAAGAAAAAATTATTCTGTATATAATGCACAATGTTTATAAAATTCTAAAACATTTTAGCATAGTCAAAAAATCTAAAAAGTTATGCTTTTTTAGTGACTTTTTTATTAAAAAAATGTTTAATTTTTTCTATTTCACTATTAATTGACGGCCCAATATTAGAAATAGACTTTTTCCAGTCATTAAGAGTATATTTTGTGAATAATTTTAGCGAATCAACAGTTTGAGATGTTTTAGAAACTCCCTCAATATTAAATTCTCTGGCATTATAGGTTGAAGCCTTATCAGGATTATTGCTTACATTAGTTTTCGCACTATCTATGCTTGCTTTTCTTAATGTATCTCTAAAGGCTTGAACAATCGATGTAATAAGAGTTTCACCCGACCCGATAAGGTTAAGTGCAATTGATCCACCTATATTGTGTACAAATTTAATTGTTTTTTCACCACTTTCGGATATAACTACTTTTTGTTTAAGTAAACCAGCTTTTTGAGCAATAATTGCAACAGGAATACAGGCAAGTATTCCTATAATTTTTCCAAAATATGCATCATAAGCCACATAATTTTTAAAGGTTTTTGCAAAACTATTTTGCTTATCATTTGGATTAATTAATCCTGATTCCTTCATCTCTTTTTGTTTTGATTGCATAATCCCAAAGGCACAAATATTAGACCATATACTTCCAACTGATGAAACTATACTGTATATTACCGCAGCAGTACGAGAATCCATCTTTTCTTTATATTTATCAAGTATGGAGCCTGCTCCATAAGCTAATGCTAAAGAAGAAGCTAAAATCCCTCTAGCCATAGGTTTTCCTAATGTAACTTTATCCTGTTGATAATCTTTAATTGAAGCAAGTGCATCATCGCCCACCCCTGTTATCAAGGTAGCAGAACCATTCATTAAGTTGGCCAGTTTAGTTGACTTTTTGCTAAGAGCATCAACAATTTTCTCATTATTCTGATCTAATAAAAAAGTAAAAGCAGTTCCTGCGATAAGTGTCTTAATAAAATCTTTCGAACCTTCACCAGCTTCGGATAATGTTTTACGTTCCATTTCAGAACGAGAGAATTTAGCCGCAAGTTTTTTAGTGTCCTGAGTGTGCTTTAAGGCTTCATCGATAAATGCTTTTTCATCAGGTTTTGCAATAGTGTTAAGTTCTTTTTTATCCTCTTCTGTAAGGTGTAAAAGATTATAAGGTTTTTTACTTCCACTTACAGTAATTTCAAGTTTATAATAATTATCTAAAAAATTATGAATTGAAGTTAGGCTGTTTTTTAGCCCTTCATCAGTTTTCATATTTTTAACTCTTTGCTCAAATTGAGGTTTTTCTTCTGCCATAAGCTCAAAGAAATCATCTATAAATCCATGATATGGACCAAAAACAACTTTAGCAAACTCATCTTTTGATTTTTTATCATCAACACCAGGAGCGCATACATCAAGGTTTATGCTTGACGGGACTTTTACTCCCGATTTTGTTATTTGTTTAAGAAGATAATCTTTTAAAAAAATGTCATTTTGTTGATTCTTCTGATAATTTATTTCAAGAGAATCTGCTTTTATAAGTTTATCATTGGTCATTTTAGCAACATTACCAGACTGTTGCGGTTTTATTTGTTTTATATTTTGCGTATTTGCTAATTTAACAGAATTATTAATTTCAAAACTCATAACGCATACCCACAAACAATTTATTTTATATATTAATAAAAACTTTACTGATAAAAAATTGATAGTTTTCAGTAAAATGTTAAAAAAATTGTAATATAACTCGCTAAAAAGTATTAACCTTAATATTTTTTAATTTCTAATACTCTTATATGCTAAAACAAAAAACTTAACTTTTACGATAAGTTTTTTGTTTTTGAATTACTTTATTAATTTTTTATATAAATGATGTTTCGTCATATATTTTGCAACAGACTTTGATAAAATTGATATTTTTTTAAAGGTAGTACCTTCAGTTATAGATTTTCGAACCACCGACGAAGATGCATCAGAAACTTCAGGTAAAATTTTTATTTCAGCACCAACTTCTCTATATTGCTTTATAATTTCATCCGAAAGCTCATATCCCGGTCTTTTTGTGACATATAGCTTGATTTTTTTTAGCATGTTATTTTCTTTTAATGATTTTAATACATTTGCGGCATTATCTTCACCTGTCAATAGACCTAATCGTTGCCCAGGAAGAAGTTTATTTTCTTTTATTATCATTTTATACATTTCTGTATATTGAGCCGATTGATTAGTTAGTTGACGCAACTTTGAATCTACTCTTTTTTGAAATGTTCTAACATGAATAAAAGGATGCTGCTTAAATAACTTTTTCAACATTGAAACTCTTTCAGTAAAAGAAGCAAATGGTTTTTTATGACCAGGATTATAGTTAGGCAAAACCATAATCTTTTTACCTGTTATCTTATGTGCTTGCACTAAATTATTAAGATGTCCCTTCCTTGTAGGAGGGTCAAAAGTTCCTGTTGTTATTATATAATTGCCAAGATTAAGCATTTTACATATTCCTTTATCTACTTAATACGTTTATAACTATAAAAATATTTTTTAATAAATAAAGTACTACAAACATACTAGAATTTACTAGCTAAATTTTTATTCAAAGAATATCACTATGTTTTATTACAATAAAATTTGCTCATACTCTGTTATAAATAAAAATTATAAAAAATAATGATTATTTATTTGTCTCTTTAACCTTCGGTTTTAAAAGATTAATACCTATTAAGGTAAGACCGGCACCAACCGCACAACCAATACCCCAGTATTTACTTGATTTAACTAAATCATACCTAATTGCTTCTTTTAGTTTTTGGATCTCCTCTTTTGGTATAAAGGTTTTAATAAATGCATCTGGATCTTTCGTCATTATATTTTTAGTGATACTTGAAGCTTTCTTATACGCTTCTTCACGTAATTCTGCAGGAACACATTCAAATTTTTTCTGTATAGTCCCATCTTCTAGCATATTATTTAAAAATTCTTCATCAGAAGACTTTGAAATATCAACAAGAGTTTTTTTAAATTCAACAATTGCTTCATTATCACTAATTGTACGAAATCTATTATAAACATCACCAACAACTCCACCAATAGAAGCTCCGGTTAAAGTATAATTCAAATTATTACTAACTTCATTTGTATTATTTGCTTTATTATTAGTTGTTGCTCCAAATGATACAAAATTATTAGAAATCATTTTCATTATATAATCCTACAATAATATTCAAACATATATATTAAAACAAATAATACATAAAATTGCCAGATATCTTGCAATTGATTCACATAAATTTATAAAAATAATTTAATGTTTTTAAATATCCTCTAAATAGAATATAATCTGCTCATATTCTGTTATAAATTTAGTATAAAAAGCCTTATGCGTATAACAAAATCTGATTAAATCATCGAAAAGCTCTTCGCTGTTGATTAAATTATTTAATATAGCCAGTTCTTTAAATACGGGATAGGTTAAAAAATTATTATTATAAAATACCCCCTCTTGGAACTCGAAAAACTCTTCGATAAGGACATTAGAGTTCTGTCTTATTAAATTCACATTTGGCGATAAAGATTTAACTTCTTTTTCTGTATTTATACAAAGCTCTACAAGTGTTTCAGCTTTTTTAACATAAGTTAGAAGCATTTCTTTTGTTTGAGCAATTTCAGCTTTAAGAGTTGAAAGATTACTTTGAAGCGGTAATTTATAATTATCTGACGAATTACTTATAACCTCATCAATATTTATCCCTAAAGGCGAAAAATCAGATAAAATTTGACTAATAGGTTTATTTTCAAACCCATCAATCTGTGCACCTCCGATTGATGAATTATAAAGTTTAATTGAAGTTTGTTGAGTTAATGCAAATTCCTCAAAATATTTAATAAAAGATTTATAGTTTGTATCTGTTGGAAGAAGTTCACCATGTTGACCTTTTACAAGATCAAGTTTAGACCTTACTTGATTAAAAACATAATTAAGAACATCTTCTTTTGCATGCATTAATTCATCTTTCACATAATGCTTAATTAAATTTTCTTTATTGTTAATATCCAGTTCATATTCGCCTGTTTCACTGCTGCATTTAACTTTCAGTCCGCCATAAGCACTTGATGTTGCATAACATTTATTATTTGTATATGCCAAATCTTGCCCCAATAAAATAATTGGATTACAACCCGAAATAACAGCCGAAACAAACGCACAATAAGAAACTGTTCCTTTGCTATCATACTTTGGTAAGTCAAAATTACAAGTTGTCTTCATCCATCTCGAAAATAAATCGTTTTCCGTAAAATATACATATTTTCTTTTTGAATTAATATTAAAAACATTATTATGTGCAGTAGGCTGAGCAATCAGATTTATATTTGATACATCAATACCACTAACTTGTGCTGTATTATCATTATTATCAATAAAACAAATAAAATTCGGTTCAATTCCATTATTTATTAAAGTTTTAGCCGAATTTCCGGTTGCAAAAATAACTACTTTATCTTTATTCGCTTTCAAGTCTTCAATATAATCATCTAAAGACGGCCCCGGTGAAACAATAACAGCAGGTTTATTCAAAAATATATTATCCAAAGCCAAAATATCCGGTTTATCTATTATATTTTTAATATTTTTCACCGAATTAACAGCCCAAAATGGAGCTTTATCAAATAAAGTCGAAAAATTTGCATTAAGTTCTGATACTGTTTCATTAATTTCAGCAGAAAGGACTTCCAATAAATCAGGATTAAATAATTTAAAGGAAGTTAATCCATTAAGATGTATTTTTGAATCTAAAGAGTATAACTCCTGTAAAATCAATGTCAGCTGAGCAAAGTCACTCGTTATAAAAACTCTTTCGGAATCTAATAATTCGCTAAAATCAATTGCTTCGAGCGAAAATTTCAAAATTTCGATATTTGGTTCAAAAATAATTATTTTCCCTGAAATAGAATTAAAACATTCCTTTAAAAGATAACCTATTCCTAAGCCCAATAAAATTGTGATTGAAGAGTCGGAGCTATCCTGTAAAAATCCTGTTATAACTTTAGCTTCATTTATTGGAGATTCATTATCATGAATTGGCAAATTCTGATAAAACAGATTAATTTCACCGTTTTTTGAATTTTTAAAAGCAAACTTCTCAATTATTGCAGTTAATTCAAGACTTTTTAAATCTTTTGCAAGCAATGGATTATGCTTTTCTAAACTTTTTAAATTTGCCTCAAAATAACTCATAAAATTCCAAACTTAAAACTCTAATATTTTCAACAATCTGTCTGCTAACTAATTATTACATATATTTCATTAATTTTACTAATTGCTGATCAAAAGTATTTGCAAACTTCTGTTTAATCTTGTCATTAAAAGGTTTTGGGCCATAAGTCTGAACACCTGTTTCTCTCAATTCAGTCATAAAATTACGAACAGAAAGGCGTTCACCAATATTTGACTCCGTAAAAAGATCGCCATGAAAACTTATAACAACAGCGCCCATTGGGACAATTATTGCAGCTAAAGGAATATCTTGAGTTATGACTAAATCTTTACTGCTGACATTTTCCGCAATATATTGGTCTGCCACATCTGCCCCTTGTTCTACTTTAATAAAACTCAAATATGGAGACTCAGGTATAGCCATGAGCTTATTTGAAACAAAAATAGCCGATATAGCTCTTTTATGAGCCGCTTTTATAATAATATCTCTTATTTCAGCAGGACATGCATCAGCATCAATCCAAATGTTCATTTTCCCTCGATTTTTAACCCTTAATATAAATTTGTTTTAAAAAACTCAAATTAATTACTTTTAGAATTAAGTTTAACTATAAATTCTTTAGCTTGAGCTTCAGGATTTTCTGCATTAATAATTGCTCTAACAACAGCTGTTCGAGTTGCCCCATGCGCTACAACCTCTGAAACATTGGTTAAATCAATCCCACCGATTGCATACCATGGAATATTAACGTTTTGCGTTGCCCATTCAACATATTCAAGACCAACCGATTTTTTACCAGGTTTTGTAGGTGTTTCAAACACAGGTCCGACTCCAATATAATCAGCTCCATCTTCAACAGCTTTTAGTGCATGTTTTGGCTCATGAGTGGAGATACCTATAATTACATCATTACCTAATAATTTTCTTGCAGAATGAATGTCTATATCATCCTGTCCCAGATGAACACCGTCAACACCGACTATTTGAGCAATATCAACCCTATCATTTATAATAAACAAAGCATTAAAATGTCCACATAACTCTTTGACTTTTTGCGCTAAATTTACTATTTCTTTTGCCGTAGCAGTTTTTTCTCTCAACTGAACTATTTGCACTCCACCTTTTAAAGCAGCTGCAAGTGCATCTAAAAATGCATTATCATCAGCAAATTTATTTCTATCCGTAACTAAATATAACTTTTTATCAGATAATTTATGCAAATTAACTTTCTTAGACAATTTATCAAACATAACTTTTTCCATTGTATAACTTTCATACCTCATTTGCTCAAAAGCAGCATTATCTTCGCCTAATATTGAATAATATTCAGCTAAAACTCTTAAACATTGCTGTAATCTTTTAACATTAGCTTTAAAAACATCCATTAATGACTTTTTTGATGTAGGATTAAATATTCCGACACCAACATCATTGACTGTATCACGGGAATCTAAAAGTATAGAATAATTTCTATCTACATAAGTCGCTAATTTATGCCTGTCATTTTTAAATTTTTCCGAAATTTCTTTATCGTTTAAGATAAAACGTGATATTTCCTCTAAAACTCTTAATGCTTCGGTGATTCGGTTTAAATTAGCATCAATTATTCGATATACTTCATTCATAGTTGTTAATCCCAAAAATTATTTTGTCTTAATGCTTCATATAATACTATTGAAACTGAATTTGAAAGATTTAAACTTCGTTTCCCTATAAACATTGGAATAGTAAGCGTTTTATCAGGATTTGCTTCAATTATTTCAGAAGGAAGACCTTTTGTTTCACTTCCAAAAACAAGAAAATCTCCATCTTTAAATTTTATATCAGTAAAACTACTTTTTGTTTTAGTTGTCAAATAATAAAAATTACTACCCGAATTATTCTCAATTAATTCCTCTAAAGTAGGTATTTGTTTAATATCAACATCATCCCAATAATCAAGTCCCGCTCTTTTCAAATATTTATCAGTCAACTGAAAACCCAATTTACCGACTAAATAAAGTTTACTGTTAGTGCATGAGCAAAGCCTTACGATATTCCCTGTATTTTGCGGTATTTCGGGCTGAAAAAGAACAATATTGAAGCTTTTATTTTGCTGATTCATTAGTAAATATAAACCTTTTACTTTCAATAATAACAGGCAATCCTCTAACTACACAGAAAAATATTGAGAAATAAGCTGAAAAATAGCCTGCAAAACTTACAATCGATTTATATTTATATTCAGCAGGAATATGAGCCACAATTAATAAAGCAAAAGCTAATGCTTTAAATATTGCATAAGAAAATCTGCTGAAATTTGAAGCAACGATAAATTTACCGATAGGATTTTCCATCATTGTTGAGCTGCCAAAGGCTGTATAACCTTGTTCAAAAGCTACTGATCTTAAACTGTCTGTAATTAACCCTCTTGAAACAACGACAAGCGGAACCCAAACAGGAAGCCAACCTAATGATAAGAAAGCAATCCAGTAAGCATTTTCTACAATTCTATCGCCTAAAATATCTAATAAAGCACCAAATTTAGAGGATTCATTTAATTTTCTGGCAACATAACCATCTAATCCATCCATCCAAATAACTAAAATCGTTAATATAAATGCAAAAATATAATTAAATGTTGAATGTTGATATAATGCAGCAATTGCGACAAAGCCCAAAATTGCTCTTAAAATTGTTATTAAATTAGCCATAAATCCACCTCACCCAGTGTAAACGTAATTATAGTAGCATAAAATAACTTTGTAAGGTAATATAATTCGCTTTACAGGTAAAAGTATCCATAAAAATTAACAAAAAAATTAATAGGTGAGATAAATCCCACCCATTAAAAGAAAAAAATATAAAACTACTTCTTCTCTGACTTACTGAATAATAAGTATAAAAGAGGACCGAATGACCCAATTGCAAGAGTAAGCAAAGCCCATGGCCAAAATAAACGATTATTTTTTTTTGAATCAGATTTTATCCAAAAAAGTACAAGAATTGAAGAAATAATCAAATCAGCAAACACCTGCATTGTTCCAAAATTTTGAAACTCTAATTTAAAAATACCTAAAAAGCCATAACTTCTAAGAGCAAGAAACGTTAAAACAGAAAATAATAACAATACGATAATAATTGCTATTTTAGCAGGTTTTAAAAAACCAAATTCACTTATTCCGCATTGACACTTAACCGTTTGATTATTTTCAGTAGACATAAAACCTCCAAAAAATTCATGTAATGGTTGCTACATAAAATATTGTAGCATATACTACATAAAAGACAAGGATATGAATGTAAATACAAAATGAAAAAATTTGAGCTAAAAAAACTTATTATAATTAAAATAATTGGGGAATATATACTAGAAAACGGTATAAAAAATGCAAGCCTCAAAAACCTTGCCGATGCCGCAAAAACGAGCGATAGAATGTTACTGCATTACTTTAAAGACAAAGAGGAAATGCTTACGCTAACGCTAACATATATTACAGAAAACTTTATAAATTTATTAGAAAAAACCCGCACAGAAAAAATGCCTTTTTACAGCCTAATACCATATCTTTATAAGGAAATGAAAGAAACACAAATAAAACCATATATAAAACTTTGGATTGAATTAATTGCACTTTCCTCAAAAAAGGAAGAACCATTTTATTCGATTAGCAGGCAAATTTGTAATAGTTTTATAAGCTGGATTAATACTGCGATTCAAGTTAATAATGAAGAGGAAAAAGACCAAGTATCCGCAATAGCGCTCGCAACTATTGAAGGCTTTGTTATTCTTGATGCATTAGATTATGACTGTCAAATAATAAAAGCTATTGAGGGAATAAAACAAAAAACTTAAATCAAAATATTATCAATTAACCTAATACCGTCAATTTTCACAGCAATTGCAACGAGAGTGTCAGCTCCTACGGTTGTTACAGGCAACAAGGTATTATAATCATATATTTCAAGATATTCGAGAGTAATTAAACTGTCTAAAGTATCCTTTGCTATTGCCATAACAGTATCAATATCCATAAGTTTTCCACCTACATAATAATTTTGAATATTAATTAGTGTTTTAGATATAGTTAGAGCCTTAATTTTAGCATTTTCCGATAAATAAGCATTTCTTGAGCTTAAAGCCAAACCGTTTTCATCTCTGACAATAGGGCATCCAACAATATTAACGGGAATATCAAGATCTTTTACCATTTTATTAATTATAAAAAGCTGTTGAGCATCTTTTTGCCCAAAATAAGCAGCATCAGGCTGAACGATATTAAATAACTTTAATACAACTGTTGCTACTCCGTCAAAATGTCCTGCTCTAGTCTTTCCACACATTTTATTTTTCAACTTTTCTGATGGAAGTACAAGAGTTAAATTATTTTTATCCGAATACATTTCTTCAGGAGTTGGTGCAAATATAGCTTTAACACCGAGTTTTTCACAACGTGCAATATCTTTTTCCAATTGTCTCGGGTACTTGTCAAAATCTTCATTAGGTCCAAACTGTGTAGGATTAACGAAAATACTTACAATAACTTCGTCAGTATCTTGAATAGCACATGTTATAAGGCTTTCATGTCCTTCATGTAATGCTCCCATAGTCGGAACAAATCCAACGGTCTTTCCGTCAGCTTTAGCATTTTTTACATATTCTTTAACATCAATTTTAGTTGTTAATAATTTCACACTAGTGCTTTGCATTTGAAAGTTTCTCTCTTTCTTGTTCATTCAAGCTAAAAATCTCATTTTCTGATGGAAAAGTTTCAGAAATAACATCATTTTTATAATTGATAACAGCATTTTTAATTACTGAAGCTATATCGCCATATTTTTTAGCAAATTTGGGAGTAAAATCAGCATATTTACCAATTAAATCATCAGTTACCAATACTTGCCCCGAGCAATATCTTCCCGCACCAATTCCTATAGTCGGAACGTTAATATTTTCAGTTATAAATCTAGCGGATTCTTCAGGAACCATTTCCAGAACTATTGAAAAGACACCAACATCCTGCAATTTTTTGGCATCTTCTAATATTTTCTGAGTTGATTCCAAGTTTTTCCCTTGAACATTATATCCGCCTATTGTATGTAAAAACTGTGGGGTGAAGCCTAAATGCCCCATTACGGGAATACCTGCTTCAACGCATCTTTTAATTACCAAAAGCGTATGTTCAGATGCACCTTCAATTTTAACGGCAGAAACACCTGCTTCTTTTATAAATCTGCCTGCATTATTAATGGCATCATTCAAATCAGAATGATAACTCATAAAAGGCATATCAGAAACGATAAAAGAGCTATTAACACCTCTTTTAACAGCTTTAGAATGGTGAAGCATCTCTTCCATAGTAATATAATGTGTACTGGGATGACCAAGAGCAACCATAGCTAGTGAATCACCAACTAGAATAATGTCTATACCTTGTTCATCAAGCACTTTAGCGGCAGAATAGTCATACGCAGTAAGGGCAGTAATTTTTCTGCCCTCATTGTAATATTTATTTATTGTTTTTATAGTTACAGCCATTTTTATTCTTCTTCAAAATTACTGCTATCAATAGTTTTATACCAGTGATAAATCGCTCTAGCAAGTCGTCTAGGACTATGTCTTACTAAACCGTCCTTATTTTCTTCGATTAGACGATTTTTTACAACTTTAATTCCCAGTTTCTTGATTTTTTCAACATCAAGCTTAACAGGAACGGAATTAACTGCTTTATATTTCTGTGCAAGGTTTTTAGGCAATGAATCATTAACAATTACAGTATCTATAACATTTTTATGTATTGAATGAGTCAAAATTGCTTCAATATGATCAGAAACAGTATAATTGTCCGTTTCACCCGGTTGAGTCATAACATTACAGATATATATTTTCTTAGCACTTGATTTTGAAATAGCTTCAGTTATTTTACTGATAAGAAGATTCGGTATTACGCTTGTATAAAGACTTCCCGGAGCTAAGATAATTAAATCGGCTTCATTTATTTCATTTATAACATCTTCTTGCGGCTCAAGGTTTTTAGGCTCAACAAAAAGTCTTTTAATTTTGCCTTTAGCTTCAGGAATATTAGATTCGCCCTGAATAACTCTTCCGTCCTCAAGCTCTGCGCATAATCTCATATCGGCAAGAGTAGAAGGAAGAACTTTCCCTCTGATTTGTAAAACCTTTGAGGACTCTTTAACTGCACTTACCATATCGCCTGTAATTGCGCATAACGCTGACAGAAAGAGATTACCGAAGCTATGACCGTCTAAACCGCTTCCCGAACTGAATCTATATTGAAATAACTCTGTTACAAGTTTTTCTTCATCTGCTAAAGCAGCTATACAGTTTCTGATATCACCTGGGGGTAAAACACCCATTTCTTCTCTTAATCTGCCCGAACTTCCGCCGTCATCACCAACGGTAACTATAGCAGTAATATTATTTGTTATATGTTTCAAACCTTTTAAGATTGTAGAAAGTCCTGTACCACCACCTAAAGCAACGATTTTAGGACCTTTGCTCAGTTTTCTTTTTCTATATAAACTTTCAAGTATCTGGTAATTATCAGATGGAACAATTGCCTCAATAATAGTTGAATTAGCATTTTTAAAGCCTAAAGTAAATACTGTTAAACCAATTAAAACAGCTACTGTACCTGTCCAAAGCGGTGAAACATGCTCTGCTACAATTCTTAAAAGTTCAATAGAGGAGTGAATCGGGTGAAAATCAAGCAATATAAGAGCGCCCATGCATATGAACATTGTTCCCGTAAATGTAAGTAAAAACCATCTTTTTATTCTTAATCCAGGCAACAACCATGTCGCCATTTTAGGAACTCTTTTATATCTTTGAAGTTTCAATTTTAATAGACCTCGTAACACAATTAACTTGCTAATTTATTTAAGTTTATAATACTAAAAAATTAAATCCTACAATTTTTCTTATAAACTCACATAATTGATACACAAATTCAAATACTATACAAATTACAATACCCAACCACTGTTGCCTACAAAATTAACAGGAATAGGCATAGGCTGACCAATAAGGGTTTTAGCCCTTTTAGCAAGCTCGATGGACTTCTCATCTTTTACGGTTAAATGTATTGATTTCAAGTCGAGTTTTGTCTTGCCGCCACTCGTATTTTTTACACTTAATTCTTTTATAGCTGTTTCTAATAATGATAACTGATATGCTTCATCGTCAACATTTCCTGCATCAAAGTCAACACAGCCGTCTACATCATATTTTTTATCCAGCAATAACTCGGGAGCATATCTTAATCCTGTTTGTTCAGAAGCTACATAAAGTGCTTTTGATGGAGCAGCGACTAAAATAAGCCATTTATCAAATTGCATAATAGCCTTACATAAAGAGACAGCAACTTTTTCATCCTGACATGCCTGAACATATAAAGCTCCATGAGGTCTGACGTGTTCTATAGTAACTTCATAGGCTTTAGCCATAGCATATAAAGCACCCAATTGATAAAGAACAAGCGATTGCATTTCTTCATCATTTAGCTGCATTAATCTGTAGCCAAACCCTTGTAAATCGGGGTATCCAATGTGAGCGCCAACTGCAATATTTTTTTCTTTTGCAATTTTTAAAACTCTCATCAAAGTAACAGGATCACCTGCATGTCCGCCGCAAGAAACACTTACTGAACTTACATAAGGAAGAAGTCCCATTTCTAGCTCATTTTTATATACGCCAAAACTTTGCCCTAAATCGCAATTCAAATCAAGCAAAATCTGTTTATTTTGATTTTGTTCTTTTTTAATACTGGAAAGAGGTATCATATTTTATTCTCTCAATCTATTAATCAAACTAATTCACTTATATTTTAACAAAAACCTTAATTTATAAACAGTAGACATATTGTAAAAATTTAAGCAAAAAAAAAAGGCTTATGAAAAGCCTGTTTTGAGGATAATTATTGGGGGATAAAATTTTATGCGTTAAGAGTTCTTTGTTCTCTTTCAAGTAATTGTTGTTTTTGTTGTTCAATCATATTTTGTGCAATTGATTCCTCTTTAGAAAGCGGTTGCTGTTGTTCTTCTTCCTCGCCTTTTGGTTTTCCGATTAAGTTTTCGCCCATAAAGCCTGCAACTTTACTACCTAACCAACCACCGAGAGCGCAACCGACCAGAGTTCCGATTGGAGGAATAACAGGTGCTAATAAGGTTCCACCGATTGCAGCACCGACAGAGCCTGCGGCAACGTTCATAGTTGAACGTCCGACTTGTTCCCAGCCGTCATTTTTCTGGAATCCTTTTATAATAGAAGGAACTTCTAAGGCTGCTGAAATTGCGACACCAATTAAAGGGATTTTGGCTAAACTATTACCTGCAAAAGCACCTAGTGCACTATTTTCAACAGCTACAGTTTTCAGAACACCATTAACTTCTTCTTTTACAAGTGATCCGCCTAATTTCTTTACAACTTGATCACCGCAGACATCGTATAAGTTCTTATCCATAGCTAGTGCCGCATTACCAAGTTTGCCTAATAATGGCATTTTTTCTGCAAGTTCAGGATTTCTGACAGCTTTACCAAGGAAAGTATCTTCAAAGAAAAAGTGGAAAGAGTCTAATTTTTGATAATTGGTAGCATCAAGCACTTTTGGATTAAATAAAGGTTTGCTATCTTTAATCATCTTTAGTGATTCAACAGGACTGCCATTAGCAGCCTGATAATAATTTTGTACTGAACCGACAGCATCTTTAGCTATTTCTGAAGATTGCCCCATTGTTTTAAATGTAAATGGTAAATTATTAACACCCAGTGCTAATTGCGTTGTGCCTTTTACAGGATCAGTATTTATATTTTCCAAACCTGATGACAACTTACCTGCATAAACTTTACTTAAGGCAGTTGATGCGTTTGCTATAATATTAGTATTTCCAGTAGTCACGCTATTTCCCCCTAACGATCTGCCCCGTTTAATATCCCTTATATTAATAAAAAAAATCATTGGCGATAAATTGCCTTATTTTAAAAAAAAGTTACAATATTTTTTTTGCGAAAAAAAATCAAAACACCTATAATTAAGTGTAAACCTACATTTTGCAAAGGAAATACATTTTGAAACATTTCAATAAACTTTTAATACCTGTTACATTTCTTTGTGTACTATTAACAGGTTGCACAACATCTAAAGTTGATAATGACAAAATCAATCTTGAATTTTGGACATTACAACTATCTAATCAAAAAGAATTTGTTCAAAATGTAATTAATAAGTATGAAAAAAAACATCCGAATATAATAATAAAGTGGGTAGATGTTCCTTTTTCAGAGGGAGAAAAAAGAGCTTTAGCATCAGTTTTAAGCGGATCTACTCCTGATATAATAAACATGAATCCAAGCTTTGCCGCAACAATGGCATCAAGAGGAGCTTTATTAACTTTAAACGATAAAATCCCTACAAACACAAAAAACGAATATATAGATACGGCATGGAGTGCATCCTCAACAAATGATAAATATTTCGGAATTCCATGGTACATCACGTCATCAGTAACAATTTATAATAAAGAAATACTTAAAAAATCTGGATTATCAATGGATAATCCGCCAAAAACATATTCAGAACTAATAAATACAACTCAAACAATTAAAAAGAAATCGGGCAAATATGCATTTCTGCCAAACCTCACAGAAGATGGCTACCTTTTAAAGGTTTTCAATAAATACAACATAGCCATTGTAAACAAAGAAAAAAACAAAGCCCTTTTTAATACAGACGAAGCGGCTAAAATACTTGACCAATGGGTTGAGATATACAGCAAAGGCTTAATTCCTCCGGAATCTATAAATCAGACTCATAGAGTGTCGCTTGAAAGATATGAATCGGGAGAAACAGCTTTTATTATTGCAGGAGCGAATTTACTTAAAAATATAAAAGATGATGCGCCTTTAGTCTATGTAAATACTGATGCCTCGGGGCAAATTAAAGGAAGTAACAATAAAGTAGATTTTTCAATAATGAATCTTGTAATTCCGATAAAATCAAAACACCCGAAAGAAGCAATAGATTTCAGCTTATTTTTAACAAACAAAGAAAATCAGCTTGCATTTTCTAAGATTACACCCACTCTTCCATCAATTAAATCAGCTTTAAATTCTGATTATTTTAAAACTGTAAATAAAAATAATTTAATAGAAAAGGCAAGAGGAATAAGTGCAAAACAGTTGAACAATGCAATTAAACCAATTCCAATATTAAATAATCAAAAAGACTTAATTGAAGCCTTTGATAACCAAATACAGAAAGCCTTATTAAAAGAAAAAAGCTCAAAACAGGCATTAGATGATGCAGCCAAAGAATGGAACAAAATTTTAAAAGGCTAAACAGTTTAACTTTATGGTCTTTTTATTGTTATAGCTTTATTATGCGGAATTATTTGCTGAAGAATCTGCGATTTAGATGTCATCGCAACAAACTGAATTTCTTGTTTTTCCTCAACACCTAAATCATCAAAGGGTATGGCTATTTCTAATACAGAATTATACTCATACTGAATATTATTATGTATTACAACTTTCCAGAGTCCGCCTTCTATTGATTCTGAAAGAATAAGAGGCTGAATTCCATTTTCTATAAAAGGGATTTCAATTTCGTTTGCAAATCCGTATCTTTGACTAGGAAATATTGTTGATCCTTTATTTCTTATTCTGCAAGGAGAAAGAGGTCTTAATTGTTCAGGAATAAAGGAATATAAATAAATTTCCACTATTGATTTAGCTAAATCAACTTTATTTAACTCAAATCTAAAATAAATATTATCTTTATCAAATCCAAATAATATTCTGTTTAAAAGCTTGTCAGACTGATACATAGGCCCTTGATGTATATCAATACAGCCTGCATTTTTCCACTCATTTTCATCGGTAACTTCACCGTTAATACAAGGATTTAATAAGCCCAAAGGTGCTTTTGACGGTTTCCCTACAAATAATTCCAGAGGAATCTGTAAATATTCAGGATCAGGCTTTCCAAGAACTCTATATACATTTTGCAAATGCATTCTAAATAACCAGTCAAACAGGTCATCTTGCCCTGAATCATTAGGCTCACCATACCACCAAAACCAATCACTGCCTTGAGCAATGTATAATTCATCCCAAGCCTTATCTATCAAGGCTTTATCAATATTTTTTTCTTTAGAAAAACCAACTAAATCATTACGAGTTTTTTGAAGATAATCCCAAGCAAGATTTTTAGTAGGATCTCCTATCCAAAGCTGAAAACTTCTATTAATCCATGAGCCTGAATGAATAGTATCAAGCGTTGTGGTACTTTCCAATTTATCAACGAAATCACAAACTCTGGTTACATTTAAAGTTTCATCCTCGGACATAAGCCTGTAAAGGGTATCCAAAAACGGCCTACCGTCTTTATAATAACTTTCCCAACAATTTTCACCGTCAAGTGCAATTGTTACAATGTGATGCTTTTCGGGTGAAGTCTCTAATGAAGATTGAATGCCTTTTATTCTTTCATATAAGTCATTAGCAGCCGCTTCGGGGTCATGATTACCATATTCAAAACCAATTAAATCTGCTAAAACCGAGTTTCTAAATAAAACTTTTATTTCACTATCATTAATTTTTACGTTATATGCCTTACAAAGATCAAAAGGATCGACTAAATCACCGTGAAAATCTCTTATAAATTCTTTTTCTATAGTCTTAGAAAGGTTTCCTTCGTCAGTAATTGTCCATTTGAATCCCATTTTTGATATTAATTCAATACTTTCAGGACTTATACATTGTTCTGATAACCATATACCTTGAGGTTTTTTACCAAAAAGCTCTTCATATCTTTTTATTGACCTTGAAGTTTGCTCTTTTGCATCATCAAGCATAGTATCTGTATTTTCAGGAAGCTGAATAGTCGGAATTGCTCTATCCGCAGAATTCATTTCTATTAAAAGCGGTAAGATAGGGTGATTATAAGGGCTTGTAGTTATCTCAATCTGTCCTTTATCCTGCATTTCTTTATATTTAGGAATGATTTTTCTTATAAGCTCACGCTGAATTTCAATTATTCTCTGTCTATCTTTTAATGAATAATCTTTACCTTTTTCATAAAGAGCTTTTAACTCTTTATCTTCGCTTATCCAGCAAGGATCAAACCAGACAAGATTAAACCACGCAATAATATCTGAATATTCCTGATCGGTAAAACTATCAATAAATAAATCAGTAAGCTGATGTCTTTTTTCATAAAGTTTTCTATATGGCTCATGCGGTAAAACCATATTTACATAATTTGCATCAAAAAAATGTTCAAGAATAAAAACTTTTTCATCAACTGTTAAATCAGAAATAGCTTTAACAGTAATTCTTGAATGAATATCAAGCGCACCGTTAAATGCATAATCATTAAGCTGATCTAATAAAGAAGGTACAATATTAAAAGTTTGTTTAATTTTAGGATAATTTTCTAAAATAGTTACCATATCAAGATAATCTTTTACGGCATGCAGCCTGACCCATGGCATCAAATATTCAGCCGTATCAATATTTTTATACGGTGGTTGATGCATATGCCATACAAACGCAACATGTAATTCTTTTTGAGCTTTTTGAGTTGGAAACTGTTTAATCATCATAAAAATTTAATAACACATACCAAAGTTATTCTATATACAAAAACGTAAAATAAGTTCTCTAATAAATACGACTATACATAGGATAGCGTACCATTTTTTTATTTATTATCAATAAGTTAAATAAATGAATAAAATTGCTCAAAAATGAGATTTTTTCTAAAGTTAATTTTTGTCTTATAATAGTAAAAAGTATCACATTTTTTTGGTAAAGGCGGAGTCGAATGAGCGAAGAGCAAAGTGTTGACTACAAAAATACGTTAAATTTGCCTCAAACAAACTTTAAAATGAAGGCAAATGCAGCAGTAAAAGAACTGGAAACTCAAAAGTATTGGGAAGAATCCGATATTTATGAAAAAAATATTAAACAAAGAAGTAAATCCCCTAAATTTATACTTCATGATGGACCTCCATACTTAAGTTCCGATAAAATTCACATTGGAACAGCATTAAACAAAATATTAAAAGACATCGTAATCAAATATAAATCACAATCAGGCTTCTATAGTCCTTATGTACCAGGTTATGACGGACATGGATTACCAATTGAAAATGCTGTTGTTAAAAACATCAAAGGCGGCAGAGAAGCAATAACAGCAGAAGAATTAAGAAAACAATGCAGAGAATTTGCTCATAAAAACCTGAAAGGACAGGAAGCTGATTTTAAAAGGCTCGGTGTTTTAGGAAACTGGGAAAATCCTTATGTAACAATAAGCCCTGATTTTGAAGCAGTTCAAGTCAGAGTTTTTGGCGAAATGTTCAAAAAAGGCTATGTATATAAAGGGCTAAAACCTGTTTACTGGTGTGCTGACTGCGAAACGGCTTTAGCTGAAGCAGAAGTGGAATATGCAGACCATAAATCAAACAGCGTTTATGTAAAATTCGGCTTTGAAAGAGAAGAAACTCAAAAAGCTTATGCAGCAGCAGGTTTAACTTTAGTAAATCCGTTATACATGGTTATATGGACAACAACACCATGGACACTTCCTGCAAACCTTGGTATTGCACTTAATGCAAAACTTGAGTATTCCTATGTAAAAGTTGACGGAAGCAATGAAGTATTAATTATTTGTTCTGAACTTCTTGATACTGTTGCAAAAGCAGTTGGATGGGAAGAAGGAACTTATAAAGTTTTAGGAACTACAACAGGCGATAAACTTGAATATATCAATGCTTTACATCCTTTCTATGACAGAAACAGCCTTATAATCTTAGGCGACCACGTTACCACAGAAGCTGGTACAGGCGCAGTTCATACAGCTCCGGGGCATGGTCTTGAAGATTATGAAGTTGGAATAAAATACAGATTAGGTGTATTATCACCACTTACAAATAAAGGTATTTTCACCGAAGATGCTGGCAAATTTCAGGGATTACCTTATTACAAAGCAAATGATCTTATAATTGAAGAGTTGGTAGAAAAAAATGCTCTTTTAGCAAAAGGCGAAATAGCTCACAGTTATCCGCATTGCTGGAGATGTAAACGCCCAGTAATATACAGAGCAACAGAACAATGGTTTATTAACATCGAGAACTTTAGACAACAAGCATTAAAAGCTATTGACGAAGTAAAATGGATTCCTGCAAATAATTATCAAAGAATTTACAACATGGTAGAATCACGCTCTGACTGGTGTATAAGCAGACAAAGAGCATGGGGCGTTCCAATTCCTGTATTCTATTGTAATGACTGCGGTATTCACATTATTAACGACGAAACCATTGATAATGTTGCTAAAAAGTTTGAAAAAGAATCCTCCGACGCATGGATTAAATATTCAGAAGAAGAATTATTACCAAAAGGATTCAAATGTCCTGAATGTCTTTCTACTGATTTCAGAAAAGAAAATGACATCATGGATGTATGGTTCGATAGCGGTATAACCCATGCTGCTGTTGTTGATGCAAGAAATGAAGAACTTGGCGGAACACCTGTTGAAATGTACCTTGAAGGTTCTGACCAACACAGAGGATGGTTCCAATCTTCATTACTTACAAGTGTTGCTACAAAAGGAAGAGCACCATATAAATCAGTTCTTACTCACGGATTTGTTTTGGACAGCAATGGTCGTAAAATGAGCAAAAGTGCGGGTAATGTTGTTGCTCCACAAGCAATTGTAAATAAATACGGTGCAGACGTTTTAAGACTTTGGACGGCAAGCGTTGATTATACAAATGACGTTAAAATCGGCGAAAATATTATTCAGCAGCTGGTTGAAATCTATAAAAAAGTAAGAAACACTTCAAGATTTTTACTTGGAAACCTGTTTGATTTTGATCCTGAAACTGATTATGTAAGCTACGATGAACTTGAAGAAATCGACAAATTTGCATTACATAAACTTCAAAAACTTATTGAAAACGTAACTTTAGCGTTTGATAAGTATGAATTTTACAGATATTATCAGCTATTACAAAATTTCGCAGCTGTAGATCTTAGCTCTATCTATCTTGATGTTGTAAAAGACAGATTATATACAGCAGGAAAAAAATCCGTATCAAGAAGAGCAAGCCAAACAGTAATGCACGAAACATTACAGGTTCTAACAAGATTATTAACACCTGTAACCCCCCACTTAGCGGAAGATATCTGGCAATATATTCCTGAATATCAAAAAGGATCAATTGAAAGCGTTCTATTAACTGATTGGCCAAGAGTAAAACCAGAATTCTTAAACGAAGAATTAAACGAAAAATGGAATGAAATCATCAAATTAAGAGAAATAGTAACAAGAACAATTGAACCTGTAAGAGCTGAAAAGAAAATTGGAAGTTCACTTGAAACAGGGGTTGTAATTAAAGTAGCTAACGAAGAAATTGAAAAACACCTTAAATCGGTAGAAAAAGATTTAATGGGCGTATTTATAACTTCCTCAGCTGTTATCAGTAATCAAGAACCTGAAAACATCCTTAATAAACTTGAAGAAGGCGATTATACAATTTACGCACACTCTGCAAAAGGTGAAAAATGCAACAGATGTTGGAAATTCTCTGAAAAAATCGGAGAAAACACCGAACATTCAACAATTTGCCCAACTTGTATAGAAGCTCTTTAATTTTAAAGACATAATAAAACTCCGGTCTGTTTATAACAGACCGGAGTTTTATTAATTAATAGTTAAAAAGCTAATCTTTAGCAATTGGACCTTAAATTCATCTCTTAGCTAACTTATTAACACACAAATTTATTATTATTTCACACTATGTCTTATAGAACATCTACAATCTTCTATTTCTTTTTCCAGCTTTACAACTCTAGCCTCTAAGGCCTTAGCTTTATCAATAATAGATCTGACTTCAAAACCAAAATCCTCTATTGATTCTTTAAAATCAACAATAATGCCGTCTAGTCTTTCAATCATAATTGACCTACCTTTCACAAACAGTAAAAATAAGGTAAAAATACTTACTAATCTACGCTAATTTCATTTTCTAAATAAACATCTTGAATTGAATTAAGTAGCTCAACACCTTCTTTCATTGGTCGTTGGAATGCCTTTCTACCTGAAATTAGGCCCATTCCACCAGCTTTTTTATTAATTACGGCAGTTTTTACAGCTTCTTTTAAATCGCCTGCACCTGATGATGCACCACCAGAATTAATCAGCCCAACTCTTCCTGCATAACAATTTAACACCTGATAACGGCATAAATCGATAGGATGGTCGGTTGTTAATTCTGAATAAACTTTTGGACTTGTTTTTCCAAATTTAATTGCATTATAACCACCATTATTCTCTGGCAGTTTCTGCTTTATAATATCCGCATTAATAGTGACACCAAGATGATTTGCTTGCCCCGTAAGGTCAGCAGACACATGGTAATCTTTATCTTTTTTAAATTCTGAATTTCTCAAGTAACACCATAAAACAGTTACCATTCCAAGCTCATGAGCTCTTTCAAAAGCTTGAGAAACTTCTATGATTTGTCTTCGAGATTCCGCAGAACCAAAATAAATAGTCGCACCAACAGCGGTTGCTCCTAAGTTCCAAGCTTCTTCAACTGAGCCGAACATAGTCTGATCATGAATATTAGGGTAAGATAAAAGCTCATTATGATTAATTTTTACAATAAATGGAATTTTATGAGCATATTTTCTAGAAACACTTGATAATACGCCAAAAGTACTTGCAACAGCATTACATCCGCCCTCTATTGCAAGTTTTACAATATTTTCAGGGTCAAAATAAAGAGGATTTGGAGCAAAAGATGCTCCTGCTGAATGTTCTATACCTTGATCAACAGGTAAAATAGACATATAACCTGTCCCTGAGAGTCTTCCGGTATTATAAATCTGATTTAAACTTCTTAAAACCTGAGGATTTCTACTTGAATGAGAAACCGTTCTTTCAATAAAATCAGGTCCTGGTATATGCAATAAATCTTTGGATACAATAGGCTTATGCTCTAACAAATGTTGAGCATCATCACCTAATAATTCTAAAATTTTATTATTCATTGTTAATCTCCTATTTTATTCGATCCATGTAGGATGCGAGTTGTTTTTTGCGGTCAGATTGCCATTCACTCAAAGGAGTTTTCTCTTCGGCATAAACGCTTAATGTGTCCTCAAAAGGGACTTTATTCTCATTAATATAAAATACTCCAAGAGGAAGCTTTTCAGTTTCAATAGCTTTACTATATGCGGCAATATGATCATGAGGATTATGATTTTCATCTAAATAATAAGTATTATCCTTAAACCATTTATAGGTATTGGTTTTATTAAAAGTTACGCATGGCTGAAAAATATCAACAAGAGCATAACCATTGTGATTAATGGCTTTTTTGATAATTTCTTTTGTCTGCTCTACGTCACCACAAAAAGCTCTTGCGACAAAGCTTGCATCTAAAGAAATAGCAACAGCAAGAGGATTAAAAGGTTGACTATGCACCCCACTTACTTGAACAGCCGTCTTAAAACCTTGTGAGCTGGTTGGTGAAGCCTGTCCTTTTGTAAGTCCGTAAACCATATTATTATGGACAATATTAACAATATTAGGGTTTCTTCTTATAGTATGAATAAAATGATTTCCACCTTCGCCATACATATCACCATCACCGCTTTCGGCAATAACAAGCATATTAGGATTCGTTGCTTTAATACCTGTTGCAGCAGGCAAAGCTCTTCCATGCAGACCATTAAATACATGGGATGTCATATAATGAGGCATTTTTGCCGCTTGCCCAATTCCTGAAACCATAACAACTTGTTCGGGTGTATAATTACACTCAAATAAAGTTTCTTTCATTATGCGAAGAATGCTAAAATCCCCACATCCTGCACACCAGGCAATATCTATATTTTCTCTGTTAAATTTATTCTGATTCATGATTCACCTCTCCAAGATTTTCCATAATGCCCTCAAGCGAAAACGGCATTCCATTATATTTAAGGAGCTTATGGTCTATATTAAAGCCTGTTTCAAGCTGAATAAGACTTGATAATTGAGCTGTTGCATTATTTTCAATGACAATAACTTTCTCTGCTTTTTGTAAATACTCGCCTACGCTTAAATGTAAAGGACAAGGCTGATTAATATGAAGAAAAGCCATATCCTCTCTTTTTAAAATATCCATTGCTTCATTTATGACTTTCTTATTAGAACCAAAGGACACAACTAATATTTTATAAGTTTCACTTCCATAAAAAAGCGGTGGTTCCGATTCATTTCTCATTTGCTCAAGTTTTTTCAAGCGTTTATCCGTCATGCTTACTCTTATTGATAAATCTTCAGTTATATGCCCATCCTCACCATGTTCATCGCTGTCAACGACGACAAGTCCATTACCAAAACCGGGAATTCCTCTAGGGCTTACTCCATCATCAGTCAACTTATATCTTTTATAATTCTCATCTGTTTTAATAATATGATTTTCAATATTTACCAAATCAAGATTAAAAGGCTGAGTGTGCTGATAAGAATCCAAAATCAACTGATCAGTAAGTATAAATACAGGTATTTGAAATTTATCCGCTAAATTAAAGGCTTTTGCCGACAAATAAAAACATTCCTCTAAATCACCTGGAGTGTATATGGCTCGTACAAATTCGCCATGACCAGCATATAAAGCAAGATTCAAGTCTTCCTGAGCTGTTCTTGTCGGCAAACCTGTTGCAGGACCTGGTCTTTGACCTATATGAATGACGATTGGAGTTTCAATCATTCCTGAAAGACTAACCCCTTCAGTCATAAGAGCAAATCCACCACCTGAAGTTGTCACCATTGCTCTTGCTCCTGTATAAGAAGCCCCTATTGCCATATTTATAGCAGAAATTTCATCTTCTACCTGCTCGGCAATAATTCTATAATTATTTTGATTATTAGCCAAAAAGGTCAATACACCAGTCCCAGGGGACATTGGATAAGCAGAAATAAAATTACATCCACCAGCAATACAGCCTAAAGAAACTGCATCACCACCGGATAAAAATATTTCATTTTTTATATCTTCATTTTTTACAATATTAAGATTTAAAGTAAAATCATTATTTGGTAGGGAAGAAAACCCTTTCTTAGCAGCTTCAATATTTTTTTGAATAGTAATATCATCTTTAGATGCAAACATTTTACGAATTTGCAATTCTAAAGAACTAAAATCTTCTTTAACTAAAGATAAAACTGTACCCAACGCTTCTATATTTACATATAATTTTGAATCTGCACTTAATTCGCTTAAATACATTATATTTTTATACTTTTCTGCTGCTTTTTCAGGCAAAGTTTCTTTATTGGCAATAATTATTGTTTTGTAGCTTAATCGGGGTGAAATAGAATCAAAACATTTTTTGCTTAATAATATAAGAACATCAATTCGTTCAACAAAAGATAAATTTTTACTATTTGAAATTCTTATTTCACTAGAATTTGAACCACCCCTAATTCTAGACATATATTCTTTAACAACTAAAGTATTATAGCCGCAAGATTTAAAGACGTCCGCAATCATTTCTGCAGAAGTTTCTACACCTTGTCCTGCTTCTCCACAAATTACTATGGATAAATCATCAATTGTAAAACTTTTATCTTCCATACTTATTCCTCTATAAATCAGCTATTTTATCTCTTGTCTGTATAAACTTATCGAACAAAGTCAACAATGCTCAAATGGATAATTCTTTTTGGTTATTAGAAATAGATTTAATTATTAACTGTAATTAATTCTTGTATTATTGGTAAAGAAAAACCAAATACAGAACCTCTATCAGATTTTGAACGAATAATAAGTTTACCTTTATGAGCTTCTATAATATTTTTTACAAATTTTAAACTTACCTGATTATCTTGATTACACCTATCATAAAAAAAAGATGAATCTTCCAAAGAAGTAAATATAGAATCAATGTTCTCTATATTTATCCCTGGTCCTTCATCTTCAACAATAAATTCTAAATTATCACCGACTTGAGAAGTAAAAACAAATAATTGAGCATTATCTGATGAATATTTAACAGCATTATTTATTATGCAATCTATCGCCTGATATATCTTTGTATTATCAAATTTTGTTATTACTGTATTTTTCAAATTTATATTAAGACTTATGTTTTTATATCTGGCATTAGATAAATTAACGGCAATACATCGTTCCACAAGATTATTAATATCAGAAGTTTCAAAATTTAAAATCATAGGTTGTGGATCAATAACACTAATTTCAAGAATATCATCTAATAATTTAATAATATCTTCACTAATTTCTTTAATTACAGATAATAATGTTATTTCAGTATTTTTAAAAGCATTAGCATTCATAAGGAGTTCAGTAATATTTTTTATAACAGAAATTGGAATTCTTAAATCATGAGCAGAAATAGAAAGAAACTTATTATTCAAATGATTTAACGATTCAATCTTCTTTTCTGATTCATGATATTTTAAAATCAATTTATTTATTAGCAGATTATCATATTTTTCAGCCCCAAGTTGATTTTCCTCAAGATAAGTCATAATATTTTCATAAAATGACTCATCTTGAAAATCATCTTTTGCTGAATACTCCTTAAATAAATACATATCATTCATTTTTTTGCCTATTCTATAACTAAATAATATTGAATAATTAATTAATAGACTCAAAAACTAACTTTGTAGGAATTGAGATCGACTTCATAAATTGAATAAATTTCACATCTTCATGGCTAATGTGATGAAAATGCCAACTTTGAACAAAATCAATTATTTTTAACTTGAATTTAGTAAAATTACCATTTTCAATAAAATCATCATGAATATGATTAATTTCTTTCTCAAAAACTCTATGCAAGGTCTGATGAAAAGTAATATCTGAATAATTATAAAAATGCATATATTTTTCTTCAATTTGCATATGTTCATGAATATATTTTTTTAACAATTCAATAGAGTCAATTAATGAACTGTATTCAAAAAACAAACGATTATTGAATTTATCCAATAAATTAATAATTTTAAAAAAAGATTCATCCAGTTCACATATACGTGTTTTATCAATTATAACTATTTCTTTATTCATAATGAAAATACACATCCTTGTTTATTTTTACTAAAAAGGAACTGCAATTCTTGAAAATAATGATTCATTTAAAAGATATAAATTTCTTTCATCTATTTTAATCATTGATTTAATGTAATGATTATCAAAATCAACATTGAAATCATAAATTTGTTTATCTGAATTGACACTAATAATATCTGATACTTTATTAACCAATACAGCCACATTGTAACTATCAATCTTTAAAATCAAAATAACTTTAGCTAAGCTGATTTTCATATCTTCAGTCTTTAAATTAACTTCATTTTTCAGGTCATAAAATCTTATACGTTCACCTCTTAATTTAATAAAGTCTGTTCCAGATTGCTCAAATTCAGTAAAATCAAAACTGATTATTTCCTTTACAAAATCAAGTGGTACGAGAAATTCAACGCTACCTGCTTCTAAAACAAGCAAATTAAGAGTGTTTTCCATAATACTATTTCCTCATTCCTTCTAAATTAATTTAAACAATTGTTTTTATTAAACAAATTAAACTTTAAATACCTCTACTTTTAGTCGCAAAGTCTCGGCAAGTCTTGCCAATGATTGAGTGCTTGCGCTTATCTCTTGTAAACCTGCTGATTGCTCTTCTGTAACAGCTGAAATATCCTCCATTGTTCTTGAGACATTATCTGTACTGTGAGAAATTCTTTTAATCTCGTTAGATACATCTTTAACAGAAGAGGATGTGTTTTTAGAAGCACTTAAAATAACCTTTAAGGATTTTTCAATATTTTTTATAATTTCAACACCCTCAGCAACAATTTGCACTTCTTCATCTACAGATTTAACTGCGATATTAGTTTTGACCTGAACTTCTTTAATAATAGAGTTTATTTTATCCGTAGCCTGAGCCGATTCTGTTGCTAACTTTTTAACTTCTTCTGCAACAACAGCAAATCCTTTACCATGTTCTCCGGCACGAGCGGCTTCTATAGCAGCATTAAGAGCAAGTAGATTTGTTTGACCTGCAATTTGCTTAATCAATTCAACAATAACTTCAATTTGAGATCCAAGCAGACCTAAATCGTTTATCGTTAAGGAAGTTTTATTTGTTGTTTCTTTAATCATATTAATTTTTTCAATTGCTGTTATAGCCTGATTACAACTATCACTTGCATTTTTTTCAGTATCTCCTGATATAGAAATAGTTTCATTTGTGCTATCAGAAATAGTCTGAATTGCCGTATTTATATAACTTATATTATTAATATCTGATGAATTGGATGAACTAAGTACATTTCCGCCCGTAATTGCGACAATATTATCAGAAATACTTTGAGCTCCTTGAGCAGTTTGTTCTGAGGCAGCCGAAATTTGTTGAGTACAAGAAGAAATATCAGCTGTACTTTCTACTATTTCAGATACTAAATTTTTCAAATTTTCATACATAATGTCAAACGAGTCGCAAATCTCACCTAAGTCACAACGAGAGATATGCCCAAATTTGCTAAGCTGTAAATTACCATCTGAAATTTTTTTCATTTTATCTTGAAGCAGTTCAAGTATGTTCTTTATGCTATGTGATATATAAAAACCAATTGATATTGAAATAATTGAACATAAGAGAATTAAACCAATAATATAATGTTTTGCATTTTCAACATTCTGCTTACTTAAAACAGCTAAATTTAAAGCTTCCTTGTCATTTATAGCGGCTAATTGCTTTAAAACATCAGCCATATCAGCATATAATGGTTCTGCTTTATCAAAAAGATGATGAGCCTGAAGTGTTTTATGATTAACTACTGAAGAAACAATATCTTTTCTTAAACTTACATATTGGGGATAAATATTATTATATTCATTAATTAAATTTTTTTCTTTTGCTGATAAATTTAATTTCTTATAGTTATCAAAAGAGTTATGTGCTTCTTTAACTCTATAGTCTATATCCGAAAGATATTTATCTCTTTGGGCTTTTGAATCAGTAATAAAAATTAATTTTAGCAAATTAGCTTCATTGGCACGTTGATGAGTCCGCACTTCATTAATATACTTTACGCCTAATAATCTGTTTTGATAAATATATTGAGCAGACTGTCCACACTCATTACTATAATAATAACCGATAGACCCCACGCAAATAATAAAAAACAACATAATTGAAATAAGTAAATTCAATTTACAACTTGTTTTAAGGTCGTTAAAATATCTCATACTTAACTCCACACTTCCACTAATTCTAAACAGCACTAAATCAATTATTACTATATTAACAATACTTTTTAACAGAATTATTTCAGAATTATTGCAGAATTGTTTCAGTTTTCAAATCAATATATGACAGTTATATCAAGGATATAGAGGAATTAAAACAAACAAAAACACTAAAAAAAGCAGAAACTTAATTGTTTCTGCTTTTTATAATGATTTTGTTAATAACTAAGCAACTGTTTCTTGTTTTTCTTTTCTTACTAAGTTACCGTTATCATCTGAATTTTCGATAAGATACTTAACTGTATCTGTAGGTTGAGCACCTTTTTTAAGCCACTCTAAAGCTTCAGCTTTTTTAAGAGTTAATAATTTTGTCTTTGGCTCATAGTTACCTAAGAACTCAAGAGCATCACCTTCTCTTTTGCTTTGGCTAGAGATAACCACAATTTTATAAATCGGGTTTCTTTTACGGCCTAATCTTTTTAAACGAATTTTTACCATTTTTCTATATCTCCTTAACTGAAAGTATTTTTATAATTAAGTCTTTCTTAATTCCCAGAGTTTTATCTCTTTGAAATATAGAGGATTAAATGTCTTCCGACGGACATGTAATATAATAACAAAAAGATAAAGAAAAAAGTCAATAAATTAAAAAATATTAAAATTTTGGTGGAAATTGATTTTTAAACTGATTTTTAAACCCTGGCGGCAATTTCATTTTACCTGGGTTTTTCTTAAAAGAATCAGTCATTTCTGTCATTTTCTTCATCATCTTTTTCATATTTTCAAATTCTTTTAAGAATTTATTTAATTCTTCAACAGTTACTCCACAACCGTTTGCAATTCTTTTTCTTCTGCTAAAATCGATTATTTCAGGTTTTTGTCTTTCTTTAATAGTCATACTGTTAACCATTGACTCAATTCTTTTCATTTGAGTTTCGCCTGCAACAGCCAACTGTTCTTTATCACCTTTTGAAATACCTGGAATAGGTAACATTCCAAGAATTTGATCAAGAGAACCCAAAGCTTTCATTTGCTTTTGAAGTTTCATGAAGTCTTCAATAGAAAACTCCTTCTTTCTCATCTTCTTTTCCATTTCCTTTGCCTGATCAACATCAAAATTTTCTTGTGCTTTCTCGATTAAGCTGAGAACATCGCCCATCCCTAAAATTCTTTGAGCCATTCTTTCAGGATAAAACGGTTCAAGAGCATCCATTTTTTCGCCCATACCCGCGAATTTTACAGGTTTACCAGTAACATGTGCAACACTTAACGCCGCACCACCACGAGCATCACCGTCAAGCTTTGTCAAAACAATTCCAGTTACACCAATTTGTTCATTGAAGGATTCGGCAACATGAACAGATTCCTGGCCTGTCATCGCATCAATGACAAGTAATTTTTCAGCTGGTTCAAGCATTCTGTCTAATAAAAGAATTTCTGCCATCATATCTGTATCAACTTGCAAACGTCCCGCTGTATCAATAATTACAGTATTATGACCATGTTCTTTTGCAAAATTAAGACCTGTTGTTACAATATTTCTTACATCTTTAGAATCATCGATAGAATATACAGGAACACTTACCTGCTTACCTAATGATATCAACTGAGCAACAGCAGCGGGTCTATATACGTCAGCTGCAATCAGCAAAGGATTTCTACCTGATTTTCTAAGTCTTACAGCAAGTTTAGCAGCGGTAGTAGTTTTACCTGAACCTTGCAAGCCTAACATCATAATAATATTCGGGTTACCTTCGGTGGAGAGAGGTTTATGCTCTCCGCCCATTAAAGCTGTAAGCTCATCGTAAACGACTTTTACAAGCTGATCTCCAGGAGAAAGACTTTTTAAAACATCTTCGCCTAACGCCTTATCTTTTATATTAGAAATTAAAGCTTTTACAACTCTTAAACTTACATCAGCCTCAAGAAGTGCTCTTCTAACTTCCCTTAATGCCTCCTGAATGTTATCCTCATTTAAAGTTTTTGCACCCTGTGCGTTTTTTATAACATCCTGCAATTTTTCTGATAAAGTTTCAAACATATTTTATCCCCAAACTAATCAAACAAAGCATTAACATATACTTCAGGAGAAAAATCTCTTAAATCTTCCATTTTCTCACCAACACCAATTAATTTAACAGGCAAGTTGTGATCTTTTGCAATAGAAACAATTACCCCGCCTTTTGATGTACCGTCTAACTTTGTAAGTGCGACCGATGAAATCTGGATAGCCTCTTTAAAGACTTCTGCCTGTTTTAGTCCATTTTGACCAGTTGTAGCATCAAGAACAAGAATAGATTCTACTAATTTCTCGGGAGCTTCACGATCAATAATTTTTTTAATTTTCCTTAATTCTTCCATAAGGTTAAATTTATTTTGAAGTCTTCCTGCTGTATCAACAAGAAGAATATCGGCATTATTCGCTTCTGAATATTTAATTGCATCAAACACAACAGAGGCTGGATCAGCTCCATCTTTTCTGATAATTTCAGCTCCTGCTCTTTTTGTCCAAATTTCAAGTTGTTCTTCAGCCGCAGCCCTAAAAGTATCTCCAGCTGCAACAACAACTTTCTTGCCTAAAGATTTATATCTATAAGCAAGTTTACCTATTAAAGTAGTTTTACCTGCACCGTTTACGCCTGCAATTAAAATAATATTCAAATTATTTTCTTTAATATTTAAAGAATTAGCCCCTGCATTGTTAAGAATTGTAGTAAATTCATTTTTTAAAAACGCATTTATATTTGAAGCATTTAAGTTTTTTTTGTTCTGCTTAATTCTATCAGTTATAAAAACAGTAGCATCTAGCCCCAAATCAGCTTTTAACAGTTTTTCTTCTATCTCATCAAGAATATCTTCATCTATTTCAGCGTTAACACCTATAGCTTCAGCAATTCCGCCAACAAGACTTTCGCCCGTCTTAGAAATTGCGTCTTTAAAAGAAGATACACTCATACCGAAAAAACCTTTTTCTTCAAAAGGTTGTTCGGATTGAGTTTCTATAATTTCATTTTCTTGTTGTTCTTTTGGATTTTTCTTAAAAAAGTTAAGCATTTTATCCTCCAAAGCAATTTTTTACTTTTTCTTTTAGTGCTTTTTTGCTGCTGAAGGTTTAACCTTTACGATATCGTTACCTTTTACAACTTCTCTTAAAATACCGTTAATAAATGAAGAACTTTCTTCTGTACTATATTTTTTGGCTAATTCAACAGCTTCATCAATTGTTACAGCAACAGGAATATCTTCTAAATAAAGAAGTTCCGTAATTGCAATTCTTAATATATCTCTATCCATTTTAACGAGTCTGTCAATTCCCCAGCCTTTTGAATTATCAGCTATCTGTTTATCAACTTCAGCTTTATTATCAATAAAACTTGACATAATACGCTCAACATAATCTTTTACGGTAGTTGAATTAGAAAGAGCGGTAAATTCAGCCATTTCTAAAGCATTATATGATTTTTCCGCAACATCAATAAGAGTGTCCATTCTCCCTAACATATCAGAAGTTAAAGGAATAACAACCGGCTTTGTTGCAAAATCAACGGGAGTTTTAAGATTATTTGGATGTTCAAGCTCATATTGCTGAATATAATCTCTTATTTCCATTAAACTGCCAACAGTATACTTTAATTCATTTTCAGCCATATTTTTCAAGGTTCTCACAGAATTTACAATAATTTCATCTAGTGAGATTTCGGATAATTTATTAATTTCTTTATTTAACCATGTGAATGAGATTAGCGCTAATTCTCTGGCAACTGCACGAGCTTTCACTTTATATTCCTTTCTATAATGAATGAGATACTAAATATTAAGACACAAAGATAACTTTTTTAAAATAGATTGATTATTAAATAACCTTAACGGCTAACTCTTATCAGCTAATTATATACGTCTAAAAATAAATAATAATAAGGTATTGGCAGATAATTGGAGACATTAAAATGAAAGCAACTAAAATATTAATAGCAATTGATGAGCCAACACTAGCAAAACATATAATAGAAAGCACTTTCAGTATTATTAATAAAGAAAAAGCAGAAATATCACTTATTAAAATAACTCATTTATCAATAGCAGACGAAGAAATTTATAATACAGCTCCGGAGCTTTATATAGAGCACGAATGCAAACAGGGCAATATTAAAGAATTAGAGAATTACATAATAAATGAAGGTTATAAATATAAAGAATTAATAACAAAAGAAGGCAATGCTGCTGATGAAATAATTAAAACGGTAAATAGCGGCAATTATGACTTAATTGTAGTTGGCTCTCACAACAAAGGCAATCTTGAACGATTTTTACTCGGAAGTGTAAGCCAAAAAGTTTCTCTTCATTCAAAAGCATCTGTACTGATAGTTAAAAATTTAAATATAGAAAAAAAACTGACCGCAAATAAAGAATTTAAAGTTTTATTTGCAGTTGATAACTCTGAATTTCACAATAAAATGATTGAAAAAATAACAGATATACTTGACCTTAAACGAGCAAGATTTTCAGTTATAAACGTAACTCCCGACATATACAGCACCATCCCTGCCGATGCTTTTATTTATAGTGATATTGAAAGAATAAAAGATGCCATTGACAATGCGGCAAAGGAAACTATAAATAAAGTAGCATTAAACCTCATGAAACGACATGCAAATATCGACAAAAAATACCATATAGAAGGTGATGCAGCAGAAACAATAATAGAAGAAGCTAAAAAAGAAAATGTTGACCTGACCGTTGTAGGCTCAAGAGGTAAAACAGCCTTTTCCGGCTGGCTATTAGGGAGTGTAAGCAGTAAAACATCAGCTTATTCCGATAAAACAATATTAATATTAAAAAAATAAGAATTATTGATATAACTAAAAAATTCAATATAATAATTAAAGAGTTACTTATTATTAACAGATTGAAAATGAATAAACATTTTAAATTAATATTTTTACTTATAATTTTCACCATAATTAACTTTTATAATCCTGCTATTGCGGACAACTATCCGACAATGGAAAGAGATAAAGAACTAATTACGGTTAGTTTTCCTGCGGGAACATTATTTAGAGGGATATTACAAAACAGTATATCAACAGCAGAAAATAAACTTGGCGACCCTGTTGAACTTATAATGCCAATGGATATCCAATTTAAAGATTATGTATGTTTTCCAAAATACACAAGAATAATTGGAAAAGTAGTAAGAATCGAAAGACCTGCCTACGGCAGAAATAGTCTTATACAATTTGTATTTGAAAAATTAATTTTACCTGAAGGCGATCTTATTAATATAACGGGTAGATTTAGCAATAAAAGCAACGATGGAATAATAGGCGGTGAAATGACCGATAGAATAGGTCAAAGACTTGTGCCAATATATGCTGAAGGTATTGGAAACTGCAAAAGAGTTGTCAAATACGGACCACGCAAAATGGGGGCTGAAACAGAAATGCAGGCTGGAAGCGAATGGACTATTATCCTTGATAAACCTGTAAAAATTGACGTTATTGATGACGAAGAAAATTAATTTAAAATTAAAATGAACTAAATATAGAAACTGATCGTATTAATAATAGATAACCATAAGTGCCAATAGAACAATATTTGTAGATAATATTTTTTGTTGAATTATGGTAATATGTTATCATTAAAATGAGTAGATAAGGCAATTGAACCTATATTCAATTCATTATAAACTTGGCTAAAAGCAAGAAGGAGAGTCGAAAAATGAGTAAAGAAAGAAAAGCAGGAGTAGCAGCAGTTATATTAACAGCAATAGCTATTACTTCAATTAATCCGGCAATGGCTCAAAATTATAACCAATATAAAGGTTATGACTATGGAAAACAAAATACAACAAATCAATATGGTGGCTACCAACCAAACTATCAAGGCTACCAACAAATGCAACCGTTACGTGGAAGCGTAGCAAGTGTATCGGCAGGTACCATGATGAGTGCTAGTATTTCAGGAATGGTAAGTAGTGCAAACTCAGCTATTGGCATGCCAGTAAGAGCAATATTAGGCAATGATGTTATAGGCGGAAACGGAAACGTGGTTCTTCCTGCAGGAACTCTTGTTGAAGGACAGGTTACTTCATTGACAAAAGCAGGCGGTTTTGCAAGAAACGGACAACTTGGAGTAATATTTAATTCAGCTACAACTCCAAACGGTCAAAGATTCCCAATAACCGCTAAAATAGCAACTGAGGATGGAACAGGAATCCTTAAAGGAGGAACCGGTAAATCTATGGCGGCATCAATTGCTAAAAATACAATTGCAGGCACAGCTATAGGTGCAGTTGCAGGTACGGCATTAGGCCCAATGGCCGGTGGGCATGTAGGCAGAGGTGCTGTTTATGGAACTGCGGTAGGTGCAGGTGCAGGATTATTTTCAAATGCACTTAAAAAAGGTGTAGATGCAGTAATACCTTCAAGTTTCCAAATTCAACTTGATACTCCTGTAAACATAGGTGCAGGCTACTAAGATAAAAACAGAAAAGGGTTGATTTAACCGTCAACCCTTTTTATATTCCAATAAAGACAATAGCAGTTAATTGATAAAAGTAGGAAATAGAAATGAATACTTTGGGGAATAAAGACAAACAAAATAACCTTTCAGAAGAAGAAAAATTCCGACTACCCAAAACCTATACAAATGAAGATAATGGAATTCCTATTTGGCTGGGTGTCTTAATAGGGATAGTTATTCATATAATACTTCCAATTGTTATTTCTCTAATTCTTTTTCTTTTAGCATTTCTTGGGCTTAATTTATTTGAGTTTAAGCCTCCCGAAACTAAAACAAGAGATATTGAGTTTGTTCTCGTTAATAAGCAAGAGCAAACACCAATCAATAAAAGAACAAAAAACAGATCTGACAGAAATAGCAGAGCGGCAGGAAAACACGATAAGAGAAAACCTGTGGCTGAAGCAGAAGCACAAACAAAAAGAAGTAAAGCACAAAGTGCTTCTTCATCAGCACCAAAACATAGGGTTGTTGCAAAACAAAGACAGCAGCAGCAAAATATATTCAAAAGGTTATTTGAGCCTACACAACCAAAAAGGAGTGTAGACATATCACCGCCACGTCCTAAAAGACCTGTTCCTGATGCTACATTCCGAAATGAATTAGCACCACCGAGACCTCATTCATTAAGTATTCCGTCAGGTCCGCCAAAAGCAAGAAGTATAAAATCTCACTCCTATAAAGGTGGTCCCGTTACCACTGGTCCAATGGGTGTTTCAGGAAGTTCATCATCTCCAAATCCGATTATGGGAAATGGCGGCAACGGAACTTCAAGATATAAAGGCGGAAATCCAAGTTCATACGCTCCCGGCAATCGTGGAAGCGTGGGAAATCCTGATGCTGGAGGTCTAGCAAATGGTTCAGGGATAGATTCAGCTAGAGATGTGGATTTTGGTCCATACATGAGAGCCTTACAAAGTAGAATTAAACGGAACTGGAGTCCACCACGAGATGATGCAAGTAAAAGAGTAGTAATGTTCTTTAAGATTGCAAAAGATGGCAGACTTATCTCTCATAAGATTGTAAGAGGCTCAGGTTCACCTGAAGCAGATAGAGCAGCTATGTCAGCAGTAGAATTATCAGCTCCATTTAGGCCTTTACCTCCTGCTTATAGAGAAAATGATATAGATATTCAATTTACATTTGATTACAATGCTTTTGGCGGAATTAGAAGATAAATTATAAAATTAACGTAACAAATTTTAAAAAGAGAGGTATATACAAAAATGGAACTTTTACTTCATTCAATTTCAGTTGACTGGCCGGTATTATTACCAATTTTACTTTGCTCACTGCTTGTTATAGCAGTTGTTATAAACAGATTTTCTTTTTATGAAAATAACAAAAGAGATATTGTTCAGTTTATTCACAGACTACAAAAAGAAATTCAAAGAAGTAACCTTGATGGTGCTCAAAACCTAAGTTCACAACTCGGCGGAGTTATCGGAGAAGTCGCAGAAGAAGGTGTTAGAGTCTTATCAGAACAAAAAGGTGATTTTTCAACTTCATTTGATATTTCAACAAATTTAGCCGTAAGAAAACTGGAAAAACACTTGACCATTCTCGGTACAATCGGTGCTGTTGCTCCATTTTTAGGTCTTTTTGGGACAGTTGTAAGAATTCTTTATACTTTCCAGGACTTAGCTCAACAAGGAAACCAAAGTGCTGCTGTAGCTATGGGTATTGGCTCAGCACTTATTGCGACAGCTTTCGGTCTTGGAGTTGCTATTATTGCTGTTATCTTTAATAACTCTTTCCACTCAGTTGTAAGAAGATATGAAGATGATTTCCAATTGCTTAAACTATTATTCTTAAGCTTCGTTGATGAGACATCAAAAAATACAACAACAGCAAACAGTCATCCAACAGCTCCACAACAGTTCTAAAAAGTCTTGAGGTAATAAAATGGCTATAAATTCCGGAAATAAGAGCGATACATTTGACGAAATTAATATCACTCCTTTAACAGATATTTTCCTTGTTTTATTAATTATAATGATGGTAATGGCTCCGACATTTCAGGCAATGAACAAAGATATAAAAATGCCCAAGATTAAGAGCGGTACGTCAGTAGATAAAAACGACCTGACAGTATCAGTTACAAAAGAGGGTAACTTTTTTATAAACTCTAAAAAAGTTAGTAAAGAAAGTTTGACTGACGAGTTAAAACAACTATTGATAAAATCAGACAATAAAACAGTAGTTGTTCAAGCTGATACTAAAGCTAAATCAGGGAATATTCTTTCTGTTATGCACTCAGCACAAGATGCAGGCTTTGAAAAACTAACAGTAGCAGGGCAACCGCTATCGGAAGAACAAGCTAATAAACTTCAAGGAAATAATATTAATACACAAGCAGGTGCAAATTATGAGCAATAAAAGAAGAAGTCAAACCTTTAGCGAAATAAACATAACACCTTTAACCGATATTTTCCTTGTTTTACTTATTATTATGATGGTTATAGCTCCAATGTTAGACAAACAAGGTTTAAAATTAATGCTTCCTACCTCTCAAGAGTCTAAAGACTCAAAAGAAAGTAAATTAATCACAGTAAGCATTGATAAAAACAATAAATTTAGCATTGATGACAAAGAAATAAGCCAATCAAATCTGATTTTTGTATTACAAGATGAAGCAAAAAAGAAAAAAGACGGGTTAATAATTCAAGCCGATTCAGAATCAGAACATGGTTCAATAGTAAATGTTATGGATACGGCAAAAACCGCGGGCATTAACAATATTTCTGTTTTAGAAAAATAAATATCACCTAATAGTAAAACGCTCCTTCAATTAAGAAGGAGCGTTTTGCATAATACAGTTTATTGATTTAAAACATACATAACTTCATTTCGCCTTAAAAACGGAATTGAAAAAGGAGAGTTATAATAAGCATATAAAGCATCGCCCTTAATTTTTAAATTATTATCTTTAATATATTTTTCAAGTTTTATTTTATTTTTAGTAAAATTGGAATCACTCCAAATCCCCGCAAATTTTATAACAATACGCTCTTCTTTCGGTGTCTGATAAAGTCGTATGCGATTGTCTTCAGGAGTTGGTATAGTTTCCATTGTATATTTTGACGGCATTGTAAAAGAGACTTTCCAGTTTTTATTTTCACCGCTTTGATTAACAGGTGCGGTCATAGCTATTTTTTCGCCCTGCTGCTTTACAGGTGCAGTCATGGCTATTTTTTCATTAGAAATATTTTCACCTTTAATATAGTCTACTAAAATAAAAAAAGCTTTATTCGCCGCTTCATTTCTATTGCCTTCTGTACTTACTTCTGCAAGAATAACAGGCTCATAAGTTCGTATTTCAATATTTTTATCTATTTTAGTCACAATATATTCAGATTGTTCTATTTTAGGCATAGTAATTTTATATCTCCCAAATTATAATATACCATTAGAATATTACTTGTGTTTAGCAATAACAATTACACGGTAGATTGAAGTTAACTAATAGTTAAACTAAAACTATAGATAACTAAGTTAAATTTCACTTCGTTATCTATATCTAACAATTTGAATTACTTAATATTGCCAATCATAAAATAATCATTAAATTTAATTAAAATACGTTTTTTATAGATTATTCTTATAAATAGATAAATCCATTTTTTAGGGAGTGATTAATCATGCTAGATTTCAATAAATTAACGCAACAAGCACAAAATACTATTTTAGAAGCACAACAAATTGTACATAGATATAACAATAATCAGCTCACCCCTGAACATTTGTTGTTAGCTATTCTTGAAGATAATAAAAACTTAGGTTTTACTATCCTTAAAAAATTAAACGCAAACATTGAAGCACTCAAAAAACAAACACAAGAGGCTTTATCTAAAAAACCAAAAGTAAGCTATCAGGCAAATGATAATCAATTATATATAGGGATTGATTTCAAAAGAACAATTGATCTTGCAGGGGAAGAAGCTGAACGACTAAAAGACAGTTTCATCGGTATTGATCATATACTTATTGCAATGACAGCTGATAGATCCTATGAAAGCGGTAAAATATTAAATAATAACAGCATTACAAAAGAATCTATTTATAAAATTTTAAAAGAAATCAGAGGCTCTTCAAAATCTGAAAGCCAAAATGCCGAAGAAAATTATCAATCCTTGGAAAAATATGGTATTGACCTTACCGAAAGAGCAAAAGAAGGAAAACTTGACCCTGTTATAGGCAGAGATGAAGAAATAAGACGTGTTGTTCAAGTTTTAAACAGAAGAACAAAAAACAACCCTGTATTAATAGGCGAACCAGGTGTAGGGAAAACTGCAATTGTTGAAGGACTTGCACAACGGATTATCAGAGGTGATGTTCCTGAAGGGTTAAAAGATAGAAAACTAATTTCTTTAGATATGGGCGCACTTATTGCAGGTGCAAAATATCGTGGTGAGTTTGAAGAACGACTAAAGTCCGTATTAAAAGAAGTTCAAAGCTCAGACGGAGAAATTATATTATTTATTGATGAATTACATACGGTCGTAGGTGCAGGAAGCTCTGAAGGCTCAACCGATGCAAGTAATTTATTGAAACCTTTACTTGCAAGGGGAGAATTAAGATGTATCGGAGCTACTACTCTTAACGAATACAGAAAATACATTGAAAAAGATGCCGCATTAGAGCGTAGGTTTCAACCTGTAATGGTGGATGAACCTACAATTGAAGACACTATAAGCATTTTAAGAGGTCTTAAATATAAATATGAAGTTCATCATGGTGTAAGAATAAAAGATTCAGCAATAATTGCAGCGGCAAAACTTTCTGACAGATATATTTCTGACAGATTTTTGCCTGACAAGGCAATCGACCTTATTGATGAAGCGGCATCCACTTTAAGAATTGAAATTGACAGCATGCCACAGGAAATAGACAGTATTTCAAGACAAAAAATCCAACTTGAAATCGAAAAAGAAGCACTTAAAAAAGAAACGGACGAAGCTTCAAAAAACAAAATAGGAGTTTTAGACAACCAAATAAACTCGTTACAATCTAAAATCGACAATCTTCAAAAAAGATGGACAGAAGAAAAAGAATCTATTACTTTAGTTAAGTCCATAAAAGAAGCTATCGAAAAAACAAACCGTGATATTGAAACAGCCGAAAGAAATGCTGATCTGGCGAAAGCTGCGGAATTAAAATATGGAACTCTAATAAGTTTAGAAAATAAATTAAAAGAAATTGAGCAAAATTTATCAAGAAGAGAAGAAAAAAATATACTTCTTAAAGAAGAAATTGACGAAGAGGACATAGCTGATATTGTAAGTAAATGGACAGGCATACCTGTAAATAGACTTATTGAAAGTGAAATGAAGAAACTTCTTGATATGGAAAATGTTCTTCATAATAGAGTTATAGGTCAGGAGGATGCCGTTACTGCTGTGGCTGAAGCGGTAAGAAGAGCAAGAGCAGGGTTAAAAGACCCAAACAGACCAACAGGTTCATTTATCTTCCTAGGCCCTACGGGTGTAGGTAAAACAGAACTCGCTAAAACACTTGCAGGCTTTTTATTTAACGATGAAAATTCCTTGATAAGAATAGATATGACAGAATATATGGAAAAACATGCCGTTTCTAAATTAATCGGAGCACCTCCAGGATATATTGGATATGATGAGGGTGGACAACTAACGGAACAGGTTAGAAGAAAACCTTATAGCGTTATTTTATTTGATGAAATAGAAAAAGCGCACCCTGATGTTTTCAATATAATGCTTCAAATACTTGATGACGGCAGGCTTACAGACTCAAAAGGACGTACTGTTGATTTTAAAAATACAGTAATAATAATGACAAGTAATATCGGCAGTAATATCATACTTGAAGGCACTTTAAGCTCCTTAATGGGCAATGATAACGCAATGGAATCAGCAAAAAGAGATGTTATGGAACTAATGAGAGAACATTTTCGTCCCGAATTCCTTAACCGTATTGATGAAATCGTTTTCTTTAAAGGCTTATCGATGTTCCAGCTTCAAAAAATTGTTGATATACAAATAGCTAATCTTTCAAAACTACTTGCGGATAAAGAGATAAAAATTGAAATATCTGACTCAGCAAAAGAACTCCTTGCAAGAAAAGGTTACGATCCACTATATGGAGCAAGACCTTTAAAAAGAGTAATAAGACAAATGATTGAAAATCCGCTTTCTAAAATGATAATCGAAGGTAAATTTAATGATGGCGATAAAATTAATATAGATACAACAAATGGTGAACTTAGCTTTAAAAAAATATAAATTTTTCAATAAAATTAACTATTTTCAGTTGTATTTTATTGAAAAGCCAAGGAATTCAGAAAAAGATGCTTTGCTCGATGATGACAGCAAAGCATCTTTATAATATTTTTAATTGACACAATCTTCAACATCATTTATCTTAGATAAAGATCATGAAGGCAGAAAATTGAATAAAAGTTAAAAGCTGGTTTAGATAATAATTTAATGATGTTTTATAGTTATATTTTTATATAACGGTAATAAACATAAAAAAAAGTCGATTAAAAATAAATCGTCTTATTTTTATTTGCTGAATCAATATTCATAAATAAAGTAACTAACTTGTTTTATGATTTATATTGTTTTGCAAAAATCTATGATAATAACACACTAAATTTTATCAAAATATTTAATTACTGTTTTTTGTTGAGAAGAGATGAGTGTTTTAGGGATCGGGTATATTATGATGAAAAATTTATTCAAAAAAGTTATTCCATTATCTGCAGTTTTACTAATCAGCACAATGAGCTGCCTTAGTGCCTTTGCGGAGGACAAAAACATTGTCCCTGTTTATAATTTAAAAGGTGGATTAAAAGCAGAAGAAGCAAAACCAAGTATACTTAAAGGCTGGGTACAAGGTAACTATGCAACAGGGGATTGGCTAGGAGCAAGAACAAAACTTGAAGACAAAGGTATATACCTAAATACAACCTATACAATTGATGCTGCAACCAAAACAAGAGGCGGTATCGGTAACAGAAGAGGCTCAGCGGGCATGTATTACGGAAATAGTTCTATTTTATTAGATTCTGAAAAAATGGGACTGTGGAAAGGCGGATCTGCCTGTGTAAATATGCAATATTTAAGGGGAACGAATTTATCACCGAGTTATATTGGTGATATTCAAGGTTATAACAACAATGGAGCTCCTAAATATGTAATGCTGCACGAATATTGGCTAAAACAGTCTTTATTCAAAGGACAGGTTGAAATAAAAGGCGGAAAACAAAACGCTAACGTTGAATTTATGGGACTTCCAAGCACAGCTAATTTTATGAACCTATCTTTTGGAGTTATTGCAAATTCCAAAATGCCTAATAGCCCAAATACCGCTTTAGGAATAGCAACAAAATATTCACCGTCTAAATACGTTGATTTAAGATACGGTATGTTTGACGGGGATGCAAGAGTGGGCCGATCAGGATTTAACACAGCTTTTGATAAAAAAGGCGGCTCTTATCATATTGCAGAGATAACATTAAAACCTGAAGTAAAAGGACATGAAGGTGTTTATAAATTTGGCGGCTGGTATCATACGGCAAATGCAACAGTAATAGGTCAAAATAACACTTATGGCGGAAACGAAGGTATATATCTTGCCGCAACACAAAATGTATTCCACGAAAAAGGTGATAAAACTCAAGGCTTAGACATATTTGGTCAATTTGGTTCAGCACCTGAAGATATTAACCAGATAGACCAATATTATGGATTTGGAGCAAGATACAAAGGACTTATTCCTAAAAGAAATCAAGATGAAACCGGAGTAGGAACTGGAATAGCACACTTTAGCAGCAGAAGCAAAACATTAAATAATCAAACAAAAGAAACGGCTGTTGAAGTTTACCATAAAATTCAATTAACACCATGGTTAGCAATTCAACCTGACTTACAAGTAATTATACGTCCTAATGGAAATGAAAAAAGCACAACAGTCTTTGGATTAAGAAGTATTATAAGTTTCTAATCACTCAGATTAATATAATTAAAGCCTCAAACATAATTTATTTTGAGGCTTTAACATTGTAAGGTAACCGTTTATAAAGTTAAGACTTAGTTTTATTAATAGACATTTCACTAACTTTAAAGCCAACAAATTGTTTTAGGCCTAAAAAACGCTCATATACAAGATTAACTGTTAATATCGGCAAAAATAAGCCTGCTAAAAGCATTAAAACAAAGGTTGCTTCATAGCCAATTAATCCAACCTGAAATAAAAGCCTTACAGGCATTTGAAAAAACCATGAAAGTAAATAAATATGATAATATTTATCATCTAATATATCTAAAATTTTAAATTTCCTGTTTAATGTTCCATTTGTAAACAAATAACATATTATAATACCAATTATTGATGTAAATATATTAATTATGTACATTTTTGGAAGAAAAACTAAATAATTTAATAAGAATAACAATAATAAAATAATTAAAAACTTAAACTTTACTTTATTGATTAAATCTCTATATTCACAAAGTACGAAACCTAATACAAAAGAAAATATATAAGAAACTACACCGCCAATATTTAAAAAACTAATCTCTCGAAAAGGATTAAAACAATATAAAAGAATAGAGCCTAAAACCAGAGCTATTGAAGATATTTTACTTTTACAATAAATAGTTTTCAATAAAGGAGCAATTATAAAAATTAAAAAAATTGTTGGTAAAAACCAGTAAAAAACAATTGCATTGGTTGTAGGGAAAATAAAATTATTCAAATAAGCACTTATAGAAAAAGCCGAATGTCTGAAGGCAAAATGATTAAATAACAATGTTTTTATTAAATAACCAACTGTACCCAATAAAAAATAAGGTAAAATTAATCTGAAAAATTTATTTGAAATGAAACGCTTATATTGAATATCTTGATTTTTAAACTTATAAAAAAACAAAAAACCCGCCAATGCAAAGAAAAGCGGCATATTAAAACTATAAATCATTTCATGAATATATCTTTGCCAATGCGGACTTAACGGACTATCAAGACTTAACGGATGACAATGTCCCAAAACGACCATAAAAACAGCTATATTTTGAAGATTAGTTATATTTTTCAATCTTGGATATACCTTTTGCATTAGGATATATCCTTTCTATTATATCTAAAACTACTATGCGATCATTGCAACTCTTTTAGGGAAAAGCTTTTGAGCCATATCTTCAAATTCACAAAGCTCTACAACTTTATTCATTTTTGTCTGGAACAAAATTTGCTTAACAGCAGGTTGCATTCCGTATAATTGAATACTTACATCATTAAAATGAGCTAATTTCTGAATATGAATCAGAACCCCCATTCCGACACCGTCAATGCGATTAATTTTTGTCATATTAAGATAAAACTCAGCACAGCCGTCAGCTATGTTGACCTTTATAACATCAATTAATTCATCAATGTTCATATGAGTAAATACGTCCGATGGCAAATTTATAACGCACATTTTGCCAAACTTGTTGAAGCTCATACCCATCGCTTACTCTTAACATCCTTCCCGAAAAAAATTATCCCGCAGGTCTCTCTGTTTATTCTTTGAGATAAAAATAAAGGAAAACTTAAAAGTTAACCTCTTACCCGAATTGAACACTTTTTGCTAAACAAATGAATGACCAATTAATAGTATAGTAACAGTTTTTTATTTTTTACACAATATAGTTTTATTAAAATTTAACTGATTTTTTATTTAAAAATTAGAAGTATAACAATCACGATACTTTCAACTTTGTAAACACAGTATTTGATGTATTTTCAAAATTAAGAAATGTAACATATAGTAATTCAATAAAAAATAAATAAGTCCTGTATCTCAATAATTACAATAAATAACAAAGTCAATAAATTATAATATTTTATAAAAAAATACAAACCGTAAAACGAAAATAAAATAAATTCAAATACAAAATAAACTTTACAATGGTTAATAAAATTAGACTTGAAAGTTATAATCATTATAATCAATTACAAATAGCGGGAAAGATGGGCGAAAGTGAATATTAATCCGTTAAATATAATTTCATTCGTTAAAAATATTAGTATTCAAGCAAATACTGAAGAGAAGTCTGCGCCCGAAAGCCAACCGCAAACGAATATGTCGCCTAAAACATACCTAAATGAAAACTTTAATTTCAATAAGGAGGTGAAATTTAACAACATAAACTTATATCAACAACTACTGCTGATAAAAGAGTTGCTAAAATTGCCCAAAGAGTGGATGGATCTAATGAACTGGTCTTTTCCCGAAGCTAAAGATGCTAAAACATTAAGCAAATTAATTTCACAAGGTGCAGAAGTTGACATAAAATCACTTATTTCATTACTTCAAACAAATTCTAAAGAAGCACTAAGTAAACTTTTAAAATTAACCTCTCCATCTCCCGAGAATTTTCAAAATCTTTCACAATTAAAAGAACTAGTCTCTCTGCTTAAAAAGATAACACCTGAAAATAACATACCGTTAAATCAATTTTTAAATAACATTATTCCACTTTATATTCCATTTACAGCGCCCTTACAAAGTCCTCAAATTTTAAGCGAATTTGAAGAAGAAATACCTGCTGAAAAATCTAAAGACCTTGCTTTACTTGCATATATGACAACAGAACAGCTCGGAAGATTTAAAATTTATGTATATAAAAAAGCAGGAGGGTTAGAATGCGTTATAGAAAATGACTTTAAGGAAAAAGAAACTCAAAATCATGTAGAAATTCTTTTAGAAAAAGTGAAAAATGTTGCGCATCTGCAAAAAATAGAAACAAATTTTAATGAACTACAAATAAAAAGAAACGACAAAAGAGAAATACATATTAAACAGATTCTTTCGCCAGCATGTGATGTACTTACGGCTACATTTACAGTTATTAAAGCATTATTTGCCCTCGATGAAAAAATATCATTACTGGAAAATCGCAAAACAAAAATTTAAAATCTACATTTAACTGTTACTCAACAAAAGAATCATTCAAATAAATGGTTACTAAATTCTCTTAAAAAATTAAGATTATAGGTGTATTAATAGACCTTTTTTTAAAGTCGAAATACAACTAAAACGGAGAGCAAGCATGAGACTATTTGGCGAAATAAACTTAAACGGAAACGGTATATGCACATCTCTACAAGGAATGTATATGCAGACCGAACTGTTAAATAACATAAATGAAAATGTAATAGGCTTTAACAAAGTTGGATACCAGCGTAAAGAAGCCGTTATTTCTTCATTTGCAGAAATAGCAGGAGTTCATGCACTCTCAAAAACAACTGACAAAAGCGTAGGGCGAATAAGATTAACAGGTAATCCTTTAGACTTATCAATAGCAAATGAGGGTTATTTTCAATACTTGACACCTCAAGGGGTAAAACTCACAAGAGATGGCAGGTTTAAAATAGACAAAGACGGTCATTTACTGACGCAAGAAGGTTTTAGAATTTTATCATTCGGCGGGAAACCTATGAAATTCAATAAAATTCCTGAAGATCTTGATCAAGTAAAATTCAACAAAGACGGTTCAGTATCAATGGTTGACTTTAAAACAAAACAAACTTATGAGGTCGGTAGATTATCAGTTGTATCACTAGACGGGAACGTAGCTCAAGACATTGACATAAGGCAAGGCTATACAGAAGACTCTAACGTCAGACTACAAACCGAATTCTTCAGAATGGTTCCTGTAAGAAGAAACTTTGAAGCTAACAGACAGTTATTTATCACTCAAAATGATGAATTATCAAAGACTATTCAGGAATTAGGCAGAAGTTAACAGAAATATATAGGTGAATAATGGAAACATTACAAGGTATAATATCCCGCTCCATAAATAATGCAGATAAAATGTTTGACTCTTTGGCATACACTACAACAAGTGCTGCTAACTACAATACTGTTGCCTTTAAAGCACAAAGATTTGAAAACTACATGACAGGCTACGGTAGAATTGACGGAACTATAAGAACAAATCAAAAACAGGGTGTTCTTATGGCTACAAATCAACCGCTTGATATTGCAGTAGATGGCCCCGGCTATATTCCTGTAACAGGTAAAGACGGACAGGTTTCATACACAAGAGACGGAGCCTTCAAATTAAGTAATGAAGGCTATCTTACTACAAGTGACGGCTGTCTTGTCGGCGATGGAATTAAAATTCCCGGAGAATATTACAGACTTAAAATTTCAGGAGATGGAGTAGTTTCCTGTGTAAAAAACAGAGATGAAGATACAGAAATATTAGGAAAAATTCCACTCGTAAGGTTTAGAAACCCTGAAGATTTACAATCTATTGAAGGGAATAAATTCATTCCTTGTCAGGCATCCGGGCAACCTTATATAGTAAAAGACCACTTATGCCTTAAACAGGGTAATCTTGAAAGGTCCAACGTTAATTTACCTGACCTTGTTCAAGATGTCTTAAGACTTAACGGAAGCGTAATAGCCAGTACCCGTATGATTAAAGTGACCGATGACCTTTACAGACAAGCAATAAACTTAAAACAATAATTTAAGGATTAGATAATTATGGGATATACTCCAACAAATCCAATTGATAGCGCAAGTATGATGCTTGACCTTATTTCAAGGAAGCAAGAGGCTATCGGTGCAAATATAACAAACGTAAACACTCCTAACTATGAAAGGCAGGATATTAACTTTTCTCAATATTTAGGAACTCTTAACAGTCCGCTTGAAACAAAACTTTCAAAAAAAATGGGACCTTGCCCAGTAGCTACAAATAGTGGCGAAAAAGTAAGAATTTCCGAAGAATTGATAGCAATGCAAAAAAACGCTCTTTTTTATTCAGTAGCATCAAGGAGAGTAAGCACCTTGATTTCACAGTATAAAACGATAGCACAAGTAGGAAGATAAGATTATGAGTTTACTGGACGCAATAGATATAGGCACAACAGGACTTATTACGCATGAACAAAGACTTGAAGTTCATGCAAAAAACATTGCAAATACAGATACTCCGAATTATGTTAGAAAGATACCTGTTGTTATGGCACAAGATGACGTTTCCTTTAACGGACTGCTAAACCGTATGAAGGAAAACGTTTTTAACGTTGGAACACTTCCGCATTTAGCCGGTGGTGTAACTTTTAACGGAGTAGTAGAAGATCCGACTCCAGGTGATATGATATATAAACCCGGACATCCTGATGCAGATGCGAACGGATATATCAGAGCATCAAACGTAAATCCGTTAGTGGATATGGCAGATGCTACACTTGCATCAAGAGCGTATGAAGCAAGTATGGCCGTAGTCAGTATGACAAAGGCTATGGCGCAAAAAGCAGTAGAAATAGGAAGGTAGTGTTGGGATAAATGTTTAGTGAGTCAATAAATGGTCTTATAAACTCAAGTAATATGGGCAGTGCTCAAAGTCGTGTTTTAGAATTAGAACGCATGCTTGAGACATATAATACTAAAGTAAAAAAAGCTCAAGAAACACAACAGGTACAAAATGTTAATTCACCTCAACAAACAGACAAAACAGGACATTTACCCAATTTTTCCGAATTATTGAAAGCCACACCTGTTGACGGAAACTACAAATATAAAATAGTACCGCCAATCGGCTATTCAAGGGGAGAACTTAACAAAATAGTCGGGGACATAGCAAAAAAATACGGTGTTGATGAAAAACTTGTTAAAGCAGTAATTAAACAAGAATCAGGATTTAATCCGAATGCAACATCAGGTGGAGGAGCAAGAGGCCTGATGCAGCTTATGCCATCAACTGCCAAAACATTGGGGATAATTAACCCTTATGACCCTGTACAAAATGTGGACGGTGGAGTAAGACATTTAAAATTTCTTTTAAGCAAATATAATGGCAATGTAGTGCTGGCGCTTGCCGCCTACAATGCAGGTACAGGAAACGTACATAAATACAATGGAGTTCCTCCCTTTAAAGAAACGCAAAGCTATGTAAGAAATATTTTATCAAATTACTTAGGCAAAACCACGGAAGGAGCTTAGTAAATAATGACAAATCCATTTTTTCCTAAAGTTCAACTGCAAGGGGAAATTTCAGATACAAAGGTTTACGGATTCAGTAATCCTGTCAGATTTGAAGGATTTAACGATACACCTGAAACTCCAAGTTTTAAGGACGTTATGTCAAATATGGCTGTAAACCTTGATAAAACAGTAAAAGCTCCTGACCAGATAATGCAGGATGCATTGGTTGGGAATAATGCAGATATTCATGATGTTATGATAGCAATTTCAAAAGCAGAACTTGGCTTAAACGTAGCAACACAAGCAACTACAAAAGTTCTTCAAGCCTATGAAAAGATAATGTCAATTCAGGTATAATTATAAGTACAATACTTATTTGTTTACTATTTTAACTTTTTGCTATAAAATAAGGCTATAAAGTAGGAGAGTTGGTTGTATACAAACTCAGTTTTACTAGAATTTTAATATTATATTAAAAAAATTTAATATAATTTGAAATTCATTTTTAAATTATTAAAATACTACTATGAGCTTAGTTTATAGCGCAGGAGTTTATGGATTTTAAAGCAATACTAAATAATAAACCTGTTTTGTTTGGGATAATAGGCGGAGTTGTTCTGATTATTGTCCTTATTGTCGTTGTTGTATTAAACTCTGGAAAATCAGACGGAATAGAAAAAGAGCCTGTAATTTCAACACCTGCTCCAATCTTAACCGTAGCAAATCAAGGACAAGCCTTAGAAATTGAGTCTTTGCTTGCAAGCAAAGGAATTAAAGATGTTGAAGCAAAAACAGAAGGCTCTAAAATAACCATCGTTTTAATGAAATATAGAATGTCCGACAGAGACAGAGCTATTTTAGCTATTGTAAGAAGTGGCCTTATGGATAAAAACGTAGGGCTTGAAATATTTGATAAAAGTGACTTTACCGCATCAAAAGATGACAAGAAAATCAGACTTGCAAGAGCAATGAACGGTGAATTATCCAGATTGATTAAAAAAATTGAAGGTGTATCTGATGCAAGCGTATTTGTTTCAATGCCTGAAGATACAATATTTGAAGCAAATAAAAAACCAATAACCGCAACAGTTCAGATTACTTTGGTATCAGAAACAGATGATCTAACAGTAGTGCCTGATAAACTTCCTAAAGAAAAAGTAAGAGCAATTACAAACCTTTTATTAGGAAGTGTTGCAGGGCTAGACTCTCAAAATATAACCATCACCGACACAAACGGTAATGTCTACACAAGTATTATTGACCCTCAAGAAGACATGATGACTCTTATTGAAGAAAAAGACAGTTACATGAAAAGAAAAGTAACTGAACAATTAACACGTCTATTAGGAAAAGGAAATTTTACAGTAACAGTCAGCACTTATTTAAGAGAATCACCGCTGGAAACCAACGAACTGGCTTACGATCCTAAAAAATCAGCTGTTCTTAATAAACAAAGATTTATGGAAGGCCTTGGAGATAATTCAGCAGACAGAAATAAGTTCAGCTCAGCTGTAAGTACTTATATTCCGGGTAGCTTACCGGCTTCGCCAGAATCATCATCAAATAGAAGATATTCCAGAACTGCCGAGGAATTAGGCTTTGCAGCGGGTAAGACAGTTACTTCAGAGCTTAAAAAACCAGGTATGACAGAAGATATTTCAATTGCTGTAACAATCACAAAAGGAGCAATGCCTGCCGATCTGACGCAAGAAACTCTTAAAACGCTTGTAGCTCGTGCAGCAAACCCAAAAGCAAGAGCAGATTCAGTAGAAATAGCCTTTGATGAATCATCAAGCCCCGGATTAGCCTCTGAAAGACCCGAAGTTCTTCCTAAATCAGAAGATAGCGGAAATCCTTGGTGGACATTACCTGTATTACTTGGAATTGGACTTATAGTAGGACTTGTCTTCATTGGAAATAAAGTAAAAAATGCAGCGATGAAGCAACAAAAAGACATTGAAGAACTGATTGAAAGAACACAAGTACAAGAACATCAAATCAGAGAGGCCAATGAAAGAGCCTCTTTACTTCAAAACAAGCAAGAAGAGCTTCATCACACTATTGCAACAACAAAACAAGCTCCACCGCCTGCAATAACAACATTAAAAGAAACTATTCAATCGCTTAAAGATGATGTAGATGATGAATTTGACGAAGAAGAATTTGCAACAAGCCTAAAAAGCTGGATAGAAACAAATTAAGGATAAATTATGCCTATACAAGGATTTAACCCACAAGAATTTGCAAAAAATCTTGCTCAACAGGCGAGTGAATTTTCTCCACCAGATTTTAATAATGATCAAAAAAATTATATTGTAAGCAAAGTTTATCAATTCTGCATGCTTGCAGGAGATGCAATAAACAAAGATTCTAATTTGAATTTAAACTCTGAACAAGCATGCATGATAAGCCAATTTATAGGGGAATGGACTTTTCACAAAAGTGTAGACCTTATGAAATCGAGCGTACCAAATGATTGCTGGGATCATGTACTTCAAACTCTGGCATTTGCAGTATTTGAAACAGCTAAAAATACACAATTGCAGGGATTCAGCCCCGAGGATGCTGTTAAAACAGTAGAAGACACAGTAAAAGCAACTTATGAGAAAACAATCAATGATCTTTCTATTCAGGGTAAAATTCCCAAAGAGCATGTAAATGCAATACTAAGTCAATCAAACATTGATGAAATGGCAAAAGCGAATACTGTCGGATTACCTGAAGACGAATCAACGACAATGAAAATGGCTGCTATTGCTTTGTTATTAACAACTTTCTCTAAAGAAAAAGCCGAAAGGATTTTAACAGGAATGCCTGTTGAACAATCTGATCAAATAAGAAATTTTATGAATATTAAAGATTTAGATCAAAAACTTGATGCGTCAGTAGCTCTAAAATACTTAAATGAGTTTAAATATAAATTTAATGCAATCGAATCTAAAATACCTGCGGTAATGGTAAATATAAAAAGCTTTAATAAACTTTATACAGATGAAGAAATATTAAATACTGTAAAAAATGAAAGAGAAAAGGTTAAAGAATATGTTCATAACTGTCTTTTACCTGAACCTGACATCAATGGACAACATATACTTTCAAACCCTATTTCTAAAATCGTTTATAATTACATTAGAAGTGGATTGTCAGCTTAAAGGCAGGGAATAAAACAAGAATGATTATAAAAAAGAAAAAGAAATCACTTGAAGAAGTGCCTAATGAGCAAGAAATACAAGAACAATTTCATCATGAAGAAGATGAAACAGCTCTTATGCCTAAATTTGAGGAAAGACCACCCGCACCTGCTATGGATTCCTTCTTTAAAGCAATGCCTGTAGTACAGGAAAGACAAGAAAGAAGAAGAGGCGACAGACGTAGAGGTTATAGAAGGGTTGATGACAGAAACCTTATTTCGAGAGCACATGAAGAATCAAATGTAATAAGAGAACAAGCAGCAAGAGAAGGCTTTGAATACGGACTGGCAGAAGCAAAAGAAGAATTAAAAAAATTAGGAATTGCTATAAGCGAACTTGTGGAAGCAAAAGAAAGAGCAATGAGTGAATACTCAAATCAAATAGCAACCATAGCAATAAAAGTAGCCGAAAAAATAATAAAAACAGAAGTGGCTTGCGATGACACAATTATAATGAATATTGTTTCTGATGTATTAAAAACACTGGGCAAAGAGCATAGCAGTATTACAATTAAAGCCAATACTCAAGATACTGATATAATCAATATGAATTTACCAAAATTATCATCATATTTTAAATCCTCTTCAAAAGTCAGCGTAACTGAAGATGACACTATTGAGCCTGGTTGTTGTATAGTAGAAACAACCAGCGGAATGATTGACGCAACATTTACAACACAATTATTAATACTTGAAAAAGCATTTGAATCAGGGATATAAGGTAAATAATGAGTAAAGGACAACAAGGCGCACCACCAATGATTCCTATGAGTGAGGCTATCCTCGCGATATTTGTCCTTCTCATGATTGTAATGTTACTTATTGACCTTCCACCAATAGCGGTTGACCTTTCAATTACATTAAATATTTCGCTTGGTATCATTCTTTTAATGATTGCGATCTATGTACAAAAACCTCTTGAATTAGCGGCATTTCCGTCTGTAATTCTTATCGGAACGATGTTCCGACTGGTACTGGGCATTGCTTCAACACGTTTAATTCTCTCAAAAGGTGAAGCAGGAGCGGCTGTTCACGCTTTTGGGACTTTCGTTACAGGCGGCAACATGGTTGTTGGTGGTGTAATCTTTATAATTATTACAATTGTTCAGTTTATGGTAATTACAAAGGGTTCTGAACGTATTGCGGAAGTATCTGCAAGATTTGCTCTTGATGCTATGCCGGGGAAACAGATGACAATTGATGCCGATTTTAACGCAGGTCTGATTTCACCTGAAGAAGCTGTTAAAAAAAGGGAAGATCTTCAAAGAGAATCTGCTCTTTACGGTTCTATGGACGGTGCAATGAAGTTCGTAAAAGGGGATACAATTGCAGGTATTCTTATTACAATTATTAACATTATAGGCGGCTTAGCAATTGGGGTTTTAATGAATGGATTAAGCCCTGATGAAGCAGCTGCTAAATATACGGTATTAACAATAGGTGACGGCTTATCGCAACAACTACCTTCTCTTTTAATGTCAATCTCCTGCGGTATTACAATGACGAGGACAACATCGGTAAGTACCAGTTTAGGTCGAGATATTTCGACCCAGCTGATGGCAAAACCTTACAGTTTAATATTTGCAGCTGTTTTCTTACTATTAATTGCTTGTACCAGCTTTATAACAGGATTGCCGGGTATCCCATTCTTATTAATGGCAGTTGCTTTAGGATTTGGAGCCTTTACTGTCTTTGTGTCCAATGACGTACAACAACAAATCGGTCAACTTGAAAATGTTAAACAAAATATGCAAGACCTTGTTAATCCAAACAGAATGTATGAGCGTCTTGGTGTAGATATTTTAAGTTTACAAGTTGGTACGGGCTTATTAAGAATAGCCGATCCCGAACAAGAAGGTCAATTATTGGCTAAAATTGCGGCTTTACGACAAAGAATGACGGATGAACTGGGCTTTATCATTCCAAACATCCGAATTATGGACAGTACCGCCCTTGATGAAAACGAATATCTTGTGTCAATAAGAGGAAACCCAGTTGCAACTGGGTTAGTTTACCCTGGAAGAATTATGGTTAATGCAGACCAATGGGATGCGACAGGTAAGCAGGTTCCTGCTGATATGATTATCGGAGTAAACCCTACCTTCCAAACTCAAGCATACTGGCTTGCACCAAATGAAATTGATGCTAACGATAACTTAACTCAAGATGATCCTACGGATGTTATTATTACTCACCTTCAAGATTGTGTCCGTAAATATGTAGATGAAGTAATGACAAAAACAGACGTTCTCAAACTTATGGAACTTGTCAAAAGTCAAGATCCAACGCTTGTTAACGACCTTGTTCCCGCCATTATTTCTACCAGCGATCTTAGAAAAATCTTTGTTAACCTTATCAGAGAGAAAATTTCCATCAAAGATATTATCTTCATATTTGAAAGACTTTGTGACTTTGCAAGATTCTCTAAAGAGCCTGATATTCTGTCAGAAAGACTTAGAGCCGCTCTTGGCAGACAGATATGCCTTAGTAATGCAACAGAAGATAAGATTCTTTACGCGGTTACTTTATCCTCTGAATGGGAAAAAACACTTGATGATTCTTGTCAGAGAACAGAACTTGGCACTATGTTCCTATTAAATCCTATGCAAGTACAGGAACTAATTGAATCAACAGCATCAACACTTATAAGAGCAAATCAAAGCCTTGGAAAACAGCCTGTAACTTTATGCTCACCAAGAATAAGACTACCATTATATCAATTGCTTGAAAGACACATCCCGACAGTTGTTGTTATTTCATATAGTGAACTTATAACCGATATAAGAGTAGAAGCAGTTGATACTATCGGCGATAACGAATACTCGGACAATTATGGTTACTAACTAAAACCTGACTAGAAGAACCTTTGGAGAAAAAATATGTTCGAACAGGACAGAGAACAAACGCTTCTATATATTCAAAATAAGAGTTTAGAAATTCTAAACTCAACTCCGCTATACAAATACAAAGGTAGAGTAACCAAATTATTGGGTTTAACAGTTGAAGCTCAATTACCTGGGCTTAAAATAGGCGATTTATGCTTTATTGAAGCAGCAGGAGGAATTCCAAAACCTGCCGAAGTAGTTGCATTCAAAGGTGATGCGGCTCAAATGCTTTTATTATATGACGGAGCAGGAATTTGTCAGGGGAGTTGGGTTACAACTACAAATAACGCTATTACTATACCCGTAGGTGATTTTCTTTTAGGACGATTAATAAGCCCTCTAGGCGAACCATTAGACGGAAAACCATTAAACCCTATAAATGCTCAATATGTTTCAGTAGAAGCAAATCCACCAGATCCTTTCAGTCGTCCTATCATTCATGGCAAATTTTCTACCGGAGTAAGAGCAATAGACTCATTACTAACAATGGGTCCTGGTCAGCGTATGGGACTATTTGCAGGAAGTGGTGTCGGTAAGAGTACCATGTTAGGTATGATTGCCAGAGAGTCAGAAGCAGATGTAAACGTAATGGCACTAATCGGAGAGCGTGGAAGAGAAGTAAAAGAGTTTGTAGAAAACAGTTTAGGCCCTGCTGGTATGGCAAAGTCTGTTCTTGTCTGCTCAACAGGTGACCAACCTCCCCTAATCAGGATGAAGGCTTTACAAACTGCTACTGCTGTATGCGAATACTTCAGGGATCAAGGCAAAAAAGTTTTTCTTATGACTGATACCGTTACCAGATGTGCAATGGCAGGAAGAGAAGTTGGTCTTTCCATCGGAGAACCGCCAACAATGAAAGGTTACCCTCCATCAATTTTCTCATGGCTGCAAAAAGTTTTAGAAAGAACAGGAACCAGTCCACTTGGTTCAATAACAGCATTATATACCGTTCTTATGGAAGGTGGAGATGTAAATGACCCTGTTGTTGATACAGTAAGAGGTATTGTTGACGGACACATATTCCTATCAAGAAAAGTAGCTGAAATGAATCATTATCCAGCTATTGACGTTCTTGGAAGCATAAGCAGGCTATTTACCGAAATTTGCGATAAAGAACATATTCAAGCTGCGGCAAAGATGAGGAAAATTCTCTCTATGTATAGAGAAAACAAAGATTTGATTGATGTAGGTATGTATCAAGCAGGAAGTAACCCTAAACTTGACCTTTCAATTCAATTAATACCAGAAGTAAACGCATTTCTTCAACAGACAATTAAAGACTCTGTAAATATGGATTTAACCATAAATACTCTTAAAGATATGATGAGAAATGTTGAGATGTAATAACAAACGGGTTCTTAACAAACTTTCCTGATTCAGATAGAAATTAAATTTACACAATA
>JBAXKC010000012.1:0-65399 GCA_037137535.1 bacterium | reverse complement strand
TACAAAAAGAATTTAAAAGTTTTACAAGAAAAGTGCTAGTCTAGAGCCTTATTTAATATGGATAAGAATGTGTTACAATATTTGAGTTCTTATTTTAATAAAGTAAATAAATAAAAATGAAAAAATACTATACAGTTTTAATTTTAGTTTTGATTTTGATATTTTCAACGGTCTTATCAAGTTTTGCCGAAGAGAGAAGTTTAGATCTTTATTTAACTAACGTTTCTAAGCAGCAAGTTATAGATCAACTTAATTCGTTTATTGTAAATAATAAATACATTCTTGAAAGTGTTAATAAGGATAAAACAGTTTACAGTATAAGCGTAAAATATAAAGAAATAGCCGGTAATCCTGATTATATACAACCAGAAAACAAGCTTATTTTAAATATAGACGAAAGTGGTAATGGAGTAGAGCTTCATCTAATAAAAAACAGTACTTCTACTTTTGAAAAGACGTCCGGTTATTTAGCTGGAATGTTATTTTTTAATGAATTAAAGAAAACCTATTCTGATAATTACTCTAGTGATAAAACTAAATTAAGCGAAATGACGCCACAAGAAAAAGCTTTATTTGAATTTATAAAAAATAAAGTAATAAATGATGTCGGTATAAAACAAATTAATTTAACTTATTACTCTAAAACAGACCCAGACTTTGTTGAAAATCAAGATTTAATTAAAAACAACATTCATAAAAAAGGTAATAAAAAATTAAATTATTCCTTAGATAAAGATAGGTCCTCTTATTCTGTTTTAATAAAAAATAAAGAACTTTTTTATGATATTAACGGAAATTTAAAAAGAATAACTGTTACTGATAATAACAATTATCCTGAAGTTACATATAAGTATAATTATCCTGATGGGGGTTTAACTCGTTTTAAAATAGATTTGTCTGAACAACACAGTTATCAATTTGATTCATTAGGTAATGAAATAAAGATAGATTTTGGTCTATATATGAGAGGTTTACAAGATAGAATTAAATATAATTGGAATCCACCTAAGTTAGATAAGAGTATAAGGGTTGTAACTTTTTTTAAAATTGCTAAGAATGGAAAGTTGATTAGTTATAAAATAATTAAAGGATCTGATAATTATTTATCTAATGAAGCTGTAGTTAATGCAATTATAAAATCAGCTCCATTTCCTCCTTTGCCTCAACAATATGATGAAGAAGATATTGATATTCAATTTACTTTTGATTATAACGTTTTTGGTAAAAATAAATAAAACTTCAGTTACTTTTTAAAGAAAGCAGATAAAATGCAAAAATATTCTTTAATATTAATTTTATGTTTAATGTTTATATTTTCAAAAACTCAAATTTGTTTTGCTAAGGATGGAGCTGAACAGATTCTTTTAAAAGAAGTTCCTAAGCAAGAATTGATAAAAGAACTTGAAGCTTTCGTTATAAAAAATAATTATTCCATAGACAGCGTTAATAATAATAAGACTCTTTATTATGTATCAGTAAAAAAGAAAGATGTTGTTTATAAATTAATTATTGACTTAGAGGAAGTGGCCAGCGGTATAGAGATATCTATTTTTAATGACAGTAAAAACAATAGCAACTCTTTTTTCAAGAATTCCCCTTATTTTGTGGAGTGTAAAAAGTTATATAAGCAATTAAAAAGAAAATACCCTAATAAATATTGTTATATGAGTTATGAGGCTAATGCTCAGTTTCATATAACAAAAGATATAGTTACTAAGCCATATAATCAAAATTCGGATCTTATTCAAACTCTAAAAAATAAAGTAATAAATGATGTTGGTATAAAACAAATTAATTCAAATGATTATTCTAAAAAAGACCCCGATTTTGTTGAAAATAAAGAGTTAATTAAAAAAAATATTCATGAAAAAGGTAATAAAAAATTAAATTATTTATCAGTTAATGAGATTTCATCTTATTCTGTTGAAATTAAAAATAAAGAACTTTTTTATGATATTAACGGAAATTTAAAAAGAATAACTATTACTGATAATGAGGATTATCCTAAAATTATTTATAACTATAATTATCCTGAAGGAAATTTAAGAGATTTTACAATAGAATTATCAAAACAAAAAAGTTATAAATTTGATGTCAACGGTAATAATATAAGCGTAGATTTTGGTCCATATATGACAGCTTTGCAAGATAGGTTGAAGCGTAATTGGAATTTACCGCATATGTCAGATGAGAATATAAGGGTTGTAACTTATTTAAAAATTGCGAAGAGTGGAAAGTTACTTACTTATAAAATAATCAAAGGTTCTAATAATTCTTTAGCTAATGAGGCTGCAATTAGTGCAATTATAAACTCAGCTCCTTTTCGTCCTTTACCTATGAATTATGATGAAGATGATGTTGATATTCAATTTACTTTTGATTATAAGGCTTTTTATAAAAATAATATATCTGGTTTGGATTCATTAGGGAATAAAACAAAAGCAGATTTTAGTCCATATATGAGAACTTTACAAATTAGAATTAAAAGTAATTGGCATCCGCCTAAGTCTGATAAAAATACAAGGGTTGTAACTTTTTTTAAAATAGCCAAGAGTGGAAAGTTACTTACTTATAAAATAACTAAAGGTTCTGATAATTCTTCAACTAATGAAGCTGCAATTAATGCAATTATAAAATCAGCTCCTTTTGCTCCTTTGCCTTTAGAATATGATGAAGATGACATAGATATTGTATTTACTTTTGATTATAAGTTTTTGGATAAAAACAAATAAATGCGCCTGATGCGATTCGAACGCACGACCAACGGTTTCGGAAACCGCTACTCTATCCAACTGAGCTACAAGCGCAAATTATTTTATTTATATAGTATATTAAAAACTTTTCTTTTGCTGTTTTTTCACTTCATTATTATTTTATAGCTTATTTTTCCTTAAAAGGTTTACTATAAAAAGAGTAATTAATTTTTGCTTTTAGAAAAAAGGTTAACCTCAAAAACCTTTTTCTAGTAAAATTATATTGATTTGTATATTGTGAAAAACTTATTTATAAATAATAAACTGGAGGAAAATTAATGCCTGAGTTAGTAAAATCAATGATTAGAGAAGTTCCTGACTTTCCTAAGCCGGGGATAAACTTTAAAGACATAACAACCGCTTTAAAAGAAGCTGAAACTTTTAAAAGAATAATCGATTTCCTTACCGCTGAATATAAAGACAAAGGAATAGATTACGTTGCAGGAATAGAATCAAGAGGGTTTATGTTTGGCGCTCCTCTTGCTTATAATATCGGAGCTGGTTTTATTGTAATCAGAAAACCTGGTAAATTACCTGCTGAAGTAGAAAGCGTTACTTATGATCTTGAGTATGGTTCTGATTCTATTGAAATTCACTCCGATGCAATAGAAGTCGGTAAAAAAGTGCTTATTATTGATGATTTACTTGCAACAGGCGGAACAGCAGCTGCTGCTTGTCAATTAGTTCAAAAAGTTGGCGGAAAAGTCGAATCAATAGCTTTTGTTATAGAGCTTGATTTCCTTAACGGCAGAGAAAAACTTCCTCAAGGTATAGAAGTTGTATCGATGATTAAATATTAAAAAAAATAGAGTGTTCAAACGAACACTCTATTTTTTTGACAAATTAAAAGAAGCAGATTATTCTGCTTCTTTTTTTTATTGATTATTTAGTATTAAGAATTAATTTTTAACAGGAATGTTTATTTCTTGTCCTATTGCAATCTGATCAGGGCTTGTCATGTTATTTGCATTTTGAATTAATTGGATTTTTTGTGGATCACGTGAGCCATAATATTTATAAGAAATAGCTTCAAGTGTATCACCACTTTGAACAGTATATTTTTCCTGTTTGAAATTTTCTGTTCCTGTTCCTGTTATTTGAGTTTCTGAAGGAGTTACGCTGATTTGAGGTGTAACAACTTTTTCAGTTTTTGTATTGCCCTGTTTCCATAGGTTTATGTCCATAAAACCGTCTTTTGCAGGTGTTCCAAGGTTTAATATAGTCGTCATAAGGAACATACAGATAGCACCGGTTACAAAACCTATAGTAAGGTACACACCAGGTGATCTTTCTTCTTTTGTATTTATTTTAAAACCTTGCCAGAGTATATCTAACTCTTGGTCGTTATCTGATCTCACATAGACTCCCGGTGAGGAATCATAGGATACTTTTTTATCATTTAGTAATTCTTCCAAGGCGGCGATCCTTTCTTTTGAAATGTTTGGCTTGTGTAAAGTGCTTGATTTCATAAATTTCCCTCACCTCATTTTTAACGCCATCGCGCAGTGCGTTAGTGAATATTTATATCACGATGACAACATTATAACAAACCTTTAGATTTTTAAGTTTACATATATTTATTAATAAATAAAAAAATTAAGGTTTGGTTTTGTTTTTGTAATTTAATTACTATTTAAAATGTAGTAGTATGTGGACTTTTGTTATATGAAATATAAAACCGTTACTCTAAAATAATTTCCTTTTTTTATTATTAATTTTTATTAAGATGAGATTTTTCAGTAAAAATTATATTCTTATAATAAGAATAAATTTCAGGAAAGCAAAAATTAAATTCTTTCTTTTGTATTTGTAAATATTGAATTTTTGAATAAAAGTATATATTGAAACGTTATTATTAAAATAAGATTTAAAAATAAGTCGGGTTAAAGTCTTGATATTTTTGTGTGGTCAGGCGAACACATTAAGAAATGTAACAGTATATACTAATTATATAACAAGTCACGCAATTTTATATAATGGAATGTTTTTATATATACATAAGCAGTTGATGATCTAAAGGTAAGGAGATAAAAAGATGGTATACGGAATTCAAAACCAAGACTTATTCAATAAAATCAATAACTTCTCCTTAAATTTACAAAACAATGGAACAGTAAACAACAATAACGGGTTAGAATTATTATTCAATAATACAAACGTAGCAGCAAATACAGATGATGTAAACTTCACAACAAAAACAGGTAATGCAGCTACTGATAATCTTAAAGAGCAAGTTGCAGCAAAAAAAGCACAAAAAGAAGTAGTAGAAAACGAAATGCAAGCAAAACAAGACGAACTTACAAAACTTATCAGCGAAACAGATGATTTATCAAAAGCACTAACAGCAAAACAAGAAAATCAAGTACAAGAAGCAGTAAAAAAAGTAACAACAAAAACCCAAAACGATCCGTCAATTAAATTCAATGATGCATTAAAAGCAGAATTAGCCGGAATCGGAATAGATACATCAATCTTAGATTCAAAAGTTCAAACAGCAAACGCACTTGGCTTAACAATTCAAAACCTTTCCCAAGAAGCAGCAACACTTGGTACAGATATTCAAGGTTTAGAAACACAAATTAAAACAGCAGAAGCTCAACAAGCTAAGCAAGCAGCATTCACAGGAGATGTTAATACATCAGCTAATCCTGAAGTAGCCGCTCTTCAACAGTTCTTAGCCAGCCCACAAGCAAAAAATATGACAGAAGATCAATTCAAAAAATATATCGGCGCTAACTTCTCAAACGCAATTAAAGTTGATAACAATGGAAACGTACAAGTACCAAACGGCCACGATACAGAATCAACTCAAGTATTTTCTGATCTTTGTGTTGAATTACAAAAAAAAGCACCAGATACACAAATAGAAAGAACAGACCCTATCGGTTTCAAAGCAGATGGTTGGAAATTCGATTTCATCAACGATAAAAATAAAGATGGTAAATTCAGTGGAAAAGAAGAATTCCTAGGCGCTCAAAATGGTTGGGATGAACTTCTTCAATTCGATACAAATAAAGATGGTATTATTGACGGTAAAGAATTAAACGCTCTTCAAACACTTGCAACAAAAGATGGTCAATCAAAAATTGCATCAGCAGCTGACCTTGGAATCAATTCAATCGACCTTAACTCATTCAGCAAGAAAAACGAACTTGATGTAAACAATAATATTTTAGCTGGAACATTCAACGTAGATTACAAAGGCAAAAATGTTGAAGGTCAACAAACTTTAGATACAAATGAATTTTTAAACAAAACCTATGGTAATGTATTCGGAATGAACATAAACGCAACAGAAGCAGCAGCAAAAACAGCTGAAGCACAAGGCGCACCAACAGTTAAATCATTCATCGAAAACGTTCTTAAAAACTTCAAAAACAATGTTGAAGAAGAAAAAGACGCAATGAAAAAAATGAAAGAAAGTTACTTACTCTACGCTTAATATAAATTCCTTAAACTTATTCCCTCACTTTTCAGTGAGGGATTTTTTTTTGAAATAAAGATAGTTATTCTTTTATATTGCCCATACCTTTATAAATCTGTTAATATTTTAAATGTAAGAAAGTAAAAACAATGAAAGGTTGGAACATGGCAAGACTTATAAGAACAACTTTAGCTATAAGATGCGTACAATCAGGATGCAAAACTTTATTTGAAGTTGCACAAACAAAAGAAGGTCAAACTCAGGAAGTAATTTGCCCAAAATGTGGAGAACATTACGTTTATCCTATTTTAGAAGGTGCTCAGCCTGAAGATTAATTATGAATTCACCATTTAAAGACAAAAGATATAATTTATTCAGCCGGCATCTTGAGGATACTTTTAATTGTAAAGTATATAAGGTAACAATTGATGCCGGTTTTAGCTGTCCAAATCGTGACGGCTCAAAACTGACGGGCGGCTGTATTTTTTGTGATGACAGCGGTTCGTTTTCTCAAGCACACAGTAACCTTATTAGCGTAAATGAACAGTTAATTATAGGTATTGAGAAACAAAAAGAAAGATTTAAAGCTCAAAAATTTATTGCTTATTTTCAAGCATACTCAAATACTTACGCACCAGTAGAAAAACTTAAAAACATATATGATAATGCGTTTTATCATCCCGACATAGTGGGAATGTCCATAGGAACAAGACCTGACTGTGTTGATGAAGAAAAAATTGATTTAATTGCGGATTATGCTTTTAAAAAACATGTATGGATAGAATACGGCCTCCAATCAATTCATGATAAAACTTTAAACCTTATAAACAGAGGACATTCAGGTGAAGATTTTATAAAAGCCGTTGAATTGACAAAAAATAAAAATATAAACATATGCGCCCATGTCATTATAGGCTTACCTGGTGAAACTGGGGACGATATAATTGAAACAGCTAAAGTTCTTGCTGATTTGAAGGTTGATGGCGTTAAAATACATCTGTTATGCGTTTTAAACGGCACAAAGATAGAAGATATGTATAACAAAGAAGAAATAACTCTAATGTCGGATTCTGAATATGTTGATATTGTCTGTAATTTCTTAGAGGTTTTACCACCCACAACAACTATTCACAGGATGGCAGGAAACGGTTTAAAAAAAATATTGGTAGCTCCTAAATTTTTAGGAGAAAAATTCAGACTATTAAATATGATAGATGCTGAATTACAAAGAAGGGATTCGTGGCAGGGTAAGTTTTATGTGTAACAAAACTTGACATAAATTTTTTTACCTTTAGAATATTTATTACAGTTTACTTTAAGGAAACGGGTTGAAAATACCCGACTGAACCGCAGCCGTTAAAGTCGGAATGCTTAAAGTTTACCTTTGCTAGTACTTCGAAATTAAGGAACGTAAAGAATCAGTTTTACTATGATTTTTTGCATGTAAATATTTCGAAATCTAGCAGTACTCCTGTTAGATTTTTTTGTATTGGAATAAGTCATGAGAGTCGGAAATATATCCCCGCCTACGTTTCAAAGCGTAAGTATGAGAACAGCTTCGCAGCCTAAAATATCATCAAGTGAATGTCCGCATGGAATGCCTTTTGGTTCTTGCCCTGCCTGCTCAGGCGGTGGAGGTGGCGGCGGTGTTGCTAAAAAAGGACAAATGAGCTGGAATGAAGGTTATGGGATTTGGATGTCCATACTTTCAACCAGAAAAAATGCAGAAATGCGAAAAGAGTTTTTTAATCAAAGCCTTTTGGCTGATCAAACTAAAAATAAACTTGAAATATCAAATACCGCAAAATATTTAGCCGCAGCTAATTCAGTTCTTCAGTCAATTAAAAGCTTTATGCAGCCTTTAAATAATATTAAAAATGCTGTTGCTTCAACAATGAAAGAAATACAAACAATAGTAACAAATCTTCTTTCAAAGGCTTCTCAAGTTATTACTGACACTCAGGCAAAATTGACGAGTGCTTTGAATGCAATATCAGCATTCTTGGGAGAACAGCAAAAAATATTAAAAGAATTTTTAACAAAGGGTCTTGAGGTTATTAAAAAATTAAGTTTTTTAAAACATGCCGCAGAGAATTTAGGTCAATTTATTGCACAAAAAGCAAAACAAATTACAAAACATGCTTTTGAAAAACTAAATAAAGCAGGAGAACTTTTTAATAATTTATTTAAGCGATTAAAAAAACTTGCGGAGAAAAAAAGAAAGAAAGCTAAAAATAAACAAAAGGAGCAATTGAATGTTGATGCAGTCTAAGCTTAACGGCTTTGGTCTATACCGCAATTATAATACTGATCAAACTCAAAAACAGAAAAAAGCCTTAAAAGAAGGCATTATTGTTAATAATTTTATAAAAGGCGCTGCTTTTGAGCCAAACATAATTATTCCTGAATGTATTAAGCCAATACCTGATCTTGAAAAAAATAACAAAAAACAAACTGCTACTTTTAAATTCCTTGCTCCGATATCAATTGCAAGTTTAGCAGTATCAGCATCACTTGCAGGGCTTAGCCATGCTTTAAAACGAACATCAGGTCTATATGAAACCAATAATGTTTTAATGGGTGTTTCTCGTTATATTTCAATTAACGATGATAATGTTCTCGCTATTTATTATGCTTGCAAGGATCGCTCTAAAAAATCAATTATGGCGGCTTCTGTAATTATGATTGCAACTGCATTTAGCTTTGTTTCTAAAAATGTTATAGACGGATATAAGGACATCTGGTTAAGGAAAAAAGAAGCTGATCTTCAGAAAAACCTACAGGAACGTCTTATTGACGTAGAAACACGCTCATTTTCAGGAAAACATCAGATAACAAAAAATATTCTTGTTGAAGGAAAAGCAAAACTGGATGAAATAACTAAATGCTTATGCTTTAAGGGAACGGAGCAAAAAGACCAAACAACAAAAACAGAAAAAACACCTTTTTATGAAAAAAATTGGTTTTATGCCGCAAGTCTTGCCGTAACTTTAGGAGTTTCTTTTTTACTTACAAAACATGCTTATAAAAATATTTGTGAAATAGATAAAGGTGCAAATAAATTATCGAAACAGGCTCTTGATAAAATAAAAGATTATACTCCTTTAAAACTTATTCAAAGTTTGAAAAATAATCCACAGATAGGAATTGACCATATAATTGAAATCTTTAAAAATAACAACTCTAAATTAGAGCAAACATTAAATAATGCATTAAAAACAGTTGATGATAAAACTCGCTCAGAATTGCATAATCTAATAAATGAAGGTAAAAAAGACGAGTTGCTAGCTTTTGTAGAAAAGTTACTTTCTCCTGAAAATAAATCAAAAGAATTAACTCAAAAAACAACACAAGCAACAGTAGAAGGTTTAACTTCAAATGTTTTAAACGCATTAAAAGAAAAACAGGAATCTTTTGTAAAAGATAGTAATATTTTTGCGGAAGCTCCTTCAAGTTATTATGGTTATGCAAACAAAGCCTATTTTTCCTCTGTTGTTAACGAGGCAACAGCTTATTTATATGCAATGCTTATATCTCCAAATAAAGCGACGAGAGATTTGTTTCTTTCAGTATCAGCCTTTAGCAGTTTGTCATATATAGGAACTAAGTTAGTTGAAGCTATAAAAGATTTTCAGGTAAAAAAACAAAATGCTAATACAGAATATGAACTTCATAATAATCTTGTAGAAACAGAGCTTAAAAACTTTAAAGCTAAAAAAGAAAGCATAATTAACCCGATGATAGAAGAATATAGAAGTTATAAAAAAACAAATCCTACAGATACTCAAAAATTAGAAAAAATGTATAACAACATCCTTGAAGAAATTCAAAATGGCGCACCATTTGCTTATTCATAAACTAATTTACTCTTTTTGTTTTAGTTATTGATTTTAAAAACAGCCCTAATTTTGAAGGGCTGTTTTTTAGGCTTTATTGCCCGATCGGTTTTTGAAAATAGCCTTGTTTACCGACTTGAATATATGTTTACTCTTTTTATAATTGATTTAGTTGAATTCTAAAAAAAATATCAAGCAAGGTTACGATAAAGACAAAAAGTTTCTATATTTAAAGGGAGATTCACGTAATGAACAAAGAAGAATTAGTAAAAGAAATTTCAAAAAAAAGTAAAGTATCTCAAAAACAAGCTGCTGAAATTTTAGCTGCTACCTTAGAAACAATTGAAAAATCAGTTGCTAAAGGTAAAAAAGTTACTTTAGTTGGTTTCGGTACTTTTGAATCACGTAAAAGACAAGCTAGAAGTGGAAGAAACCCACAAACAGGTAAAGAACTTAAAATACCTGCAAAAACAGTACCTGCTTTTACAGCTGGAAAAAAATTCAAAGAATTAGTAAATTCAAAATAGTTATTTCATAAATACAATAAAAAACACTCTAATTGAAAAAAATTAGGGTGTTTTTGGCATTATATAAATAAAATATCAGTTATACTTTGCTATTATATTATGATAAAATTAGTATAATAGTTCGCTAAATGTCTGGAGTTGATAATATGACAAGCTTAAGACGCTGGTATGATAGAGATGAAACACTTCAAGAAGCGCTTGAACTCCTTAATCTGGCAACAGAAGAGGAAGAGTCTTCTGAATCTGAATTTGTTTTAAGACTGCAAGAACAGGTTGCTTCTGAAGTTATTGATAAACTTTATGAAAATATAAAAAGGTACTATGGAAAAGGTCATCGTTGGTATGATAATGATCCGGTTATGATTAAAGCAATGGAACTTTTAAAAGAAGCTCCTCCAAATGTGCAAAGAGTTGCAGCTACAAAACTTCTTAAAGCTCTTGCAAGAGAAGATTCAAGCGAACTTCAAAATGAATTATTAAACGAAGAAAAATAATGAAAAAAACAGCATTGCAAGATATTCAAAACTTAAATGACAATCGTGGAATAGAAATACAAAAAGTAGGGGTTAAAAACGTTGAAGTTCCCCTTATTATTCAAAGAAAACACGATTCAGAACAGGTTGTAAGTGCAAAAGCAACAATGAGCGTATCTTTGCCTGCTCATTTTAAAGGCACTCATATGTCCCGATTTATTGAAATACTTTGTGAATGGGGACAAAAAAATCTTCTTGGCGTTGATATAAAAGGCTGTCTGAATGAAATAACTGAAAAACTTGAAGCAGAAAGTTCTGAACTTAAATTTTCTTTTAAGTATTTTATTGATAAATATGCCCCTGTAAGTAAACTTTCCAGCCCTATGGGTTACGATTGCAGTTTTGAGGGATTATTAAGCGGTGAAGATTATAAGTTTATCTTAGGTGTTAGTGTTCCAGTTACTACATTATGCCCTTGTAGTAAAGAAATTTCTGATTATGGAGCTCATAACCAAAGAGCTGTAATAAATGTAAGAATAAGTTATGACGAAAGCTCTATGGTATGGATTGAAGATCTTATTCATTTAATCGAAAGCTGTGGAAGTAGTCCTGTCTATCCTATCTTAAAAAGAGAAGACGAAAAATTTGTAACTGAATATGCTTATAATAATCCTAAGTTTGTAGAGGATGTTTTAAGAGATGTTGTTACTAAGTTACGCAGTATAGAATCAATTAAATGGATTGAAGTTGATTGTGAAGCGTTTGAGAGTATTCACAATCACTCGGCATGGGCTTATCAACAAGAGAATATTTAATTTATTAGTTAATACAAAAAATAAGAGTCTTTATGAAATATTTGTTTTAAAACAGTATTTAATAAGGACTCTTGTCATAAATAAAACTAACAAGAAGCTAACTCAAGCTTTATATTTTTTTAACAAAAGAGTGCGACAATTAGTCTTGACAAATAACTTAAATTAGTAAATACTAAAAGTGTTCAATAAAGTGTAATTAACACACTAGAAAAAGGAGACAAAATGGTAACTAATTTAAAACCAATACCTATTCCTATATGAATGAAAAACAAGGAGACAAGGACAATGAATCTTGTATTAAATAAACCGATTACGGTAAATTTTAAGGGACTGACGAACCCACCTACGGAAGAAATGAAAGCCGGAGCGGGAAATAATAATTATTTAGAAGAGATAAAATCAATAAGAGAAGCTGATTATGTAGAAGACGGATCAATATTTAATTTAATAGGAAACGTCTTAAACGGAATAACAAATGCCCTCAGAGAACCTGAAATAACAAATAACGCAACAAAAGTAAAAGAAGGGCTTGACCTTATAGGTTAAACGATTGGAAGAAAAGATCATAAGAGCAGAAATTTAAGGAGGCAAAAGCCTCCTTTTTTATTTTTATATCTTGTTTTTATAAAAAATTATTATAAAAATAAACTTGATTGCTTTTTGATTATAAAAAAAATTTATGATAATGTTTAAAAACAAGAGCAATTTCTATAGAGGCAAAAATGTATACAGTTGAACAATTAAGGGAACAAGTAAAAAAAGACGCAGATAAGGATGCAGTTTCAGTTTATTTAAAAAACTGGAAAATTGATCCGGTGTATGAAGATGAAGATAATGTAGAATATTTTGACGAATTTGCAATATTAAAACTTAATCAGGGAATAAAACTTAAAGAAGAAGGTAAAACAAATGAAGAAATAGTTTCCATAATTCATAACGGAATTGTTTCAGCTCAAAATATGCCTGCTCTTAGAAATAATAATATTCAATCAACTGAAACCAATGGAGCAAACCCATTAAATAAACTTACCTTTGATATAACAACTCAAACTTTGGCTTTATTAGCCGAGTCCATTGCTCATAAAATTTCAACTGATATAACAAATAAAGTAAAAGAATCAGATTTGTTTTCTCCTGTTGCCGATGCGGCAAAACTTGAAAGAGATAACGAAATTTTATCAAAGCAAGTTGAAAAACTTCTGACAGAAAATAAAAAATTAATATCAAGGGTTAATTTCTTACAAGAAGAAAATGCAAAATTTAAACATGTATTTGGAAATTTTTACTCTAAAGCAAATTAATAATATTTTCTGAATATACTCTATAAACTCATTTGATTAACTTAAAAATGTTAAGTTTCATTTGCTAAATTTCCATTTGGAATATAAAATTAATTTATGGCTAATTTTGATATAAAAACAATAATACCCGTTGAAAGTGGTTTATCTATAAAAGAATGTGAACAGGTTTTACTTTCTGATAAATTTTGTCTGGGTATAATTAACAAAGATAGAGAATTATTTGGTTTTGTCTTAAAAGAGGATCTTGATAAGGCTTTAGCTTTTGAGCTTAATGATCAGCCTATATCCTTGATTATTACACTTGCTGAATGCGTTAATATTCAGCTGAATGAAGTTGATGAAAAACAATTACAAAAAAATATTTCTTTTAGTTTGAATAAAGGTGTTTTTATTGGTGAAGATAATAAAACTGCTAAAAACCTTGCTGTTTTAACAAATTGTGAAACAGAAACAAATAATTTATCCTTAAGAGAGACTTTTGAAAAGCAAATGTCTGCAAAATTTAAAAAAGCCATAGATATGGTTTATTTAACAGCCGATAAATATAATATTGCTGTTTATCTTGTGGGCGGAATAACCAGAGATTTAATAATAAGCAGAAAAAGTTTTGATACTGATATTTGTGTCGAGTATAACGCTATTGATTTTGCCAAACTTATAAAAAAAGAATATTTTTCTCAAGTAAAAATTAAAAGTACTCATGAAGAATTTAAAACAGCAAAAATTATATTTGATGTATATGGTGAAGAAATAGAAATAGATTTAGCCAGCACAAGAACAGAAAAATATATGTATCCTGCTGCTCTTCCAACATTAGATAAGGTTGGATGCTGCCTTTGCGATGACTTGAAGAGAAGAGATTTTACAATTAATTCAATGGCAACTGCAATAAATAAAAACAACTTCGGTAACCTTATCGATCCGTTAAAAGGCTTTGAGGATATTAAAAACAAAAAAATAAGAGTCCTTCATTCTTTAAGTTTTATTGATGATCCTACCAGAATATTAAGAGGGTTGAAATTCAGGGTCAGATTCGGTTATGAACTGGAAGAGAATACCAGAACGCTTCAGGAAAATTGCTTAAATAATAATATTTTTAGTGGTATAGCCGGTGAAAGAGTGAAAAGCGAATTGAAACAAACGCTAAACTTAAATAAAGCAGATTGTTTAGATAAATTATTCAGTGAAAATATTTATAAATTAATAAATAAAAATTTGGTTAAACCTGACAATATAAAAGAACTTTCAAAAAAATGTGAAAAACTTGTTAACCGCTATAAATCTCACTTTAATTCCGAGGACTTTATCTGGTTAATTTATCTTTCAGGCATAATATTGCATTTTGATATTGATAAAATTACTGCTATTTCAAAAGAATTATATTTGTCAGGAATTGAAACGGAAGTTTTAATTGGTGCAAAAACAATTCTTGAAAGATCAGAAATAATTGGCGAAGCTGAAAAACGCTATGAAATTTACGAACAAATGGAAGGCTTTTTTAATGAATCAATTATAGCTGCAATGGTGTTTATCGAAGATAATTCAACTATACAAAATATAGAACTTTTTTTAAGAGAATTACAAAATATAAAAATACATACAACAGGTAAATATCTTATTGAGCAGGGATTAAATCCAGGGCCTAGATTTGGAGAGATTCTTTCCAGCTTATTAAAAGCAAAAATCAATAGAGAGTTATTTTCACAGGAAGATGAGTTAAAATATATAAAAAGGCTTATAGAAAAATAAATATGAGTGAAGAAAATAAAAAAGAAATTTATGATTTTGGTTTTAAACTTGATGAATTTCAGGTTGATGCAATTGACCATATTAAAAACGGAAACAGCGTAGTTGTTTGTGCTCCTACGGGTGCAGGAAAAACGGTTATAGCTCAGGCTGCAATTAGAAAAGCCTTAAGTGAAGGACGCAGAGCCTTTTATACAACACCATTAAAAGCTCTTAGTAACCAAAAATTTAATGATTTTAAACAAGAATTCGGAGAAGAGCGCACAGGTCTTTTAACTGGCGATACTTCTATAAACAGAGATGCTGATGTTGTTGTAATGACAACAGAGGTTTTCAGAAATATGCTTTATGGAACAAAAATAGGCAGTATAGAAGAAAACCTTAATAACGTTCAAAGTGTTATTCTTGATGAAGTTCATTATATGAATGATGAACAAAGGGGAACGGTCTGGGAAGAGAGTATAATTTATTGCCCTAATCATTTTCAGATAATAGCTCTTTCTGCAACAGTCGCAAATGCCGCTGAGCTTACAGACTGGATAAATACCGTTCATGGTCAAACCTACCTTGTAAACAGTGATTTTAGACCTGTTCCTTTAAGATTTCATTATTATTCACCATCAATACCTGATAAACTTTATGGACTTTTGACACCTGATGGTAATATAAATTCAAAAATCAAACCTGAAAATCCTCAACTTAAGAAAAACATTATTAAAAAAGTTAAAACAAAAGATGAAACAGTTCCAAATCTTGTAAGAATTTTACATGAAAAAGAAATGCTTCCTGCTATTTATTTTACTTTTAGTAGAAAACGTTGTGATTTAAATGCAAAAGATTGTTCAAAGTTAAAATTACTTTCAGATTTTGAACAAAAAAGACTAAATCATATTATTGATGAATATATTCTGGATAATCCTTATTTAAGCAAGCATAAAAACCTTGAATATCTTTATGCAGGTATTGCAAGCCATCATGCAGGACTTTTGCCTGTATGGAAAAGTCTTATCGAAAGGTTATTTCAACAGGGCCTAATAAAAGTTGTTTTTGCAACTGAAACACTTGCAGCAGGTATTAATATGCCTGCAAGAAGCACTATTATAAGTTCTATAACAAAAAGAACGGATGATGGACATAGAGTACTTACTGCAAGCGAATTTTTGCAAATGTCCGGAAGAGCAGGTAGAAGAGGAATGGATGATGTTGGTTATGTAACAGTTGTTGGCTCAGCTTTTCAACATCCAGAAGAAGTGGCAAATCTTGCAAGGTCAGCGGCTGAACCGCTTGAAAGTAGATTTACACCAAGCTATTCTATGGTTTTAAATTTACTTCAAAGATTTAATATAGATCAGACAAGAGAGTTGATACTTAAAAGTTTCGGGTATTACTCATCAACAGAAAGACTAAAACCTCTTTATAATGAACAAGAGATAATTTTAGATAAAATAAAAGATATAAATAGTCTTGTTTGTCCTCACTCTCTTAAACATGAGGATGTTCAAAGATACAACAAACTTAAAAATACTTATATCCAATACAAAAAAATAGCTAATACCTTGCGAAGACAGGCAAAAGCCGCAGGGAAAAAGAATACATCAGAAGTAAGAGAATATGAAGGTAAAGCTAAAGATTTTTTAGCAAAGTCTGAACGTATAAAATGTTCAAAATGTAAGTTTTACGCTAAACATATAAAAAGTTTAGATATTCTTGAAAGATTTAACAAGCGTTATGAAAAGTTAAAAGTATCTATAGATTTTGAAAAAGATATTTATTGGAGACAATTTTTAAATCTTGTTGGTGTAATGAATGAAATGGGTTATCTTAATGATAATTTTCCTACTTCGCTTGGGCTTACCGCTGCTGCATCAAGAACCGAAAATGAACTTTTCTTTACTGAAATAATAATGAGCGGAATGCTTGAATATATGAGTCCATCAGAGCTTGCAGGTTTTGTTAGTGCTATTTCTACAGAAGAAAGCAGAAATCAATTCTGGTATAAACTTCAACCAAGCGATAAGGTAAGAGAATCTGTCTTTGAGGCAAAAAATATAATGAAGTTACTTTCAAAAATGCAGAAAAAATATGACGTAAACACTATAATTAACTTAAATCCTGCTTACTCGGCCTTTTTAGAATTTTGGGTAGAAGGCGGAGATTGGGACGAAATGTTAAAAGGTGTTGATCTTGATGAAGGTGATATTGTAAGGGCTTTCAAAAGAAGTGTTGATCTTTTAAGACAACTTACAGTTATACCTGGAGTTTCCAAGAATGTTGCAGATACAGCTTCTAAAGCCATAAGTATGATTAATAGAGATCCAATTACAGATATATTTTAAATAGAAAGTAAAATATCAAAAAGAAGCAATAGCTGTAAGCTTTGCTTTTTTTTTGTGTGGTCAGGCGAACACATTAAGAAATGTAACAGTATATACTAATTATATAACAAGTCGCGCAATTTTATATAATGGAATGTTTTTATATATACATAAGCAGTTGATAATCTAAAGATAAGGAGATAAAAAGATGTTATACGGAATTCAAAACCAAGACTTATTCAATAAAATCAACAACTTCTCCTTAAATTTACAAAACAATGGAACAGTAAACAACAACAACGGATTAGAATTATTATTTAACAATACAAATATAACAGCAAATGCAGATGATGTAACCTTTAATAAAAAAACAGGCAACGCAACAGTAGATGGACTTAAAGAGCAAGTTGCAGCAAAAAAAGCACAAAAAGAAGTAGTAGAAAACGAAATGCAAGCAAAACAAGATGAACTTACAAAACTTATCAGCGAAACCGATGATTTATCAAAAGCATTAACAGCAAGACAAGAAAATCAAGTACAAGAAGCAGTAAAAAAAGTAACAACAAAATCCCAAAATGATCCTTCAATTAAATTCAATGATGCATTAAAAGCAGAATTAGCAGGAATCGGAATAGATACATCAATCTTAGATTCAAAAGTTCAAACAGCAAATGCACTTGGTTTAACAATTCAAAACCTTTCCCAAGAAGCAGCAACATTAGGTACAGACATTACAGGCTTAGAAGCACAAATTAAAAAAGCAGAAAAAGCAGCATTCACAGGTGATGTTAATACATCAGCAAACCCTGAAGTAGCAGAACTTCAACAGTTCTTAGCAAGCCCACAAGCAAAAAATATGACAGAAGATCAATTCAAAAAATATATCGGTGCAAATTTCTCAAACGCAATTAAAGTAGATAACAATGGAAATGTAAAAGTTCCAAACGGCCACGATACAGAATCAACTCAAGTATTCGCTGATCTTTGCGTAGAATTACAGAAAAAAGCACCAGATACACAAATAGAAAGAACAGACCCTATCGGTTTCAAAGCAGATGGTTGGAAATTCGATTTCATCAACGATAAAAATAAAGATGGCAAATTCAACGGAAAAGAAGAATTCGTAGGCGCTCAAAAAGGTTGGGATGAACTTCTTCAATTCGATACAAACAAAGATGGATTACTTAATGGTAAAGAATTAAATTCACTTCAAACACTTGCAACAAAAGATGGTCAATCAAAAATAGCATCAGCAGCTGATCTTGGAATTAAATCAATCGATCTTAATTCATTCAGCAAGAAAAACGAACTTGATGTAAACAACAACATCTTAGCTGGAACATTCAACGTAGATTACAAAGGTAAAAATGTTGAAGGTCAACAAACTTTAGATACAAATGAATTTTTAAACAAAACCTATGGTAATGTATTCGGAATGAACATAAACGCAACAGAAGCAGCAGCAAAAACAGCTGAAGCACAAGGCGCACCAACAGTTAAATCATTCATCGAAAACGTTCTTAAAAACTTCAAAAACAATGTTGAAGAAGAAAAAGACGCAATGAAAAAAATGAAAGAAAGTTACTTACTCTACGCTTAATATAAATTCCTTAAACTTATTCCCTCACTTTTTCGGTGAGGGATTTTTTTTTGAAGAAAAGATAATAATTATTTAGAAAACTTTTTTGCGTTTCTTTCTTTGCCTTTTAGGTATTTAAAAATTTCATCGACTTCTTTTTTTTGTAAAATTTTATGTTCGCCTCTTTTTAAATTCCCTAATTGAAGACAGCCATGAGCTGTTCTTTTTAATGAAACTACAGGCATGTCTATCATATCCATCATTCTTCTGATTTGTCTGTTATATCCTTGGAAAAGAGTAACTTGAAGAGCAGATTCCCCACTTCTATATTCAAGAGGAACGACAAAAGCTTGCGCAATTTTACCAGGTTCAATTTCTAGCCCTTTTTGTAGTTGCATTATATGGTTATCGTTTATTTTTCCCTGCACTGCAACTCTATATATCTTTGGAATATGTACTTTTGGATGTGTGAACTGTTGAATTAAATCACCATCGTTTGTAAGCAGAATTAGACCTGTTGAGTCTTTATCAAGCCTCCCTGCTGTTTTTAATGATTGAAATTCTTCAGGAAGTAAGTCATAGATCGTTTTTCTACCTTCAGGATCTTTTACTGTCGTTATGTAGCCTGCGGGTTTGTAAAAAAGAACATATTTTTTATGTTGTTCTTTAATTTGTTTGCCTTCAACAGTAACAACGTCTTTTTTTGTAACGCTGACACCAGGTTCAGTTACAACTTTACCGTTTATTTTCACTTTACCTTCTTTTATGAGTTCGTCAGCTCCTCGTCTTGAAGCAACTCCACAAAGAGAGATATATTTGTTAAGCCTTAATTCGTTCATTTAATGATTCTTCTCCGTCCTGCAAGACGCTTTCAAGTTCTAAAACAGTTTCATTTTTTAAAAAAGGATTCTCTTCTTCTATTGAAATCTTGCACTTAAATTCTTTTGCCATTTTTTTTGCATCTTTAAGGTCGTCAAGACTCCATATAGCCCATCCGCCTTTAATTTCATCTCCAACTTTTATTTCTACCCTGTTTGAATAAATATGCATTACCCTGTGAGGTTGGGTTTTCATTCTGTTTATTTGTCGCCAGACTATTTGCTCGGGATCCATTTTTAACACTTTTAAAGCAATCAGCATACAGGAAAGGGCATCTTCAAGCTCCACTTGAGCCTTGTCTTTATCACCCCTTAAAAGAGCTTTAAGACACTCTGCAACTTCTTCGTTCAAGTGGCTTATAGCTTCTGTTTCAGAGGCAGTATCATACCTTCTGTTGTCCCATATTAAATCAACTGCTTCTTTTAGTTTCATTTTAAATCCTTGCTTTTGTCTGTAAAGGGGTAAAAGCTGTTCATTAAATTATAGTTCATAAAAAAATATATTAAAACCCTCTACCTTGAAACAGCATCATTAAATTGCATTTCTCTGGAAATAGCTATTTTGCCAGAGCGTACCATTTCTTTGATACCAAGCGGTCTTAAGAGTTCTATAACAGAGCGAACTTTCATTTCATCACCTGAAACTTCAAGTGTGTAAGTTTTTGGTGAGACATCTACAATGTTTGCGTTGAAAATTTCAGCTATACGTAATATTTCAGACCTTTTTTCTTCTTTTGCCGAAACTTTTATAAGGATTAATTCTCTGTCTATATAGTTTTCCTGCGTAATATCAACAACTTTAATTGTATTAATAAGTCTGTTAAGTTGTTTTGATATTTGTTCGATTATTGCATCGTCTCCACTTGTTACTATGGTTACTCTGGAGTATTCATTATCGTTTGTCGGAGCAACGGTCAAACTTTCAATGTTAAATCCTCTTCCGCTGAATAATCCAGCTATTCTTGAAAGAACACCTGCTTCGTTTTGTACTAATACTGATAATATATGTCTCATTTTAGCCTCTTATGTTTTAATCTTCGTAATTACTTTGTAGTAACTTGCAGTTTAGTTTCTCTGGAGTAACCCATGGATATATAGTTTTATAAGTATTTACAATAATTTCAATAACAGCAGGTCCTTCACAGTCAAAAGCTGTTCTGAGTGTTGATTCAAGTTCATTTTCTTCCGTAACTTTATAACCTATTGCTCCATAAGCCTCGGCAAGTTTTACGTAATCAGGACTGGTTAAAAATGTTTCAGAGTAATTTTCATTAAACATTTTTTCTTGTATTTGACGGACCATTCCTAAGCATCCATTGTTTATAATACATATTTTTACGGGTAGTTTGTACTCAACGCAGGTTGCAAGCTCTTGAATATTCATCTGAATACTGCCATCGCCAGCTATACCAACAACCAGTTTATCGGGAGCGGCTATTTGTGCCCCGATTGCAGCAGGAAAACCAAACCCCATTGTTCCTAATCCGCCTGAGGTTAGAAATTTTCTTGGTTTGTTGAATTTTTGAAGTCTTGCTGTCCACATTTGATGTTGCCCTACTTCGGTTGTTATAAAAGCATCATGTTCTTTTGATATGTCATGAATTGCCTGTATTGCCGTTTGCGGACAAATACCATCAGGTAAGCAAGTTGTTGGAACAGGTGTATTTTCCCATTCTTTAATTTGTTGAAGCCAGAGTGTTTTATAATTTATATTCTTTTGAACTTGTTCTTTATCAATGTGTTCCAGCATATCAGATAAAATTATCTTTGCATCACCTACGATTGGGGTATTTACTGGAACATTTTTACTTATAGAGCAAGGGTCTATATCTATATGAATAATTTTTGCCTTTTGACAAAATTTTGAAAGTTCTCCTGTTACTCTGTCACTAAATCTTGTGCCTATTGCAAATAAAACGTCACATTCGGCTACTGCTTTATTAGACCAATGAGTTCCAAACATCCCAATCATTCCTAGAGATAACTCATCGTCGGAAGGAAATGCTCCTATTCCCATAAGCGTAGTGGTTATCGGTATATTTAATTCATGAGCAAGTTTGAACAATTCATTGTGAGCATTAGAGTGTATTATTCCTCCACCTGCAAGAATAACAGGTCGTTTTGCGTTATAAATAAGCGATAAGGCTTTATTGTTTTGAATAGTATGCCCTGAATATTTAGGCTTATATCCTGGAAGATGTAACTGTTCAGGATATTCAAATGCAACTTTTGCATCAATTACGTCTTTTGGAATATCAATGACAACAGGCCCCGGTTTTCCTGTACTTGCAATATGAAAGGCTTCTTTAATGATGGACGGCAGTTTTTTAATATCCTTAACAAGGTAGTTATGCTTACAGCATGACCTTGTTATTCCGACAACATCAGCTTCTTGAAAAGCGTCATTGCCTATTAAATTTGAGTCAACCTGTCCTGTAATTACAACAAGCGGATAAGCGTCATAATAAGCATTTGCAATAGCCGTTACTGTGTTACATGCGCCGGGGCCTGATGTTACAAGAGCTACGCCCGGTTTTCCTGTCACTCTTGCATAGCCTTCGGCTGCGTGTACCGCTGCCTGTTCATGTCTTACGAGGTAGTGAGTTATTTCTTTGCAATGGTAAATTTCATCATAAATCGGCAATATAATTGCACCAGGGTAGCCGAAAATATGTTCTACCCCTTCTTTTTTCAATGATTCTATTACAACTTGAGCTCCTGTCAAAACAGGTTTAGTCTTTTTTGCGGTTTCGTGAGTTTTTTCCATATATTCCACCAGTATCGTTAATTTTTACAGTTTATATAATTACTATGATATATGTAGATTAACTTAAATCAATGTTTTTATCCAATTTTTAAGCGCTAAAACGTTTTCAAACAGTTTATAAGGTTCTAATTTTATTAATTCTTCTTTGTTTGCTGTTGATGCCCAACAAGCAGATATAGGCATAACTCCGGCTTTTTTTGCGTCGGTAATATCAGTAGGTGAATCGCCTATATAAATTGTTTCTTTTGGAAGTATTCCCCACTTTTCTATTATGGAGGACATACAGAGATGTTTTATCGAGCCTGTCGTTGATCCTGTTTCAATATGTTCAAAATATTCTTTAATTCCGTAGTGGTTTAAAGATATTTCAGCAGAACCTCTTCCTTTGCCCGTAACCATACCCAGTTTAAAGCCAAGTCCTTGAATAGTATCGAGCAGGTCTTTTGCTCCGTTAAAAAGATGTGGGCAATGGGTGTGGTTTGTTTTGTATACGTTTAAGTATTCTTCAAAGCATTCTTCCCATTGTTCGCTTGCAAGAGCCTGCATGATTCCTTCTTCTGTTTGTCCAAAGTAGCTAACTATTTTAGCTTCGGTATATTGTTTGTTTAATTTGTTGAATAAGGCTTGTTGAAATGAAAGAATACAGATAGGGAGCGTGTCTGCTAATGTTCCGTCAAAATCAAAAATAATGCCTTTTATGTTCATATTAACTCCAATAATTCAGCTATATTGTTATTATTTATAGCGTTTTTTATTTTGTCATGCAATGTTTCAAGCTCTTCTTTTGAAAAACTTTTATATTTTTGTAAATAAGAAACCAACTTTATATCATTAGTAAACGATGTTTCAGTGAAATTATTGTTTATCTGTGCAAAATCTTCATAGGCTTCAAGAATTTCTTTAACTTTCGGGTGAACTGTAAAGTGTTTATTTAAGAAGAATTTTGAGTCTTTTTCAACGCTTTGCATTAGGTTTAATAAGAATTTAGGCTCTTCTGTATAATCAAGTTCTTTTTTTTGGTCTTCGGATAGTTCTTCGACAGGATTGCCTGTTATTTTTATAGGATTGTCTTGAAAATATAAGTTTAAAAATGTACCCCACAACATGCATCCTGCATATACAGAAGCAATTATATCAATGCTTTTACCTATATGCGGAATTAATCTGGAGAGTTCAAATTTTATTTTATGCTTTGGTGTTCTTTGTTTTAAGTTTTCTATGTGCTCTAAGAGGTCAAATGGTAAATCTTGTGAAAATTTTGAAAAACCGGGATTAAATGTAATGTTATCAGAATAATTAATCACTTTTTATATCCTTTTTTATTTTTATTGTTTTAATAATTTTAATACAAATTTTTAGGCTATGGCAGTCTAAATAATTATCATGAAATAAAATTTTGATATTTTTTGTTTTTAGTGTTTAAAAAAGACTTTTGTTTAAGAAGTAATAACTTATTTTTTTTAAAATAAAAATTGATATATTAAAATTTATTTAGTCTTTGTAAACCTTTAGTTTTATTGAAATTTAATAAGCTCAAGGAAAAATGCTTTCTTTTGCTCCTTGACAAAGCTGCTCTACATATAGTGTAATCTTTTTATATGTTTACTATGGGTAAATCGTGCTTTTAAATAAATATCGAGTCTGAAGTTTAATGTTTATACGTGAAATTGAAGTAAATAATTTTAAATCTTTTTCTGATAAAACTGTAATTCCTTTTTTACAAGGTTTTACAACTATATCAGGTCCTAATGGATCGGGGAAAAGTAATATAATTGATAGTATTTTGTTCGCTTTGGGGCTTTCTTCTTCAAGGACTCTTCGAGCTGAAAAATTACCCGATTTAATCAATAATCACGGCAAAAAGAACGAAGCAAGCGTAAAGATTTCTTTCTTTGATGAACATACAAGCACCGATCTTACTGTTGCAAGAAGAATAAAAAGAAGTCCCAACGGTTATTCAAGCACTTATTACTATAATGATAAAGTTTCTACTCTTACAGAAATCCATGACTCATTGTCAAAATTTAATGTATCCCCTGGTTGCTACAATGTAATGATGCAGGGTGACGTAACAGGTATAATTAACATGTCGCCTAATGAGCGAAGAAAAATTATAGATGAAATAGCAGGTGTTGCTGATTTTGACAGACGTATAGAACAAGCTAAAAACGAACTTTTAACAGTAGATGAACGTGTAGAAAAATCTAATATTATTGTTGGCGAAATAGATACAAGACTCGTTCAGCTTGAAGCTGAAAAGGATCAGGCTTTAAAGTACCAAAAATTTAAAGACGAAAAACATGAGCTTGAAAGCAAGCTGGATGTAATTAAATATTTTGATATTAAAAACTCAATGGAAAGGCTGCATGAGAGCATTATTGAGGCTAATAAAACACGTAAGGAAGAAAAACTGAGGCTTGAAGTTCTTGTCAATGATATAGCTGAATATGAGAATAAATTAAACGAAATAAACTCCTTGATTAAAAGCAAAGGCGAAGACGAGCAGCTTGAAATCAAGAAACAGGCTGAAACCTTAAAAGGCGTTATTGCAAGAAAAAAAGAATCTATTAACTTTATAGAAAGACAACTTTCTGATAATAAAAATCATGCTAATACAGCAAAAGCTAACATTGAAAAGCTTAAAGAGCGTATTGAAGAAGCTGTATTTAAAATAGAAAATCGACAGGAAGAAATTTCACGCATCGAGGAAAATATTGCGGCTGAAAAAGCCGAATTACGCCGGGTTTTAAGCGAAGTTTCCAACATAAACCAGACTGCGGATGCTAACTTAGAGAGAAGAAACGAACTGAGAAAACAGTTTGAAGCTTGTAAAGACAGACAGAACGAAATATTAAAACGTAAAATAGCTTTTGGCGAAAAGATTTCAAGATATAAAAGAGATTTAGACGAAGCTCAAAAAATTATTGAATCTATTGAAAGTGAAAAAGAAAATTATAATCAGCAAAAAGATCTTCTGAAAGTTCAGATACAAGAAATTTCAAAAGAAATGGGCGATTATGAAATTATTCAGAAAAATGGACTTTATGAACTAGATAAAACAAAAAACGAGCTTATAGACATTAATCATAATATTGGAATGGCGCAACGTAAGGTTTATCAGCTTGAAGCAGAGAAAAGAGCCCATGAAAATCAAACTCAAGATCGTGCGATAAGTACTATTATGAATGCAGGTCTTAGCGGTGTTCATTCTCCTCTTGCTCAGCTTGGAACAGTTAATAAGGAGTATTCTGAAGCACTTGAAAAAGCTATTGGTGGAAGAATGAGAAACATTGTCGTTGATGATGATGAAGTTGCTTCTAAAGCTATTCAGGTCTTAAAATCTACAAGAGCCGGTGTTTTAACCTTTTTACCTTTAAATAAAATAAGACCTATGCCAAGAGGGTTAAAAGCACCAAATTTAGAAGGTGTTGTTGATTATGCCGTTAATCTTATAGATTTTGACCCTATGTATTCTTCTGCTTTTTATTATGCGCTTGGTGAAACACTTGTAGTTGAGGATATGGCAAGTGCGAGAAAACTTATAGGTAAATTCCGAATGGTTACTCTCGATGGCTCAATTCTTGAAAAAACAGGAGCTATGACCGGCGGTGATACAGGACGATCTTCGGGGCTTAAATTTGCTCAAAGCGAAGACGAAGAGCTTGAAAGATTTAAAACAAGACTAGCCGAACTAGAGCGTAAATCATCGATTCTTGAAAAGCAAAAACAAGAGATAGAGGTAAAGCTTGACAGGGTTAGAAATGATTATTCCCTTGCAATGAATGAGCTTAACCGTAAAAAAATTCAGTATGACAACTTTGACCGTAATATCCAGGAAAAAGAAAGAACCCTTGAGGTTAAAAAACTTCTTATTGAAGAAACAACACCTCTTTTAGAGGAAACTCAAATGCAGTTTGATAAGGTTTGTGCTGAGCTTATTAAAATTGACGAAAATATAGAAGAGCTTTCTCAAGCAATTAATCATATTGAAAGTACAATTCCTAAAGACGAGCTTGCAAAGTTAAATGAGCTTACTGAAAGTATTGAACTTGAAATTAAAAAATACGAAAGTAGACTTGCAAATTGTCAGAATGAAATTAAAGCGTTAAAAATGGAAATAAATTTCAATCGTGAGCAAATATCAGCTCACGAGGAAAATATTGAGCGTAAAAGTAAAGACAACGAAACTCTTGCAAAAGAAAAATCTGTTCATCAGCAGGATATTATTGCAACAGAAGATAAATTAAAAGTATTAAACGCTAAAATAACCGAAATAGGTTCAAAGCTCATTGAGCTTCAAGATGAGAGAACTAGGATTAACACAGAATTTTTAAGCCTTGAGAAGAGAAAAGGGGCTTTAGAGGTAAAACTTGAAAGACTTGAAGAGCAGGGAGAGGCCTTTAAAACAAGAAGAAAAGAGCTTGAACCCGAACTTTTAAGAATTAAGGAAGAAGTTATAAAACAAGGTCATGATATTACTAAAATAAATGTGTCAGAAATATCGGTTGAACAGGTAAATCGCAATATATCAAGGCTTCAAAGAAAAATGGAAGAGCTTGAACCTGTAAACATGAGAGCTTTAACTGAATATGATGAAGTGCAGGTAAGACGTACGGAGCTTCAAGATAAAATTAATACCCTTTCACTCGAAAAAGAACAAATTATCGAAAGAATGAGCGGCTATGAAGATATGAAGCTGAAATTCTTCAAAGAAACATTTACCGTAATCAATTCTAACTTTAAAGAAATCTTTGCAGGACTTTGTGATGGGACTGGAAATCTTGTGCTTGACGATTACGAGAACCCCTTTAAAGGTGGTTTAACTATCGAGGCTCAACCAAGAGAGAAAAAACGTCAGCGATTAGAGTCTATGAGTGGTGGAGAGAAGTCCATTACGGCCCTTGCGTTTGTTTTTGCAATACAGAGATATATGCCTGCTCCATTTTATGCTTTTGATGAGGTAGATATGCACCTAGATGGGATTAATGCAGAGCGTCTTGCACAAATGGTGAAAAAACAGGCTGCCGAAACTCAGTTTATCGTGGTATCATTAAGAAAACCTATGATTGAATCAGCTGATAGAACAGTTGGCGTAACTCAAAAAAATAATGGTGTTACAAAAGTAACCGGAGTAGTCTTACATGCTTGATAATGGGGCGGATGGAATAGAAATTCTTGTTGAAATGGCAAAAAATAGCAAGATTGATCCATGGAATATTGATATAGTTGATGTTACAGATAAATTTCTTTTGCAGATAGTTGAAATGAAATCGCATAACCTTATGTTGACGGGTAGAACTTTGTTTTATGCGGCTCTTTTACTAAGAATGAAGTCTGATGTGCTTGAAGGGATTGATCCTCTTGCTGAACAGGATGCTTTGTTTGAAGAATTTGATGAGTTTTCAGAATTAATTGATGAGCCTTATTTTGAAGAAGAAATAAACAGAAATAATGTTGTTTCTCTTGATAATGCTCTTTCAAGAAGAACAAGCGTAAAAGCAAACAGGCAAAGAGTAGTAACCCTTAAAGATCTTATCAGACAACTTAAATTTTATGAAAAAATTGAAAAAACAAGACAGATAAAAAGCGCTCATGATCGAGTAGAGAGAAGATCAAAGTCCTACGCTAATTTTACGGCGGAAGATATTCTTGATATGGCACATGAAGAGTATGTGGAAGAAGAGCTTGATAAGGTTTATAATGCGCTATTAAAGCTTTTTGATACCCAAGAAACACTTACCCTTCAAGATTTGATACGAACAGGAATGGATAAAGCCACTACTTATATAAGTTTGTTATTTTTAGCTGCGAGCGACCGCATTGACCTTGTGCAGAATGAATTTTATTCAGACCTTTATATAGTTCCGGAGGCGGGCTAGGTTATGTTAAAAGCTAGAATAGAAGCTTTTTTGTTTGTTACGGCAAGAGCGGTTACTGTAAAAGAAATAGCCGATATGCTTGAAGTTGATATAGAAGAAGTAGAGCCTGCACTTCTTGATCTTATAATGGACTACTCTTCAAGGGATACAGCTCTTGAAATTGAAGACGAGGACGGTTGTTATATTCTTCAGGTTCGTGAAGAACACATGGATATTGTTGAAAAGCTTGTTCCTGTTGAGTTAAAGCCAGCTGTTCTGAGAACTTTATCTGTTATAGCAATAAAAGAACCTTTAAGACAATCTAAGCTCATTGAGTTTAGAGGACAATCTGCTTATGATCATATAGGTGAACTTGTTGAAAAAGGTCTTATAACTCGTAAACGTGATACAAATGGGCGTTCTTACGTCTTAAAGACAACCCCTAAATTTGCGGAATATTTTAAATTAAAAGGTGACACTCAAGCACTTGCAAAGATTTTGGAAGTTGAAGGAAAAGCAAAAGATTAACCGTCTAAACTATTGGTGCTGTGTTACAATAAATTTGTAGTGAGTTTCGGGTATGGCTCAATATGTCAAAAATTCTTATTATTGCCGAAAATAATGACTCACAGGATTCTATAGAGGTCCTGTTAAAAGGTGTTGGTTATGACACTTTTTTTACTGATAATGAAAATAATGCTTTTGAACTTACAAATGCCATAACTCCTGATATTGCTATTGTTGATACGTCTTGCAAGGGGATTAATGTTTCTACTGTTTGTAGAAAATTAAAACTTCAAAGTCAGACTAACGATATTCAGATTATTTTACTTACTTCGTCTGACTCAGCACCAGAAGAATTATTGGTTGGAGCTGATGGCTATATTACAAAGCCTTTAAATATTAATATTTTAATAGCAACAGTAAATGCACACCTTCGTATAAAAAAGCTTTTAGACATTTTATACACCAACAACAGTGAACTTGCCAAGAGTTTGTATCAGTTAAACGTGCTTTATAATACAAGTTCTCAGCTTGCAGGAACTCTTGATAAGTCAAAGTTAATAAACATAATGAATATAGGATTTGAAAAGAGTTTAAATTATTCTCTTTGTTGTGCTTTCATAATAAATGACCCTGAAAATGCAACATTAATGATAAATTCCATATATCCGCCTGCTGAAGAGCTTATTCAGGCTTTAAAATTAAGGTCTATGTTGGGCTATAAAAACCTGTTTGAAGATAAAAATCTTCCTTTTAATATTTCTATAAATAACATAAAAGTTGAAATTCATTATAGAGAAGAAGGAAAAACCTTAGGGCTGAATGTATTGGAATATGACGGACTTTTTGCTCCTATAAATACATCAGACAGATTTTTTGGAACTGTTGAGATATTAAGAGAAAATGAATATACGGGAGAGGATGCAACTTGTTTTCAGACAGTTGTTAAACAGGTTTCACTACCGTTAGAAAGTGCTATTCTTTATGATGAAATTAAACAGACTAATATAAAGCTAGAAAAGCTTGAAAAGATGAAGTCAGAGTTTATTTCTATTGTTTCTCATGAGCTTAGAACACCACTTACAGCTGTTAAAAATTCCTTAGATATAATACTTTCGGGGAAAACAGGCGTTGTTACTCCTCAGCAGAATAATTTTTTAAATATGGCAAAGCGTAATTTAGACAGGCTTTCAGGTATTATTAATGACCTTCTTGATCTTTCAAAAATTGAAGCAGGGAAGATGGAATATCGTTTTGAGCCTTTTAATATTGGTGAATCTTTGGATTTTGTTAAAAATACTTACGGTTCACTTGCAGATAAGAAAAATATAGATTTGCGGGTTAATTATAATAAAGAATTGCCTTTAGTTTATGGCGATATAAGAAAAATTGAACAAATTCTTACAAATTTAGTCTCAAATGCAGTAAAATTCACGTCAGACAAAGGTAATATTAGTATTTCAGCTTCTTTAATCCACTCCAGTGAGCTTGATTACAGCTTTGAAGGAGAATATATAAAGATAAGCGTTGAAGATACAGGTATAGGTATAGCAAAAGACGATATTCCAAAGGTGTTTGACAAGTTTCAACAGATTGAAAGCACTTTGAGCAGAGATGTCGGCGGAACAGGCTTAGGGCTTCCAATAGCAAAAGAATTGGTAGAGGCTCATAGAGGGCATATATGGCTGGAAAGCCAACCGCAAGAGGGCAGTATATTTTCTTTTATTTTGCCTGTTGTTCAAAATAAAGCCAGATTTATGCTTGATTTAGACAGGTTTATACAAAGTGCCAAATATAATCATCTTGGTTTTTCGTTGATTGTTAGTGAAAAAATGACTTTAAGCTCTGATATAATAAAAGCAGATAATACATGCTTTTTTAAAGATGATCATTTAAGTTACGCAGCTGTTCCTGGTTATAAAAATACTGATGCTGTGTCGCTTATAGATAATTTAAAAGCTGATAATATTGGAAAATTTGCGTTTTCAGTTTATCCGCAAGATGCAATAACAAGTGAAGAGTTGATTGATATAGCTGAAAAAAGAATAAGCAGTAGGGTTGAATAAATGAGTGGAAAAAAAGTATTAATTGCTGATGATGAGCGAGACATAGTCGAAACAATACAGTTTATGCTTGAATGTGACGGTATAGAGTGTTTTACGGCTTATGACGGAGAAGAAGCTTTGAATCTTATAAGGTCGAAAGTTCCTGACCTCGTTATTTTAGATGTTATGATGCCTAAAATAAATGGATATAAGGTTTGCAGGCTTCTAAAATTTGATGCTAAATATAAAAATATTCCTATTTTAATGGTTACTGCTCGTTCTCAAGAAGAAGACAGGCTTATAGGGCAAGAAACAGGTGCTAATGAATATATAACAAAGCCTTTTGATATAATGGAAGTAGTAGAAAAAGTTAAAAAATATTTAAACGAGTAAATTATGGAAACTTTAATAACAAATAAAACAGTCGAAAGGCTAAAATATGATCTGGTAAGGGAAAATATAATTTCTTTTGAATATCTTCAAGAGGCAGAGCAAGAGGCAGAAAAACATAATAAAACCCTTGCACATTCTCTTATAGACTTGAAAATCCTTTCTGAAAAGGCTTTATTGGAGTTTATCGAAACAAAATTGCGTATTCCTTTTGTTCATTTGGATGATTATTCTTTAGACACGAAATGTCTTAATTTTATTAATAAACAAGATGCTTTAAGGTTGAGAATTTTACCTTTGTTTAAAATAGAAGAAGTTTTAACCGTTGCTATGGCTGACCCTCTTGATTTGTTTTCAGTAAATACCGTTTTAGGAGATGCTGATTTTAAGGTTGAACCCGTTGTTTGTTCTGAAAGTTCTATTTTAAGGGCGATAAATAAAAACTATTCTGAATCTTGTTCTCTTGATGATGTTAATGTTGATTTAAACAGTTGGAGAAGTAAGCTTGAGTCGGACTGTTTCGATGCAGAATCGGCAGAATTATTTTTTAATGATTTTATAGCTTATGCCATTTCTAAAAAATATTATGATATTTCGATAAAAGAAGATAAAAATAAGTTAAGCTTTGTCTTTCAGGATGCGAAAGACAATAAAAAAGAAGACAGTATTCCGCTTCTAGTTGCTCCTTTGCTGTATTCGGTGTTTAAGTCAAAGTCCGAAGTTATATACAAGGAGAGTCACAGCTTTTTTAGCGGTGGATTTAATACCATTGTCGCATGCAATGAGTATTTTGTTTATGTTTCAAAAATAAACCATATAAACGGCAAGCAAACAGTTTTGAAAATTTATCCGTTAACCTTAAAAACAGAGACAGATGAGCTAAATATTAAAAAAGTCGGCAGTTTATTCGGTAAAAGTGGTATTATAGCAATATGTTCAAAAAACGATATAATACGCTCTTCTTTTGTTTATTTGACGTTATTGAACGCTGACTTAAAAGATAAAGAAGTCTTTACCGCTGAACAGTTCATTAAAAAGCCAATAGAAACTGTCTGCCAGAATAAACTTGATCTTCTCCCGGGGGCTTCGCTTCAGACTATTTATGTAATGGCAAAGTTTCACTCTGCGGATGTTATATGGGTTGAGGGCAGTCTTTCTTTTGATTTTCTTAACTATCTGACTGTTTTAGTTGGAGATGGAAAGACAATTATTGCAGAATTTAACTGTGATAACAAACAAGAGCTGATTCAGAGCTTTGAACAAAATGATTGTTCTTATATGAAAAATTATATATTGGACTTTGTGGAACTTTAGTTGCTGTTTTGTTTGCATTTTGTTGTTACTTTGTGACTACCGGTGGTTAACTGATTTCAATTTGTTGAATTTTTATAATTTTACATTTATTAGATGTTTTGAAAAAAGCATGTTTGTTATTATAATAGGTATATCGTGTTAATAATTGGGTTGATACAAGAGGTTTTTAATGATTAAAAAGCTTACAAAGCATGGAAATAGTCATGCTATCGTAATCGATAAGGGTATTCTAGAACTTTTGAAAATAGATTCAGATACACCTCTTGAGCTTACAACAGATGGTAAGAGTCTTATAATTACTCCTTTAAAAGAGGAAAGTGCTTTTAAAGAAGCGTTGGAGTGGAGTGCCAACCGATATAAAAATGTATTTAAGGAATTAGCAGAATAATTATGGCAATAAAGTTTTTAAACGTTGAAAAAGTTTTAGATATACATAAATCCCAAATAGAACATTTTGGCGGATCAAAAGGTTTGAAAGATTTAAGTCTTCTTAAATCGGCGATGAAAAGCGTAAAAGAAGTATCAGTAGGTAAGGGTAATACTGAAAATCTATATGAAATAGCAAGTTCTTATATTTTTCATATTGTGAAAAATAGCCCTTTTGTTGATGGCAATAAAAGAGTCGGATTGCATTCAGCTTTGGTTTTTCTCTATTTGAACGGAATTAAAGTTGAAACTGAAGATGAATTACTTGTAGAGTTGTTGAAAAATTCTATTTAACAATACATTATCAATATTTATAAAAAAACTTACTTTTAAAGTAAGTTTTTTACTGTTTATTTTAAGCTTTTCTAATAATTGCAAGTTGTGGATCTAAAAGTCTTCTGCCCACACCTTCAAATTGAATACTCAAAAGCTTTTTATTTCCGTAGTTGATGATTTTTTTTATTGTACCTGTACCGTATTTGTCATGATTGACGTTTTCGCCTTCCTTGAAATCAATTTCAACATCAGAAGGCTCTGTTTCAACAGGATAGACAGGAATTTCTTCGGTAACAATATTGTCTACTTGCTCTTGAATGATTGTAGTTTTTCTTCCACCTGTATATAAAGTATCTACATCACTTTTTATTTCGTGATCAGAGTCTTCATAAATAGGTGTTTCTTTAATTTCTAAATTTTCTTCAGTTAGTTCTTCAAAGTCATCATCAAGTTCATATGGATTTATTTCTTCTTCGGCCTCTTGTTCATGTTCGACTTGAGGCTCTTCCTGTTGTTCAAAGGTTTCTTTAGTTATTTCTTCATATAAATCTTGAGATTCTTTTGTTTCATTAAGTGAATATTCTTCAAATTCCTCAAAAACTTCATCTGATTCAAAAGTTTCTTCTTCAAAGACAGGCAGAGCCGGTTCTTCATAGCTAGGATAATCTACTTGCTGTTCTTGATAAGGTTCTTCCGTAAATAGTTGTTGAACAGGTTCTTCAAGATATTCTTCTACCGATTCATGTTCTTTGTTATAGTTATAAGGTGTTGCCGATGATAAAAATTGAGAAAAATCAGCCTGATTATTAATAGGTTTAGCTTGCTCAACTATATCTTCAACGAAAATATTTGAATGTTCCATAGTTACAAAAATGGGAGTTTTAGCGGTTATAGAACCATATAAAACCGCTGATTCTTGATTTAACAATTCTAATTGTTCTTTGAAATTTGTAATATTGAATGGGAATTGAGGAGCAAAAAACATAATGTTTTCTGCGTGAGAAATAAGTTTATGAAGATTTTTATTTTGATAAGATGATGAGATGCAAGGTGTTATTGAGCTTTTATTGCGCAATGAAAGTAGTTTATCTAGTAATTTGCTGTCTGCAAAAGCATCTTCTGCCTCTATGAAAATAATAAACTTCTTATTTTGTTTTATACCTGTATTAATTAGGTAGTTTAATATTTCGCTATGCCATAGTTCAGGTAAGTTTGATAAATCTACGGTGATTAGGTTTTCTTTTTCAATTGCATTTTCAAAGGCATGAATTTCTCGTCTTGTATTCCCATAAATACCTTGTTTTTCAAGTTTTGACAGCTGATTTTTTAATAATACCAGCTCATGCACCTTGCTGTTTTTGTATTCATTTTCAACAACACCTTTAAAACTTGCAAAAGGTACAAAGCCTAAATCACTTTTATCTGCGTATTCTTGAACATGCATAAGAACATCTTCAATAACTGCCTTTGTTTCAGCAGGTATGGTATTTAGAGTTTTTTCATACAAACTTTGAATACCTTCTGAGTTTAAAGGAAGTTTAAAGTTTTTGCCGGCTGTAAGAGTGTTATTATAAGCTGAAAAATCACCTTTAATATCTAATAGTAAGCATTTGACTCCTTTAGCAGATAATTCTTGAGCCAGTTTTTTAATTGTTTGTTTTTTTGTTGAGTTATTATCACTTAAAATGATAAAAGGTTGATTGATTTTATCTGCATTAATATTACAAGGCTGGTTATCTGAAGCAAGATAGCCTATATTAACAGTTTCTGAAATATTTTTACTTATCGTATTGTTTATAAGTTCTTCAGAAGTAACCTTTTGGCATTGAAAATTTCTAGCAGGCAGATTACCTTGCCATTCAATCCATTTTTGATTATTAGTAAGCGTTTTTAGGATTAATCCTTCTGCGTAATTAGAATTGGTTGTTGTTTCGTTAGTTTTTACATTTATTATTTGAGCAACAATACCGTTTTTATTGTTATAAACCTTTATAAAATCGCCTATTTTTATATTTTCTAATGGTAATTCAAAGGCTATAGTTACCTTCTTGCCTTCTGCTTCGTATAAAAACATCTTTTCACCTGACTTTATAGATAAATTCTTGTTTGAAACTATGTAAAATTATTACATAAATAAGTTACATAGAAAAGTCAGTATCATCAACTAGTTTATTAAAGACGTCCATTGCGTATATTTCAGGGTTTTCAAAAGGAATATCCCATTTTATTTGTAATGTTTCCTGATTAATATATGCGCAAATCGGTCCAAGGTGTTTTGTAACGCCTTTCCAAACGCAGATAGGTATTATATTTAATTGTATAACTTCATCATTTTGGTCTATTTTGCCTTTTTGAAAATAAATTCTATGATATCTTCCTTCGACTATAAAACGGCTTTTGCCTTCCAGCTGATAAGAAAGAAGTTTAATGTTCAGTTTATTATTTATTTCATTAACGATTGATTCAAAAATCTTTGCAAATTCTTCCACAAAAACTCTGTTGACAATATTTCTGACTGATTCATTTTTGTATAAAGAATTGCCTTCTTCTTCTAATAGTTTTGCTTTGAATTTTTCAATAAGTTGTTTCATATCAATCATTTTATTCTTCCTAAACACATTATGATTAAAACATTTATTTCATATAAATGTAAATCAATCTATAGGCTTAACCTTATTTATATTATATTACTCGATGGACAATTTGTAACCAAATATTAAAGTATTTTAAAATGAATTTTTTTATCTTTAATAACTTATTTATAAAATTGTCATTTTACTATGGTAAATAGGTACAGTTTGTTTGATAATTTATATGTTTATGTCTGGAGCAAAAAAATGATTGCAAATGTAACAACAGGATCGGTAACAGGAATTGACGGCTATAAAATAAGTGTAGAGGTTGATATAAGCTCAACATTACCCGGTATGGCAATTGTAGGACTTCCTGATGCTGCTGTATCCGAAGCAAGAGAACGTATTCGCTCTGCAATAAAAAATTCGGGCTATGTTTTCCCGTCAAAGAAAATAGTAATAAATCTTGCTCCAGCTGATGTAAAAAAAGAAGGCTCAGGCTTTGATTTACCCATGGCTGTTGGAGTTTTGATTGCTAATGGAGATATAGACCTTGATTCTGTTACAGATACTGCCTTTTTAGGCGAACTTTCGCTTGATGGAAGTCTGCGTAGAATTAGTGGCGTTTTACCCGTTGTTCTTGCGTTGCATAAACAAGGAATTAAACGTATTATTATTCCCACTGAAAATGCAGCTGAAGCAGCCCTTATCGATGGATTAGAAGTTTATCCCGCTGAGCGTCTTAGAGATGTTGTTGATTTTTTGGATGCCAAAATCATTCCAGAAATTAAAATAAAAAAATATTCTTTTGATGTTAAAAAATATCTTGCAAAAGCTAATCAAAGTCAGGCAATGTTTGATTTTAAAGATGTAAAAGGTCAGGAAAAAGCAAAGCGAGCTATGGAAATAGCAGCAGCAGGCGGTCATAATGTACTTATGGCAGGAACGCCCGGTTCGGGAAAAACTCTTATTTCTAAATGCTTTTCGGGTATATTGCCTCCACTTGAATTTGAAGAAGCAATTGAATTAACTAAAATATATAGTGTAAGCGGACTTTTAGATTGTAATCAGGCTCTTATCACAGAAAGACCGTTTCGTTCGCCTCATCATTCGGCTTCTTCCGTCGGTATAATCGGGGGCGGATCAAACCCTAAACCAGGGGAAATAACTCTTGCTCACAGAGGAGTTTTATTTCTTGATGAGGTTGTAGAGTTTCCAAGACCTGTTCTTGAAGTTTTACGTCAACCGCTTGAAGATGGTGTTGTAACTATTTCAAGGGCTCAGATAAGTGTAAAATATCCTGCTGATTTTATTTTATTGGCTGCTATGAACCCATGTCCTTGCGGATTTTATGGGGATACTTTAAAACAATGTACCTGTTCTGAAATTCAGGCAAAAAAATACTGGTCAAGATTATCAGGTCCTTTGCTGGATAGAATAGATATTCAGATAGAAGTGCCAAGATTAAAACAAGAAGAACTGTTAGGGCATGCTCCTCAAGGAGAAAGCTCTTTTGAGATAAGACAAAGAGTTGTAAAAGCAAGAATGATTCAGGTAAAAAGATATTTTGGCGATAATATTGTTTCAAACGCTCAAATGACTCCTGCTCTTACTCAAAAATATTGTAAATTAGCAGCAGACAGCGAAAGTTTGCTTAAAATGGCAATTACAAAGTTTAATCTTTCAGCTAGGGCTTACGATAGAATACTCAAAGTTTCAAGAACAATAGCCGATCTGGCAAGCTCTGAAAATATTGAAGCTAATCACATAGCAGAAGCCATACAGTACAGGAATTTGGATAGGGTTTTTGCTTAAAAATTAATGTAAAAAAATGGGGGCAATTCCTAAAATTTGCCCCACTTATATAGATAAAATTCTAATATCTCAAAATAGCTCCGATATTTTGTAATTTATTAAGCTCTTCCGATGCTTCAGACTCGGTTTTTATGAAAGTAACCTCACCGCCATTTTTAATGGTTAATCTTATTGCTTCTGATACAAGGTCAAATTCATCTTCTCGTTGAGAGTTGTCTTCTTCCTTGTAATAATAGCCTCCAAATTCATATCCTTTTGTGACCATATCTTCGGCAACTATAAGTTTATCTATTCTTCCGTCTTTTGCTTTGTCAGCTGCATTTTCTATGCCTAACGCACAGTGATCTTTATTTTCAAAGCATTCATTTATGGCTTTTTTAACCATTTCAAGTTCTATTTTTCTTTTTGCCAATTCAAGCTGTTTTTTGACTTCATTTATTATGTCGTCATGAGAGGCTATCATTTGCATATTGATTATTGAGCAGACTTTTTCTTCTATATGTGCAGGAAGTTGTTTTATGAAGTTTTTTGCTTCATGTTCTTGGGCGATTATAACAATATTGTCATAGTTGTTTTCTTCAATTAGTTTTACTACAACTTCGGTCGTTTTTTTATAGTGTTGTCCTATTTGTAATTGAACTCCTCTTTGAAATCTTCTTTGCGACCATCCTCCTGTTCTTGGTGCTCCGCTTATTACTTTGTAATTTCCTTTTGCGTCTGAATCTCCTTCTTTATGATAACCGTGTACTTCGTGGTGCATTATTATGGCTTGTTTTTCATGTTGATGAATGTCTTCAAATAAAATGTCATTGCTTCTTAATTCCATTATTTTAGAAAATCTTCTGTCTACCATAATTATTAGTGTTTTTTTGCTGTCCTCCATTTTATGTGCAAGTTGAGTTAAGTTTGGCATGTGATTTACTCTACATTCGTTTTTAAAGCTCTCGGATGACTTTATTACTTCAAAAACATCAAACTCATTACATGCAAAAATAGCTAAACCTTTTGTGTCTCTTTCAAGTTCATTTGATAAATAATTAGTTATTTTATTTATATCTGCTCTTAAAGAAGTCACGTGTTCTTTATTTTCTTTAAGCTGTTTTTCTTTTTCTCTCAGACAGTTTTTTATTTGAATTCTGGCATTCTCTGTTCTATCAAGGGAATGTTGAAAATCAGCATCAATATAAAGGCTTATAAAAGGAAAATCAGTTTTTTCAAGTTTAGATAAATATTCCATCTTTTCATAAATTTCAGAACGCATATACACTCCCCCTAATTGTTATAAATGTTTAATTCTAATATATAGCTTTTATTTTCAACATTCATTGGAATAAATAGTTAGTTTTAAATCATTTTATCTGTCCGAATAGACTATTGGGTTTTGCTTTATGGCATTAGTCCATAGAGGGACGGAGGTACTTTTGTTTAATGGTATTTTTATAATTAAGTAGAGGAGGGTTGTTAGATGAAACATCTTTATGAGAGTAAAAAACCTACGCATTTGCCTGATTTTCCATCGGGCCTTGTTTGGTTTAACTCAGAGGAAAAGAACTTTGATGACAACAGAAATATAACTTTGATTGATTTTTGGTCTTACTCTTGTATTAACAGCGTTAGATCGATCCCTTTTTTAAAGGCTTTGTATGAGAAATATAATAAGTTTGGCTTAGAGATTATCGGGGTTCATACTCCTGAATTTAATTTTGAAAAAAATATTTATAATATTAAAAAAGAAGTAGAACGCTTTGAAATACCTTATCCTGTTGTTGTAGATAATAACCATAGATTATGGTCAATATTTAATAATGTATATTTACCTTCATATTATTTATATTCTGCACATCAGCAGTTAAGGTTTACTCATTTTGGGGAAGATTATTACTCTCGAATAGAAGAAAATATTGTTAAACTTTTGAAAGAATCTCACTATTTAACTGATAGCTTTGATAGCGGTACTACTATTTTTAATCCTATTGAGCGAACTACTGCTCCTGAAATTTATGCAGGACATAATAGAATTAGTGGTCTTTCCTGTTATGAGCGTTTAAATCCAAATACTTCTTCAAAATATACTCCCTTAAGGCATATTGAGACAAACAAATTGGGAGTAGAAGGCGTTTGGACGTTTTATTCTGATAGAGTTTCATTAAATAGTTTTCAAGGAAAAATAGTCCTTCCGTACAAGGCTGAAAGTTTAAATATTATTACGGGGGCGAAGATGCCTGTTTGTGCAGAAATAAAATTAAATGGGAAAAGTTTGTCTGATTGTAATAGAGGTTCTGATATAAATGATGAAGGCCATCTTATTATTAAGGATTACAGGCTTTATAATTTAGTTGAATCTGATAAACTTCAGCATAATACCTTAGAAATTTTGTTTAATAGCGATGATGTTGATGTGTTTGCATTTAGTTTTGGTTAATATCTGAATTTGTTAAATAAAAATCCCCTCTTAAAGAGAGGATTTTTGTGTTATTTATTTTTTATCAATAAAAAAGTTTGCCTGTACAAGAGCGTTTACTGTTGTGTCACCGGCTTCTATAGGCGTTGAATATCCTGCAACGGATGCCTTTTTAGCTTCAAAATATATATTTGAGGCATAAGGCTGTTGTCTTGATGTTGATACTGTTATGTCTTTTACTCCGTTAACTTTGTATCCCAATGCTTCTGCTGTCGCTTGAGCGTTTGAATAAGCCTCTATCGTTGCTTTCTTAATGAGAGCTGTTGCAAAGTTTTGATCATCTTCAAGTGAAAAGCTAAGATTGTCTACTCGGTTAGCTCCATTTTCTATTGCAGTATCAATTATTTCACCTGCATTTTTAATGCGTTTTGAAGTTACGGTTATCTGATTTGTAACGGTATAGCCTGTTATGGTGTTTCTATTTGAATTTTTATTATAGTCGTACGATGGTGTTACATTGTAGTTTGAGGTTTTGATTTTTTCGCCTTTAGTTGTGTCTATGTATTTTTTTACTGCATTTATTACCTTTTCACTCGCTTGGGCGTTTTTTTGTGTTGCCTGTTTTACGTCTTTTGAGTTAACTTCTATTGCAAAAGTAATATTTGCGGTATCAGGCGGATAATTTTCTTTTGCTGTTCCTTGTACATTAACAAATGCTCTGTTATCGGGAGCAGGTGGCTGTGCCTTTGCAGTTATAGCCGTAAATATCATTGTTAATCCAAGAATTGTTATTAGTAGTTTTTTGGTCATTGTTTTACTCCTTAGAAAAAGTTATTTCGTCTTTTTTTAGGTTACTTCTTTATAAGAAATAAGTAACGATGGTCTATTTTAGAATATTTATATATTTTTGTAAATGTAAAATACTTTGGTGTTTAGGGCAATATATTGTTTATTCTTAAAAATCGTCCAAAAGACAGTCGCTTTTTTGTGATTATTGTATAAAATAGTATTTGGAATATAAGGGGAGACAGGTTTTATTTTTATAAACCTGCAAAGAGGAGCTTTAATATGGTAGCAATCCAAAGCAAGTCTTATGTCTATACACCTGATACAGCTAATAAGTCTAAAAGCACTAAAGCTGAAGAATCAACTAATCCTGAACAGGCTTTAAAAAGAAAAGATAAGCAATTAGAGGTTGCGTCTTATATTATCTCTATGCAAGCAGCTGAATGCGAGCAAAAGGATAAGCAAATAGCAACGTTAGAGAATAAAGTTAAAACTTTAAGTGATAAAAACGAAAAGAAATTAAACTTAGTCGGGTAATTGTTTAATTGCTTCATATACAGCTATTGCAGCTGCTGTTGACACGTTTAATGATTTGCCGACCCCTTTCATCGGTATTTTTACAAGTTTATCGCACATTTTAATAATGTTATCTGCTATTCCATCGTCTTCTTTGCCTAATATTAAGGCAAGGGGATATTGAAATTGAGTTTTAGTTATTTCTAACGATTTATCTCCAGTTTCTATTCCTATTATATAGACACCATTTTCTTTGAGTTTTTTAACAGTTTCATAAGTTGAAGGGCTTAATTCCCAGTCTACATGATTAAAAGTTCCCCTTGAGGTTTTATTTAGAATGTTTATTTGACTGTTATTAAAAGAAGTTGTTTTTTCTTTGCAAATATATAACTTTTTTATGCCTAGCCCGTCTATTAATCTAAAAATGGGTCCTAAATTATTGGAATATTTAACATTGTCTAGTACTATGTATATACTTTTGTCTTTATTTTGTTGATGCATTTTTGTTGGTCCATTCTTTCTATGATAAAATATTTGTATATTATAATATATAAAAGAAGAAAAAATGCTTAGAGTTATTGTTCTTGGATATGGTGAAATGGCTGCATCTCTTATGCTCGGAGTTCTTGAATCGGGGCATAATTTGGTAGGTTATATGCCATGGGAATTTAATTCTAATCCTAATATTATTAAAAAATTATTTCCTTTTTTCTTTCATGATGATTTAAGCACGATTGCAAAAAAATATAAAATTCATAAAATAAAGGCAAGTTTAACTAAAGATGTAGCTTTCAAAAAAGAAATAAAACGATTAAAACCTGATGTAATCTTAGTCGGTTCTTGGGGCGAAATTTTAAAGGAAGATGTTATAAAATTGCCTAAAATAGCTACTATTAATTGTCATCCTTCACTTTTACCAAGATACAGAGGAGCAAATCCTTACGCAGCAGTTTTGAAAGCAGATGAAAAAGTCAGCGGAATTACCTTTCATCTTGTTGATAAAGGAATTGATACAGGTGCTATTCTTCTTCAAAAATCTGTTGATATTAATGACGATGATACAGGCGAAACGCTCAGAATAAAATGTTCTTATCGGTCAAAAGAAACTATAGGCGGATTGCTTGATGATCTTGAAAATGACATTATTATTCCTTTAATTCAAGATGAATCAAAATCTTCTTATCATAAGAGGTTAAACCTTTATGATACTTCAATAGACTGGAATACAAGTGCAAGGTCTATACATAATAGGATAAGAGCTATTACCCCATGGTTATACGGTTATGCCGAACATGGAGAAAATATTCTTATGCTTAGAAAAACTAAAATCGTTGATGTTCAAGCTAATAGTCGAAAACCGGGAACGATTATACAAAAAGGCAATAATTTTATTGTGGTTGCAACCGCAGATAATGATAAAGCTGTAATGTTTTCACAAGTGGGATTATATGGAAAAAGTAAAAGATTTTTTTCTCCCATTTATTTTAAATTCGTAATAAAAGAAGGCGATATTCTTAAAAAACTTTAGCCTATATTAAAAAATTAAACAAATATCCTGTAAATATTATTGAAACTGTAAGAATTGCGGCAAATAAAGCCAATAGTGGAAGTTTTAAAACTCTTCTAAGTATAAGCATTTCGGGTAACGAAATAGCCGTAACAGCCATGGTAAAAGCTAAAACCGTACCTATAGGCAAACCTGCATCTACCAAAACTACGGTTATAGGTAAAATTCCTGCACAATTCCCGTATAAAGGAACTCCAAGCAAGACCACAAGCGGAACTGCAAGGGGATTATTCGCTCCTGCATATTTCAGTAAAAAGCTTGTAGGAACGTATCCATGTAAAAACGCTCCAAATCCTACGCCTAGTACTATATAAGGCCAAGTTTTCTTAAATATGGCAAGACTACTTTCTTTTGCATCTGTGAATCGATCTTTTAACGTTATTAAGGTTGCTTCGGAGCAACAGCATTTGGGTTTTGTTTCAAAAACAAATGGTTCGATATATTTTTCAAGTTTCAATATTCCGATTATAATACCGCTGATGATGGATATTATCAGGCCTGACAATATATATATTGCGGTTATTTTAAGTCCAAAAAGCCCCCAAAGTAAGATTATTGCTACTTCATTAATCATAGGAGCGGCTATTAAAAAGGAGAAGGTTATTCCGAGAGGAATTCCAGCCTCTACAAATCCGATAAATAAAGGAACAGCCGAGCAAGAGCAAAATGGAGTAACTATTCCAAGAGAAGCTGCCATTATATTTCCAATGCCGCTATGTTTTCCGCTAAGTAATTTCTTTGTTTTTTCGGGCGTAAAAAAGCTTTTAATTAGTCCTACAATAAAACTAATGACAAGAATTAATATAAATATCTTTATAGTGTCGTAGATGAAGAAATGCAGGCTTGATGCCAGGTTTGTTTTAGTGGAAAGATGCATAAGGTTATAAACAATAAAATTTGCAAACCATTCTATAGGTTTAAATATATCTATCATGATTTTATCCTTTTTTTGTTGATGAGTTGATTAATTCTTGCTGATATTTAATGTTTTCCTCTATCATACTGTCTAAACAGCAGAAAAATTGGTTGATACAGCAGATCTTTAGGCTATAAAAGACATTTAAACCTTCTTTTCGGTCTTTAATAAGTCCGTTTGATTTTAAAATACCGAGGCTTTTAGAAATATTTGATTGTTCTTCGTCTAAAAGTTCTATAAGTTGGGTTACGCTTTTTTCTCCATCTCTCAGGCAATCAACAATCATTAATCGTATAGGATTAGAGAGTGCTTTTATAATAGATGTTTTTAATTTATAAAATTCTTTATTCATTTTTAACCTTGATTTTAATATGACTATATTGCAATTTTATCATATAGTGTGTTAGTATGCAATTGATTTAAAAGTCCTCATTTGAATAGGAGATTTATATAAATGAACAGTGAAATTTCTTGTAAAATGTCATTTGTTGAAAGATACCTTACAGTTTGGATATTTCTTTCAATGCTTATTGGTGTAGGCTTGGGATATTTTATTCTGGGAGTGGAAGGATTTATAAATAAATTTCAGATAGGTACAACTAATATTCCTATTGCTATAGGGCTTATATTAATGATGTTTCCTCCTCTTGCAAAAGTAAAATATGAGGAACTTCCTGAATTATTTAAAGATAAAAAGGTTTTGAGCCTTTCTTTGGTTTTAAATTGGATTATTGGACCTGTATTAATGTTTTTACTGGCAATAATCTTTCTGCATAATTATCCGCAATATATGGTAGGACTAATTTTAATAGGATTAGCCCGTTGCATTGCTATGGTTTTAGTTTGGAATAATCTTGCAGGTGGCTCAGCGGAATATGGAGCGGGATTAGTTGCTTTTAACAGTATTTTTCAGGTTTTATTTTTTAGCCTGTATGCGTGGGTGTTTATTACGGTTTTGCCTCCATTATTCGGGTTGAAAGGCTCTGTCGTTGACGTAAGTATTATTTCGATAGCTCAAAGTGTATTTATTTATCTGGGTGTTCCTTTTATTTTAGGATTTCTGACAAGGACTATATTAATAAAGTTAAAAGGATACAAATGGTATCATGAAGATTTTGTCCATAGAATAAGCCATATTACACTTATTGCTTTATTATTCACTATTATTGTTATGTTTAGTTTAAAGGGTAAACTTATCGTTCAAATTCCATTAGATGTAATTAGAATAGCTGTTCCGCTCTCTATTTATTTTGCAATAATGTTTTTATTCAGTTTCTTTATGTGTAAAAAGCTCGGTGCTAATTATGAAAAGTCTGCCACTTTAGCTTTTACTGCGACAGGAAATAATTTTGAGCTTGCTATTGCGGTTGCAATTGCAGTATTCGGCATAGGTTCAGGAGTTGCTTTTACTGCAGTTATAGGTCCATTAATAGAAGTCCCTGTTCTTATAAGTCTTGTTAACTTATCGTTATGGTTTAAAGATAAATTTTATAAAGTTTAAGGAGTTTATATAATGAAAAAACGAGTATTAATTCTTTGTACCGGCAATTCTTGTCGTTCTCAAATGGCGGAAGGATTGTTGCGTAATTTTTACGGCGATAGGTTTGAGGTCTTTAGTGCAGGTACTCATCCTACAAGCATAAATCCAAATGCAGTAAACGTAATGCAAGAAATAGGAATTGATTTATCAGATCATAAATCTCAATCAGTCCAAGAATTTGTAGGACAGAGCTTTGATTTTATAATTACCGTATGTGATAACGCAAAAGAAACTTGCCCTGTTTTTTTAGGAGAAGCTCAAAAACTTCATTGGAGTTTCTATGATCCTGCTGAAGCTAAAGGGACAGAAGAAGAAAAATTAAATGTTTTCAGACAGGTAAGAGATGAAATTGCGGAGAAGTTTAAAAGTTATTTTTCTGATAAATAAAATATTTAAAATCAAAAAAAATCCCACTTAGTAAAAGTGGGATTTTCAGAGCAAGTGTATTTTATTTTATATCGCCGTTAAAGGCTTTTATATAAAGTTCTTTAATCTCGCTCATCAGCGGATATCTTGGGTTTGCTCCTGTACACTGATCATCAAAAGCAAGTTCTACTATTTCGTCAAGTTTTTCATAAAATATTGCTTCGGTGACGCCTGCTTCTTTTATTGAAGAAGGTATATCAATCTGTTTTTTAAGATTTTCAATTGCTTCAATAAGTTTATCAATCTTATCGTCAGCTGTTTCTCCGTTTAATTCCAAGAAAGAAGCTATTTTTGCATATCGTGCTTTTGCATTTGGATATTTATATTGCGGGAATGCACATTGTTTAGTAGGACATTCTGACGCATTATATCTTATGACCTGTGAAATTAAGAGTGCATTTGCCATTCCGTGAGGTAAATCAAAGGCAGCTCCCAACTTATGAGCCATAGAGTGACAAAGCCCTAAGAATGCGTTAGAAAATGCCATCCCAGCAATTGTTGAAGCGTAGTGAATTTTTTCTCTTGCTTCAGGATTAGCTGTTTTGTAAGAAGCAGGAAGATATTCAAAGATTAACTCTAAAGCTTCGAGTGCTAATCCATTCGTAAAATCACTTGATACCGCAGACGCATAAGCCTCTAAAGCATGGGTTAAAGCATCAACACCTGAAACGGAGGCAAGGCTTTTAGGCATTGTCATTACTAGCTCAGGGTCAACGATTGCCATATTTGGAGTAAGTGCATAATCTGCAATAGGATATTTAATATGGGTTTCGTCATCGGTTATTACAGCAAACGGAGTTACTTCAGAGCCTGTTCCCGATGTGGTAGGTATAGCAATCATTGAAGCCTTTTTACCAAGCTCTGGAAATTTATAAATTCTTTTTCTTATATCCATAAATCTTAGAGCAAGGTCTTCAAATTTAAGTTCAGGGTGTTCGTATAGAAGCCATACGATTTTTGCCGCATCAATAGGTGATCCGCCACCAAGAGCAATAATCACGTCGGGTTCAAACTTATTAATAACTTCTAAAACTCTATTTACTGTTGAAATTTTAGGGTCAGGCTCTATATCAAAATAGGTTTCATATTTTATGTCTATTTTGTCTAAAATATCGGTAACTTTTGTGGTAAGTCCTAAGTCATAAAGTGGTTTGTCGGTTATGATGAAAGCCTTTTTCTTTCCTTTAAGATCTTCAAGTGCTAATGACAAGCAACCTTGTTTAAAATATATTTTTGGCGGAACTCTGAACCAAAGCATATTTTCTCTCCTCTCTGCAACTGTTTTAATATTTAACAGGTGTTTAACTCCAACGTTTTCGCTTGTGGAGTTTCCGCCCCAAGAGCCGCAGCCGAGAGTTAATGACGGTTCAAGTCTGAAGTTATAAACATCACCTATTGCTCCTTGAGAGGCAGGCATGTTTACAAGAACTCTTCCCGTACTCACTTGTTCGCCAAAATATTCAACCCTGTCTTGATTTTTAGGATTTGTGTATAGTACGCTGGTATGTCCGCTGCCACCAAAATCAACAAGTTTAACGGCTTTGTCTACTGCTTCTCTGTAATCTTTTGCCCAGTATAGGGCTAAAACAGGAGAAAGCTTTTCATAAGCAAAAGGTTCTTCTTCTGATATTTCGGTAACTTCGCCTATTAATACTTTTATATTTGTTGGTAGAGTAATACCTGCTAATTCAGCTATTTTATATGCAGGTTGACCAACTATTGCAGCGTTTAAAGCTCCGTCTTTTAATAAAATAGAAGATACTTTTGCTTTTTCTTCATCATTTAAAAGATATGCACCACGATCAAGCAGTTCTATTTTTAATTGATCATAAATATTATCAACAGCAATAATTGACTGTTCAGAAGCACAAATTACACCATTATCAAATGTTTTACTGAGTAAAATAGAATTTACCGCCATTTTAATATCGGCTGTTTCATCAACAACAGCAGGTGTATTTCCTGCTCCTACTCCTATAGCCGGTTTTCCGCAACTATAAGCGGCTTTTACCATTCCGGGTCCGCCTGTTGCAAGAATTATGCTGATATTTTTATTTTGCATTAATGCTTGGGATAGTTCAACTGTCGGGTTTTCAATACAGGCTATGAGATTTGCAGGAGCTCCTGCCTCGACTGCTGCTTTTAATACAATTCTTGCGGCTTCGGCAGTTGCACGTTTTGCTCTTGGATGTGGCGAAAATATTATTCCGTTACGTGTTTTTAGTGAAAGAAGTGCTTTAAAAATTGTAGTTGAAGTCGGATTGGTTGTAGGAACAACTCCGGCTATAACTCCAATAGGTTCAGCAATTTTTTTAATACCGTTTGTTCTATCTTCTTCAACAATTCCGCATGTTTTACTGTCTTTATATCGGTTATAAATATATTCAGCCGCAAAATGGTTCTTTATTACTTTATCTTCAACAATTCCCATTCCTGTTTCTTCTACAGCCATTTTTGCAAGAGTTATTCTTGCGGCATTAGCAACAAGGGCTGCTTTTCTGAATATTTCATCAACTTTTTCTTGAGAGAATTTAGCGTATTCTATTTGTGCTTGTTTTACTTTTTTAATTGTTTCCTCAAGTTGATCGAGAGGATTTTTTTCATAGCTATCGTTCATTTATCTCTCCTTAGGCTACTTGCTCTTTATAATCGTGAATTGTTTCACTAATTAAATTTTATAATACCTTATTGTTTATAATTTTGCAATAGCTGAAAGAGCTATATTTCAATACAAATATAGCTATTGGTTTATTTTTATTATTATCAATTTAATTGAAATTTATATAAATTAAAACTTTTATTGACTTTTTATTCACGATTAATAAAGGTGTTTCCAGTCAAAAAAAAGAGCCGAAGCTCTTTTCCTTATACAAATTTGTTTAAAGGTTTTTTGTTTTGAAATGAAGGAGCCTGTTGTGTCGTTGTATTTAATGTGGTTGGTGTAGTTTGAGCAGGGACTGGAGGTTTATCCTGTTTTGTCACTCTTTTTGAAAGAGATTTTTTGCCTGTTACTTTTGCTACAAATCTGAAAAATGCCCCAATCGGTCCTTTCATATTTTGAGTTCTTTTTTCATTCTCTTCTATTTGAGCTTTTGAGCTTGGAACAAAAGGAGCTCCTACTGCTGATCTTGTTAATGTTTCATATCCGGTACAAGTACTGGCTGTAACTATTGACATATTTGCAAGAGAAGAGTTATTAAAGTCTCTGAATGTACTGGTTCCTGCTCCCACAATCCAGGAGGAGAAGGCAACTCTCATTATATCTTGAAGAACTCTTTGTCTTGTTTGAGCTTTTGCTTGTTGAGTATCACCGTTTGTTTGTTTCATTGTAAAGTTAAATTGGTCTGAAGCAAGGAAAACTGCTGTTACAGCGCTGGCTAAAAGCTTATTAAATATGCTGTAGGTTGAGGGATCGTAATTAGTTTTGTTTTTTCCTGCTAAATTTGAAAGCATATATTTTCCAATGGATTTTTCAAGTTTAGTTTTATCTCCATTTGATTCTTTGTGTAATTTTTTAAAGACTTCAAGTTGTGTGTGTATGCTATCAAGTGTTTTATCGATTGATTTTTTTGTTTCTTTTGTAGTTTTTTCTTTAAGTTGTTCAGCTGTTTCAGGAATGTCCTTTTTGAAAAAGGATATTCCTTTTTCAAAAAGGAAGTTTGTAAACTTTATAGCTGAAAATACAGGTAAAAGTATACTTTTTATAAGCGTTTTTATGAAAGGAACTTTTGTTCCGAATTCTATTACTTCAGGAAGCTTTTCTATGCTTTCTGGTGGATTATTAGTTGTAGCTTTTTTAAATGTATTTATAATGCTTGCTTCAATATTTTGGCATAACGTTCCATCAACTTCTCTTATTTGAGCAAGTGTTTTTAAAAGCTCTTCTTTTTTTACAGTTCTTTTTCCTGTTTCAAAAAACTCGAGAAATTGTTTTACCGGGTTTCCGCTGAAAGAAACGGTAGTTGTTGTCGGTTGAGGTGTATTGTTTAATAATTGTCTGTTTTTTACTTCAATATTATTTTTATATAAGGAGGTTTTAGGATAATTATTTATTGTTAACATTATACAGTACCTCCTTTAATCATATTTAGTCGATTAATATCGGAGATTTGACCTTGTTTATTTGAACTGGAATCTATTATTTTTCTTGCAAAGACAGGAGGATTATCAAGTCTTTGTTTTTCGGCAGATTCTTTGTGTTTCTCTTTATTATCAAGTTTTCCTTTAGATTTAAGAAGTTCAAATCTTTCTTTTGACATAGGAAGAACATCATTTCCTATTAATTTTCTTCCTATAATTTCAGAACCTGCAACAACCAAGGCATTTATTCCAAGAGCCATAACTATTGAGCTATTACATGTTTTTTGGAATAATTTCGTAACTATAGAGGTCATATAGACTGTAATACCAAGTCTTAATGCTTCTTGAGCTACTCTTTTGTGTGCTTCTTCTGAAGCTTTTTTAGGATCATCATTTATCATTCTGGTGGTATTATAAAAGTCTACACCTAGAAATGCAGCGGATAAAGCTCCTGCTACAACTCTGTTTGTAAGTGTAACTCCTAAAATACCAAGAGTACTTCCTTTACCTTGCCATTTTTCTTTTAAGTAATCTGTTACTTTTGAGAAGTCAACATTTTTAAGATGTTCTTGAACTACTTCTTCTGTAAGTTCTTTTCCTTTTACTATTTTTTCAATAGCTTCTTTTTTTGCGGTTTCAAATGTTTTTTTAGCTTTATCAATAACTTCGGAGTGTATATTCGGATTTTGTTCTTTGAGTTTTTGTATATGCTCTTTAGTTTCTTTTTCTGCAATTTTAGTTAATGCATCTGTTAATCTAATATCTTTTGCTTCATCTGCAAGTGATATAAATTGTTTTACTGTTTCTTTCGCTTCATTTTGTTTTCTTAACTCTGGATTGCTCATTTGTTTAACTGTTGCTACTAATTCAATAATTGGACCAAAAACGGCATCAATGATTTTTTCACCGAGATTTGATTTAATTTTTATTTCAGTATTTTCATGAAGCGTATTTATTGCTTCACCAATTTCTTTTTTAAAGATATCGCTATGAAAGGCATTTTTCTTTACCATTTCATCAAAGGTTTCTTGTATGTGTTGTTTATTAACGGTATTTTGTACACCTTTATCGTTAACAACAGTAGAGCCCTTAAAACTTACCTGTGATTTGGTATGGTTATTTAAGGGCTCTGTTGTTTGTTTATTATTATTCTGTATGCTAATTTTGTCACTTGTTTCTATACTTTCCTGCCTTAGTGTATGGCTTGGCATATTGTCTTGTTTTTGCCAAATCTTCCTTTGAGGAATGTTAGAATTGTTTGTAAAATTAGTAATCATGAATTTTTTTTTTACCCCTTTGTTTCTTACAACAAGAGTTACTTAGGATATATAAAAGAAAGGTTTTAATCTTATGGTAAACAAAACAATAATCGTTTACAAGTATATAAAAACCAAAATTTAAAAAAATTGATAGTAAATTATATAAAAAGAATAAAAAATTACAAAAATAATACATTAGTGGTATTTTTCTTGAGAAAACTAAAAGAAATATGTAATTTATTACACTTATTTTTTTTAATTTTAATTTATACCTAAAATAGTATTGATAGAAATCCCTTCTTTTAGTGCCATCACATAGCCTGTTGCTTCAAGGTAGGAATTTACTTCTATTATTTTATTATCAAGTCCTAAATTTTTTGCAGTTATGTCTAAGGTGGTATAGTTGTTTTTTACTGCCAGAATAGGAATATTTCTTGAAACACATTCAAAAACAGGAATACATCCAAGACTGTCATAAGGCATAATAAGGCAGTTTAAATCATCAATAGAATAATCATAAGGCGTTTTATTTTCTATTTCCGTTATTTTAGGAGCATTGTAAAGTCCTAAAATAATACATGGAAGAAAGGTTGGAGTTATATATTCGGAGGATGCTCTCCTGTCGACAATTTTAGTCGTTATTTCAATGTCTTCTAGTGCAAAAGCAGGAGCATGAGCTACGGGAATATTAAATTCTCTGCTTATTAAGTGTGATATTATCGCTTCAACTCCACCTACGGGATCAACGCCTCCATTTTCGGAGTATTCGCTGTCAGCAATATCTGATGGAGGAAAGTAACAAACAACGGCAATTGCTTCAGCTCCTTGTTTGATTAGATTTTCTGTACTTTTGATTAGAGTTTGAGGATTTGTTAAAGTTCCGTTAGAAATTCCGCTTTCTGAAATATAAAATTCTACGCCAACCGGTTCATTTGTTATTTCTATGGCAGTTATTTCTATCCCATAAACTGATTTTATTGCATTAAGAGTATTAATATGAATGTTTAAAACGTCCTTCGGTATTCCTGCATCAACTATTACCCCTATTTTATTGAACTTAGATGGCTTTAATGCAATTTCGCCTTTGAAAAATTTATTTAAGGAATAACCTTCTGTGTATAGTACATTTTGTTTTATTCCAGAAAATACTGCTCCATTTACTGCATTAGGATTTACTATAACAGGGCTAACGGAGGAAAGGAGCCTCACTGATGGTGATGCATCGCCTGCAAAACCACCTATTGAAGCTCCAATACCTGTTGGAATTATTAATGAAGTTAAAAAATCTGATTTATTAATCATTTTTTGGGAAATAGCCTATATAAGGAAGATTTCTGTAATGTCCTGCATAGTCAAGACCGTAGCCTACAACAAATTTATCGTCAATTTCAAAACCTGTGTAATCAATATCAATAGGATGAACTCTTGTACAGGCTTTATCTAATAGCGCTGCAAATTTAATTTTTGCTGTTTTGTGTTGATATTTTAAATAATCGAGGAAGAATTTTGCAGTTAAGCCTGTATCTACAATATCTTCAATTACTACTACATTTTTGCCGCAAAGATCAGGTAATGTTAAATCAACAGGTTTTACTTTTCCTGATGATTTTTCGGCATCTCCATAGCTTGCAAGCCTTACAAATTCCATAGTAACAGGAAGATCAATATGTCTTACAAGGTCTGCGGTAAATAGTACAGAGCCTTTTAATACGCAAATGATAACAAGTTCTTCACAGCCTTCAAATTCTTTTGTTATTTCTTTTCCAAGTTCTATAATTCTTTTTTGAATTTTTTCGCTTGAAAATAAAATTTCTAATTTGCCTTGATCTTTGTCAAATATTGTTTTTTCGGTTAGTGTCATTTTTTCACCTCAATATACTTCTAGCTTATGGGTTGGAGAGTTTTTAACTCTTAATAATTCACTTATTCCAACTCCTATCACCCATAGCACCTCTTCTTCATTTGTTAACAGGAGTAGGCTGTCTCTTTCATGTTCGGGAATTCCTTTATTTATAATATATTTTTTTAATTTAACCTTTTCTTTCATTCCAAAAGGCTGAATTCTGTCACCTGCTTGGCGAGTTCTTATAAATAAAGGTGTTTTAACCTCATTTAAATCAACTAAAGCATTATAATCTTTTTCTTTAGAATAAGTAAAAGGCTTGCCTTGTTCCCATTCATTTATTTCAAGGGTTTTTCCTAAAAAAGATACTTTGTCTTTCAAGTTGACTTCTACCGCTGATTTTATCACAGTTGAACGTACTGAACCAATAATTTTTAACTTTTCTTTTGAGCAAAAAATCCACTTTTCTTTTGCAATAGATAGTGTATCACCTGATTTACGAGTTTTGGATTTTTCAATAAAATGCAGTATTTTTTCAATTCGTTCAAAATCATATTCAAGATTATTTTTTATTAAAAATTGGTAAATAATTCGCCTTTTGAGAGCTAAAGATGCTTCTAAAAAAATTTGCAGGTGAAGTTCTTCTTTATTAATAAAATAAATTTTTTCTTTTTCGGTTAAATATTCTTTTACCAGCTCTTCGGTGTCTTGAGAGATTAAGGCTAATCTTATTAAAGCTGATTCTACCTCTTCATTATAGTTTTTTAATTCGGGTATTAGGTTTAATCTTATTCTGTTTCTAAAATATGAAATATCTTCATTACTGCTATCAAAAGAAGGCGATAAATTATTATTTTTGCAATAGTCCAAAGTTTCTTGCCTAGAAATATTCATCATAGGCCTATAAATTGTAATGCCGTTAGCTTGAGGTCTTGATTGAGGAATTCCCGTTAATCCGTGAACTCCTGTCCCTTTTATAATCCTATATAAAATAGTTTCAGCCTGATCAGTAATTGTATGTCCTGTAAAAAGCCCTGTGGCTTTAACTTTTAGAGCTATTCTGTTTAAAAACTCATATCTTCTGTCTCTTGCTTCAAGCTCTGTTTTAGGAGTTCCAGCTGGTAGTTTTTCTGTAAAAAACTCTATATTTCTATTATTGCAATATTCTCGGGCTTTTATTTCTTCATCATCGGATTCTCTTCGCCATCCATGGTTTAAATGAGCGGCTTTAACTTTAAATCCGTATTGAAGAGAAAGATTATAAATGCAATCTAACAGGCAAAGAGAATCAGCACCGCCTGAAAAAGCTATGAGAAAAATATTTTCCTCTTTTAATAGCAAATTGTTATTAAGAAAAGTTTGAATTTTGTAAATAGCCATAATTATTTATTAAATCATAAAAGTAAATTAATTCTGTTGGGCTACTTCTATTTTTTTTATTTTATGTTAATTTAGAATGGTTATTAATTATAAGTTCTTAGGAGGCATAAAATGTCTGAAAAATTTGAAAAAATATTAAAAATAGCTGATGTTGCTCATAGTTCAAGAATTGAATTATGGACACCTACTTTTAAAGCAGTAGGCGTTCTTTATAAGAGCGATGATAAAGTTGTAGACGGACTTGTTACTTTAACTAATGTGAAAGTTTATCCTCTTTTCTCTGAAAATGGTGAATCCACTTGTCTTTCAGTAGATCGTGACTGGTTAAATATTTTTGAAGATAAAGTAATAGCTTTTACCGTAATCTAAATATACATTATTTCATAATGGCAGCAGGAGTAAGATTTATTAAATTTTGCTGTGCTGCCATTAGTGTTTTTTCTTTTTCGGCTTTTCTCTTTGCATCATAATCTTTTAGCGGATTATCTTCTTTTTTCTTGAGGAGTTTTTCACCCTCTTTTGAAGTTCCCATTAATTTATCAAATTCAGAGCAAGCCTTCATTTCATAAAAGATAATTTCCGCATCACAAGGGTATCCGCCTGATTTATCAATCATTGACTCAATATTTTCTTTTGTCATTGTAATATGGCAACCATTTTCAAGATAATACTGCATTTCAAGCTCTTTAACCGTTTGCAATACAGTTTGTTCTCTTTCATTTAAGTGGAGATGTTTTTGATTTCTTCTAAATTCATCTAATTCAGGCAATGTTTCAAGTTTCTTACCTTTAAAAGAAGGTTGAGCTTTTTGAATATTAAAATGTGTAGCATTATTTAATAAAATCATAAAACAACCATTATGTGATTACTTTTTAAATAACACATAATGGTTGTTAAAATTGCTTTTAGAAAATAATGAATTTTATTTTTTTCTGCACTTTTTAATGCAATTTTCGCATGCATTTGCAAAAATAAAGTTATTACATCTCGGGCATTTTTTTCCTAAAAAGTCCATTTCTAAAGGAAGTTTACACTCTTGACAAATTATTTTAGGATTATCTGAGCATTTGTTCATTTATATATGCACCACCGTTAATATTTTTGCAAGAATACCGCCGATTACGAAAGCTGCTATCCAAGAACCAAACCATATTGCCGAGGCCTCTTTAAAGCCTCTTTCTTTATAAAAAACCACCACCGAGGCTATGCATGGAACAAACATTGTAAGTGCAACAATGCTTACAAGTATTTGAGAATGGGTTAATACTGCATGTCCGTTAATTCCCGCCATTTTTGCAAGTCCAGCTGCTCCAAAATCACGTCTTATTAATCCCATTATGAATATTGAAGCTGTTTCGGGTGGTAAGTTCATTATTTTTACGGTTAAAGGTTCTAATGCTTTTTGTATAACAAGCAATCCGCCTGTAATCTTTAAAACGGTTATTAAAAAAGAGCCTAAAAAGAATAAAGGCGTTGACTCTGAAAGAAAGTGCCATGTTTTTAAAAGTGTTTTATTAATTATATTTTTTAATATAGGCAATCTCATAGGCGGTAAATCTATTAGTAAATCTGTAGATTTGCCGGGTAATAATTTATTTAGAGCAAGAGCTACGCTGAATAAAACGATTAAGATTGTTGCCATATAAATTAAAGAGGCTTTAAGACTGCCAATTAATGCCAATAAAGCTATAATTATTCCTAATTGAGCGGAACATGGTATTGTTAATCCAAGAATTACGTTTGCAATCGTTCTTTCACGTTCAGAGCCTAATATTCTTGTGGTTATTGTTGCCATCGTCACACAACCAAAGCCTAATATTATAGGAATGATTGCTCTTCCATTAAGTCCTATTTTACTTAAAACTCTGTCTGTAAGGGCTGCAAGTCTGGGTAAATATCCACTATCTTCCAAAATTGCCATGAAAAAGTAAAAGCCCATGACTAAAGGAAGTAAAACGCCTAAAATATATTGAACAGTCATTGTCAATAAGCCAAATTCTCCTGCTAGTATCTCTTTTAGCCAGCCTATCGTTATAAATTTGCCGACTAAATTTTCAGCAAAAGGAATATAATATTTTATAAGCAGTTTGTTTTCAATAAAATCAACGAGATCACCTGCTATCCAAACGCCAACTATTTGGTATAAGGATAATAGGACAATAGCTGAAATGATAAAACCATAAAACGGATTTAGTAATAAGTTTCCAATAGTCTTTGATATGCTGAAAGCTGCGCTTTTTATCATTACAGTTTTTTCAACGATATTATTTACTTTTCCTCTTCTTGTTTTATAAACAATATCTCTTTTTTCTTCAATTGCTTCAAGCTTTTCGATGGATTCTGAATTGCTTTCGGTCAAGTTGAAAATATTTTCGTCTTTAGTTCCTTGTCGAAATAAAGAGCGATTTAAAATACAATTATTTACCTCTGTCATTCCTATTTTCTTAGTTGCGACGGAGGGATATATTTCAACTCCTAATTCTGATTTTAATGTTTCTAAATCTATGGTGATTCCTTTTTTTTCGGCTTCATCAATTTGATTTAACACTATAATCATTTTAAAACCATAATCAATCAGCTGTCTTGTTAAAAATAAGTCTCTATCAAGAGAAATAGCACTAACCACGTTTATAACGTAATCAGCTTCTAAAATAACTTCTCTGGCCACTTTTTCTTCATCATTAAAGTTGCCGATTCCATAAATGCCTGGGGCATCAATTATTTCAGCATTTTTACAGCATGATTTTGATATATCAACAGTAGTGCCAGGATAATTGCTGACTTCTACATAACATCCGGTTATATTATTGAAAACTACTGATTTTCCTACGTTAGGATTTCCTACTAATACAATTTTATCTAATTGCTCTTTATTGCATTGATCAGAGTCTTGTTTTTGTTTACAACAGCTTTTCATAAAAGATTAACCAGTATTTCTTGTGAAAGTTTTTTACCTATGGCAATCTCTTGAAGTGCTTTTTGAATAACAATTGACCCTGGTTTTGCAATGCAGGTAATAATTTGACCTTCTTCAATGCCAAATCTTGAAGAAAAACATTTAGCAGAGGAATTATTAAAGACTGAAATTGCAGCTTTTTGACCTACTTTAATTTTGTCGAGAGTAACCATTTTTACCAACCATTTTTTATTATTTTCTGCCTCTTGCTTAATGAGAATATTTCTCAATAGCTCAATGTATTCAAATTAGCATATTGATAATAAGTTGTCAAGAATAAACAGGCTATTTTCTCAATAAATCTGCACAAAAAAACTCGGAACTTTAACTTCCGAGTTTTTTATATATTTTCTGTTTACTATTTTGCGTAAGCTGCTTGAAGTTTAGGTTGTTGTTGAGGGATTTGACCTTCTTCAATAGGCATGTATGCTCTGTAGTCAATATCGCCGAAAGGATTGTTTGTTGACTCAAGTTCAATTAAGAATGCTTCATCTATTGATTGGTTTTCGATCATAGATGCAAGTGCTTCAAAGTTGTCTTGATGTTTTCTAAATCTTTCTACAGCGTAGTCTCTAGCTTGCATTGTTGTAACTAAGAATGGCCAGTCACTACTTTGAACAAGCAGATTTTCTCTTGCAAGTTGGTTAAGTGCTCTGTGAAGAACTTTGTCTTCAGGAATATTTGAATATTTAGAAGCAAGATCTTCCATTCTTTTTTCAGCAGAATGAATAATTGGCCACATCCACTCTGTTTGATGATTTTGCCATACCCAGAAATGTCCGCCTTGTCCCCATGAGCTTTCAGGTATTGAAATAGCAGAGGTTGGTGGGTATTTATCAAGATATTCGCTTGTTGTATGTCTTTCAACACCATCAGCGTATTTGTGTAATTTTCTAACAACTTGTTTAATGAACTCAACACCTTCAAACCACCAGTGACCAAATAACTCGGTATCAAATGAAACCATTATAAGTCCCTGTTTGCCTGTTGAATCTTTGTGTCCTTTTAACAAGTCTTGAAGAAGTCCAACATAGTGATCAGAGTTTTCATTGATTTTAGAAAGAGCAAGAACCGGATCATAAAGCATTTTATCGCCTAAATCGGTTGTTGAGCTTGTTACTCTCCAATAATGCATACCTGAGTTAGCATCTTTTTTGTGGAATTCTCTGAAACATCCGTCTCCAGGATAACCATCACCGGCTGACCAAACTTGGAATCCGGCTCTGTCATTTCTTCCCATAACTGCAACTTGAGCTCCAGGTAACCAGTATGCTTCATAAGTTGTTAAACCTGTTGCAGGTCTTGGAGGAAGTGGAATATATTCAATATTGCCGTAAGCTCCGATAATTCTTCTGTTTCCTACTGAAACACCGCCTTCAATAACGTGTGATTCTGTGAAGAAATACTCAATACCGCTGTTTTGCATAGCAACTTCGACAGGAGGTCTCCAATATTTTTCACCTTTTGAGTTGATAGCTTCATAACCCGGTCTGTATGCACATTCAGGTAACCAAGCACCTCTGGCTTTTTTTCCAAAAAGTCTTTTTGTTGTTTCAGAACCGACTTTAAATTGTGCATTTAAAGAAGAATCTGTTGAAAGAAGCGGTGAAAATCCGTGAGTAGCTCCTGATGTTGTGATTTCAATAGCACCAAGCTCTTGGAATTTTGAGAATGCTCCGATTAGATCTTTATTATATTTATTGATAAAACAATCTTTAATATTTGTAAACCAATCATGATAATATCCTGCAAGATATTTAAGGTGTTGAGAGTGAGCAACACTGTCATTCGGGTATCTTACAAGATCTTCTGCAACTGATGTAATTCTTGTATCAATATAATCAATGAATCCTTGTTTTAAGTGTTCATCGTTAAGTTGTTCTGCAAGAATAGGTGTTATACCCACTGTTAGTTTTGATAAAATTCCTTCTTCATATAGTTCATCAATTGCATTTAAAAGAGGAATATATGTTTCTGCCATACATTCGTAGAGGTTTTCTTCTCCGAATGGCCACATTCCTGCTTTTCTATAAAATGGCAGGTGACTGTGAAGCATAAACACAAAAGAACCGATTGACATTTTTTTTCCTCCGCTTTTATCAGATTTAATAGTTTTTAACGTCTCTTCTCAAGAAAATTAGTACTTCAGTTTCAAAAATGTGTTTCTCTATCGTCTAGTTTTAGGACTTTACCTCATTTTCTTGAGTTTTTTTGAAACTGATTTATATAAACTTATATGTTATAAATATCTTTCAATTTATTTTATAAATTTATACAAACATACCCATATTCAGCAAACCAAAAAAACAACAAAAAAGCAATAGTTCAGCTTAATATAGTGTTATTTTTTCTGTTTTTAACATATAATTTACATGCTATGAATAAAATTATAAAAAAAATAGAACATAAAGTGATAGTGTCCGTTCAGGCTAGCCATGGTGAACCATTTTACAAAAAAGAATGTATGGCTGCTATGATGCAGTCTGCAATAAACGGTGGTGCAGCAGGATTACGTGTTGCAGGGGCTGAAGATATCAGTCTTGCAACGTCTTTGACTGATATACCTATAATTGGAATAACAAAACCTGACCCATTGCCTGAGAATTGGAAAGATATTGTTTATATAACACCCGATTTTCAAAGTGCAAAAAGCATAAGTAATGCTGATATTATAGCTATTGACGGAACATCCAGAAAACGACTGCATGAGAATTTGGCGGATTTGACAGATAAAATACATAACGATTTAAATAGGCCTGTAATGGCAGATATATCAACTTTAGAAGAAGGTCTTTCAGCTGCGTTATTAGGTGCTGATATTATTTCAACAACATTATCAGGCTATACAACTAATACTATTGAAAAAGACAATGGTCTGCCTGATTTTGAGCTTTTGGAAAAACTTGTTTCAAGTATTAAACTCCCTATAATTCTTGAAGGTAGGGTATGGTCGCCAGAAGATGTTAAAAAAGCCTTTGAGCTTGGAGCTTATGCAGTAGTAATTGGCTCTGCAATTACGCGTCCTCATTTGATTACGAAACGTTTTGTAAATATAACGGGTGAATAAAAATGACTACAAACACTTTAGGTATTGATATTGGCGGAACAAAAATAAGCGCTGCAGTGATAAATAAGGGAAATATCCTAAGCGATGTGGCGATATTTTCTACAGGAAATACTGCTCAAGAAATTTTTGAAACTGTAATAAGTATAGTAGAGAGATTTCAGGCTGAGTATGAGCTTAAGGCAGTAGGTATTGCTACAGCCGGGACTGTTGATATTGATAATTCTAAAGTTACGGGTTCAACGGGTAATTTGCCTCAAGGCTATTCTGATTTGGATTTTAAAGGAATTGTTCAAGAAAAATTCGGTTTAGATACTTATATAGAAAATGATGCTAACGCAGCAGCTTATGCTGAATATATTGCAGGTAATGCAGTAGGGCATAAGAACACGATTACAATTACTCTCGGAACCGGAATCGGTGGAGGGATTATTGTGGACGGAAAATTGTTAAGAGGTAAGTCTGGTGTAGGTGCAGAATGCGGACATATTCCACTTACATGGGAGAGAAAACGTCTTTGTTCATGCGGTGCTTGGGATTGTTGGGAAGCCTATGCCTCGGGAACAGGTTATGCGAAAAATGCTCGTGAAATGGCGCTTAAATTTTACCCTTATGAAAAAAAAGGAATATTGCTTGATTTAGATGCTTATGACCTTACAACTTATGACATTATAAAAGGTTTAAATAAAGGCGATGAATTCTGTCAGGCAGTGCATGACAGATGGGAAGAACTTGTTTTATTAGGTTTAATAAGTCTTGTTAATATATTTGATCCTGAAAGTATTATTTTAAGCGGTGGAATGGCAAAATTCATTAACTTTGAGAAACTTGAAGAAGGTTTAAATAAAAGAGCTGTTATTTCTCAAACAAAGCTACTTCATGCAAAAGCTGAAAATAATGCAGGAATTATTGGAGCTGCTTCTCTTGCTGCTGAAAAATTCTGTTAATTTATTTTTTTTACATAAAGTTCTTGAATTAACACTATAAAAACTAAAGCTAATAAAGGTGCTATTATTACTCCGCCTATTCCAAATAGAATAGCGCCGCTTAACAGCGAAAAAATTAGAACAAGAGGATGTATATCTACGAATTTGCCTATTATATAAGGTCTGATAAAGGTGTCGGTAGTCCATTGAATCCCCATGTATAAAATTATGCCCCAAAGTGCTAGAATTGGATTTTGTGTCAAAAGACTCAGAACAATTACTATTGTTGTAATCATAGGTCCTATGAAAGGAATTATATCCATTAATCCAGCTATTGTTCCTGTGGCTACAGGGAATTTATGACCTAATATAAGTAAGCCTATTGTTACCATTGTTCCTACTATTGTCATCATTATAAGTTGACCGATTACAAATCCGCTGACTCTTCTTGAAATAAGTGTGGTTATATTTTCAGCTTGATTTCTCATGTGTTCAGGCAACAGTTTTAACGTTTTCTGTTTAATGTTATCTCTGTCAAAGATTAAATATACCGTTAAAATTAAACTTATCGATAAAAAGGATAATGCTGTAAAAATCCCTGTGGTAACCGTTAGAGATCCGTTCACAATAGTTTGCCCCACGCTGGAAAAGGAGTTTACCGTCTGTGATAGATTTTGAGACAGTCCGATGTTTGTAAAAATTTGCTTAGAGGAATGTAGTCCAAAATGTTTAAATATTTTTATAATGAAAGGATTAGTGAATAAATATTTAGTTGTATAGAGTTTTCCTGCTTGAATATAAGAAGGAAGTTGTTCTATAAATTGAGCTATTTGGCTTACTATTACGTTTAAAAGCGGGAAAAGGATTATGGATAAAACTAAAATTAAACTTAATCCTGTTAAAATTATTGATATTTTTCTTGAAAATTTTTTGCCGAAAAGGTCAATTAGCGGTTCTATTGCGCTTGCAATAACAAAAGCTCCGAAAAATATTATAATTACTGTTTGAATTTTATACAAAACTGCTATAAGTATTAAAAATAGAAAGAACATAATTAAATTTTTAAAAATAGTAAGATCTACTTTTTTTCTCATATCGTAAGTGCCCTTTCTGTCATAAAAACATAAAAAAGCCCCAATTAAGAGGCTCTTTTATATTTTTTCTTAAGCTAAATAGTTAAGTGTTTTGTTGTTTTGAATAAATTCGGCTGACTCCTGAGAAAGTATACTTTGACCGATAAGGTTAAATATTCCTTTCAGTGGAGTATTACTTGAATTAACACCTTCGCATCTTTTATCTGTTTGTGAGTTTTGAGATGCTTGAATTCCTGAGAAATTATCATTGTTCTGAATTCGTCTGGTGTTATTCAAGGTAGCTGATGAATTTATTTGATTAAGCAATTTAATCATTCTAAATTTCCTCATATTCCCTGACTAACACCATTTTTTAGGTAGTGCTTGGCTGCACCAGTGGGAATTTTTATCGTGCGTCTCCTACACGTGACGGATATTCAGTTTTTTTATAAAAGTGTTTGTTGCACACCCTTATTAACATTTTAGATTATCATACTTTGTGTGTCTTGTAAACACTTATTTTGTTAAGAAATTATAAAGTTTATTTTAGCTCTGTTTAATTCAACCATGGCGAATAATATAAGAATTGTAAATATCACACTTTTGTACTATTAATAAATTATGTCTTTGGGTTTTATATGTATGAAGTCATATATTGAGGAAGGAAACTGTATCAATGAATATCAGTAATCGTTCATTTAATACTCCTAACTTAGTGGTTGAAAGTAAAGTTGCCTTTAAGGGGGATGAAGAAGAGACAAAATCAACTCCTAAATCTGATGGATTTAAAGTAAATGAGAATCTTGAATATATGGGTGCAACTGTTACAAGTCTTGCTACAGGTAGTTTTCTAGGCGGTGTTATCGGTGTATATTCTTCATTATTAGCTAAGAGTGAACAGTATGCAGAAAGACTTCCAAAAGCTAAAATAGTTAGATTTGCCGTTATAGGGGCAGCTGTTGGAGCTGCTGTAAGTGCATTGATGTTACCTTTTACTAAAGAAAGAACAAGAGAAAGAATTTATCAAAAACAATTAGAATTTGATGTAATGTCTGGTGTTTCTCAAAAGGCTAAAAATGGGGAATTATCACCGCAAGATGCTGCTGCTTATCTTAATGCAAATGCAATGACAAAAATGGCTCAAGCTCAAGCAGCTGCCGCTAATAATAGCACTACAAACACTATGGGACTTATGGCAGGTTCTTATATGGTTGGAAAATCAAGCAAGTAAAATAAATAAAACATAAATAAAAAAATAGAGAAGTTTTAATTACTTCTCTATTTTTTAGTTGTAAATTTTTGACTAAGCTTTTGGTCTCATTGTTGGGAAGGCTATTACGTCTCTAATATTTGGAGAGTTGGTAAGTATCATTATAAGTCTGTCTATACCAATACCAAGTCCGCCTGTCGGAGCAAGTCCATATTCAAGAGCGGTAATATAATCTTCGTCAATTTCGTTGGCCTCTTCATCGCCTTCAGCTCTAGCTTGCATTTGATGCTCAAATCTACTTCTTTGATCAATAGGATCAGTAAGCTCAGAAAATGCGTTAGCAATTTCCCAGCCGTTGACACGTGTTTCAAATCTTTCAACAAGTCTTTTATCGTCTCTATGAGCTTTTGCAAGCGGTGATATATCTCTAGGGTAATCAATAATATGAACAGGTTGAATAAGATGCGGCTCAACTTTAACTTCAAATACTTTATCAAGTATTTTGCCCCAGCTGTCAGAAGCTTCTATTTGTATTCCCATTTTTTTAGCTGCTTCAGATGCTTCTTCAATTGATAAAAGTTCGCTAAAGTCTACATCTGTATATTTTTTGATTGCTCCAACCATTGTCATTCTTTGCCATGGAGGGCTAAGGTCAATATTTTTTCCCTGGAATTCAATGATTGTTGTTCCTAGTACCTTTTGAGCAACATGGCTTACAAGATTTTCAGTTAAAACCATCATCTCATTATAATCTACATAGGATTGATAAAGTTCAAGCATAGTAAATTCAGGGTTATGTTTTGGAGAAATTCCTTCATTTCTGAAATTTCTGTTTATTTCAAATATTTTTTCGTTTACTCCGCCGACCATAAGTCTTTTTAGGTGAAGCTCTGGAGCGATACGAAGTGACATTGGTAAATCAAGTGCATTGTGATGAGTTTCAAACGGTCTTGCCGCAGCACCACCTGCAATGGTTTGCAGCATTGGTGTTTCAACTTCAAGGAAACCATGAGAAATAAGATAATTTCTTATTTCTTGAATTATAAGACTTCTTTTTCTAAAGGTATCTCTTGTGTCTTCATTCATTATAAGGTCTAAATATCTTTGTCTGTAACGAGTTTCAACGTCTGTAAGTCCATGCCACTTTTCTGGAAGTGGTAAAAGAGCTTTTGTAAGTATTTTAAGATCTTTTACTTTAAGACTCAGTTCTCCTCTTGGAGTTCTTCTTATATTTCCTGAAACACCAATAATATCGCCTACATCTAAAAGTTTTAAAATTGCCATTTTATCTTCGGAAACATTTTCTTTATGTGTGAAAAGTTGAATTTTTCCTGAGCTGTCCATAAGGTCTATGAACATTCCACTGTTTCTCATCGCCATAATTCTTCCGGCTACGTTATAGCTTTCTTCAACTTCGTTCCCTGCTTCAAGATTTTCATATTTATCCTGTAAATCTTTTGCGGATGCAGTTCTGTCAAATGTATAAGGATAAGGGTTAACTCCTTTATCCACTAAGTCGTTTAGTTTTTGAATTCTTACTCTTCTAAGGTTTTCTATAGTTGTATGTGTTGTTTTATCTTCGCTCACTTTAGCCTCCGGCTTTAAAAATCCTAACTCTAAAATCTATAGCCATATAAACTATTAACTTAATTCTATCATTAAAATATTAATGAATTTAAGATTTTATTTTGTTTTTTCATATTCAATCCATTTAGGATTTCTATCTTCAATAAATTCAGGATAATTTTCAGGGAAACTTTTCTTATATTGCAGTTCGGGTAATTTATGACATGCCCCCAAAAAATCCCCCTATTTAAAACTTAGTGACTCCTATGTAAAAT
>JBAXKC010000011.1:0-67458 GCA_037137535.1 bacterium | reverse complement strand
AAACTACAAAAAGAATTTAAAAGTTTTACAAGAAAAGTGCTAGTCTAGAGCCTAATCAAATAATTTTAAAAAACAGGATTATGATTCATGTTAAAATACTATAGGAACTTAAAAAGAACTAAAGGCATAAAATGTCCACTTTTAGCGCTAAAGGAATAAATATTAAATCATATAATCTTGGCGAAAATGATAAAATAATTGTTATTTATACAAAAGAACATGGCATAATCAGAGCTGTTGCAAAAGGTGTAAAAAAGCAGACGAGCAAGTTAGCAGGGAGAATGGAACTCCTTATTGCGAATCAATTACTTATAGCAAAAGGAAAAAGTTTAGATATAGTAAGTCAGGCTCAATCGATAGAAATATTTAAAAACCTAAGAAAAGATTTTGATAAACTAACTTATTCTATATATATTGGCGAAGTTGTTCTGAATTTTGGATTGGAAAAAGATCCAAATAGTTCATTGATATATGAACTGTTATTTAATTCATTAAAAAATGTCTCTTTGGCGACTTCAGAAAACGAAGTATTATGGGCGATAAACTCATTCCTCCTTAAATTTATGAAAATTGAAGGGTATGCTTTAGAGTTAAAAAATTGCACTAAATGTAAAGAAGAGGATAATTTTGATAATTTATATATTTGTTATGATTCAGGTGGTGTTGTTTGCTCTAAGTGCAAACATACTGCCCCTCAAAAGATACAGGTAACAAAAAATTTATTAAAATTAATGGATGATATGTCAAAATTCGAATTTATAGATGAAAATTTATATACAGAGCTTTTATCCTTATGTTTTAATATACTAAAAGATTATGTGTCTTCAAAAAGTCATAAAAAATTTAAAACCCCTCTGTTATTAGACAATCTTTGTTATTAATAAGGAAAAATAATGGATAACAATGTAGAAAACTTGACTTATAATAGTGCGACTGGTTATAGAGCAGTACTGAGAAATAAAAACTTTTTATTTCTGTGGCTAGGTCAAATTTTTTCACAATTAGGTGATAGAGTAACATTTGTAGTCTTTGTTGCCATTATTGCAAAACATTTTTATATGTCTGCTTCGTTACAAAGTGGCTTATATATTTCTTTTACAATCCCTGCGGTACTGTTAACTGCAATAGCAGGTGTATTTGTTGATAAATGGAATAAAAAGCACATTTTAATTTCTACAAATATATTAAGAGGCCTAATCATAATATTACTACCTATTGCTGATAAATATCTGTTTGGGATCTATGCTTTAGCCTTTTTGATATCAAGCGTAACTCAATTCTTTGTCCCTGCCGAAGCAGCAAGTATTCCTACTCTTGTAGATAAAAAACAGCTTATTGCTGCAAATTCTCTTTTTACAACTACAATGATGGGCTCAATTATTTTCGGATTTGCATTAGGTGATCCATTAATAAATATATTTGGATTAAAAGCAGTTCATTGGGCAGTTGCAGGGTTATTTTTAATTTCATCATTTTCACTTTCTTTTATAAAGAACAATAAGCATAATGAAGAAAACGAAGCTCATAAATCCTTTAAAGACTTTATGGATGACCTTTCACAGGGAATTGTATACATAAAAAATACACCGATTGTACTCAATGCTATTTTAAAACTCTCTACATTGTTTTCAGTTATTGTAATGTTGTCAATTCTGGCTATAAGCATAAGTCAACATTGGTTGTATCCTGATAATATAGCTTTAGGTGCGCAAAAATTCGTTTATATAGTTGCTTTTAGTGGAGTAGGAATGGTTTTAGGTTCAATTGCGGTAGGTAAATTATGGAGAAATATAGATAAATATCTTTTGATTTACAGAGGTTTTGCACTTATAGGATTAAGCCTTATTTTACTAATTTTAACAGGCTTAATACCAAATGAATCGAGTATAACTATTCCCGAAAAAGATTTATTATTTTTACATCTTGAACAAATTAACTTAACGACCAGAATGATATATGCTTACTTTATCTCAGCTTTGGTAGGCTTAGGTTGTTCCTTAGTCGCTATACCGGTTCAAACAGTTCTTCACAGTGCTGTTCCCGAAGATTTAAGAGGAAAAGTATTTGGTGTACAATTCACTTTTTTAAGTACTTCCTCAACATTACCAGTTTTAGTTGCCGCATTTATGGCTGATGCTCTAGGGATTGGTGTTACTCTTATAATTATTGGTTTACCGATTTTATTATTCGGACTTTTTAATCTAATTAAAAAGCACAAAAGCAATGAGTTGATTTAATATGTATATTATAGTGAATAAAATAATAAAAACATTTATAAAAAAAGCTGTGCTTGCTATAATCTACTAAATGATACCAAATGGTAATAAAAATGAGCAAAAAATACAAATACAAGTTTGAAAAAAGAATATATTTCTCAATAAGCAGCGAGGGGCTGGGACATTCTAGCAGAGCTTTAGCTATTATTAGAGAATTTAAGCCTGAAGAAGTAATTATAGGAAGCTATGATTATGCTTATGAACGCTTTAAAAATACTGGTTATCCTTGTGAGTTATTACATAGGGAGTTAAAGTTAATAGGTAATCAAGGAGCTTTTGACGTAGGAAGAACTATAATTAAAAATCATGCATGGGCGTTAACTTTTAATCAACTAGTAAGACAAGAAATAGATATTATAAAAAAATATGGAGCATCTTGTGTTGTTGCTGATGGAAGGCTAGTCCCCGTAATGGCAGCTGATAAACTTGGTATTCCCTGTGTCGTTATAACAAATCAAAGTGCTTTCTATCCGTTTTTTGAAAAAGATTCAGCACTGGTAAAAGTGTTTGGAAAATCTTTTGATTGGATTATGAAAACATGGTTAAGTTCTGCTGAAGAAATTATGATTCCTGACTTTGCACCACCTAATACAATCTGTTTACCTAACCTAAGCACAAAAGCAAAGGTAATGAAGCGTACAAGATTTGTAGGTCCTCTTGTTCAATGGGATAGAGACGAAATAACCGCAATTGAAAAACCTGTTAACGATAAACCATATATTGTAGTTACTCTCGGTGGTCATACCTATAGAAAACCTTTATTCGATAACGTTTTAGAGCTTGCAAAAATAATGCCGAACGTTCATTTTGATATATTTACATCTTTTGAAACAGATCAAATCATTGATAATATTAGAGTTATTAATGGTGAAACTAAGCTTGCCCCTTATCTGAAAGCCGCTGATCTCGTTATAACTCAAGCAGGGCACAGTACGGCAATGGAGTTGGTTACTTTAGGTATTCCTTCTGTTATCGTCCCTGATTATAAGCAAAACGAACAGGAAAATAATGCAGAAAGAATGAAGGAATTGGGAGTTTCTACTCTTATAACCTACTCAGAGCTTTCGCCTGAAACTTTACGACATAATATTGATATGATGTTAAATGATGACAGCTACAGAAAGAAAGCAGTTGCCTTGTCAGATTTGGCTGATGAAACAAAGGGAAGAAAAAAGGCGGCTGAAGTTTTGCGTGATTATTTTATGCGATTGCATTATTATTAAACTTATAAATGAAACGGAGTAAGTAAATTGAGAGATAGAGTTACCCTCGGAATATTAATATTATTAATGTGGACTATACTTGTAATTGTTCAAAAGTATCTTCCTATGAATATGTCAACATTAGTGTTATTGGGTGGGATGGGGCTTTATTCACTTATGTTACATGCCGCTACTTCTCATAGAAGAAGAAAAGCAAAAAAACATCCGATTGTTTTAAATAAAGAGTATAAACCTTTTGTAAGTATTTTAATTCCTTGTCATAACGAAGAAAACGTTATAAGAGACACCATTCACAATATGTTAGCAATTGATTACCCGTCTTATGAGGTTATAATCATTGATGACAGAAGTACAGATAAAACAGCAAAAGTATTAGAAACTTTAAGTAATGAATTATCAGGTAATTTAAATTATATAATTCGTGATAAATCTGCTTTCCCAGGGAAATCAGCTGTTTTAAACGAAGCTATGGAAAAGGCAACAGGCGAAATAATTTGTGTATTTGATGCAGATGCAAGAGTTAAGCCTGATTTTCTTGAAAAAATAGTTCCTTATCTTGCTGATAAGGACACAGGGGCTGTACAAGCACGTAAAATTATTTCTAACAAAGAATCAAACATTTTAACCAGATGTCAAGATAATGAATATGTTCTTGATTGTCATTTCCAAAGTGGTAGAGACAGCATAAAAGGTGCTGTTGAGCTAAGAGGAAATGGTCAGTTAATAAAAAGAGAAGCCTTAATTGATATTGGTGGCTGGAATGATTATACAATTACTGATGACCTTGATTTATCAACAAGATTGCATCTTAAGAACTGGGACATAAGGTTTTGCCATGAAGTTAAAGTCTACGAAGAAGGTATTTTAACTTTCTTGCCACTTTTAAGACAGCGCAGAAGATGGGTAGAAGGAAGCATAAGACGTTATTTAGATTATTTCGTTGAAGTTGTACTCTCAAAAAATGTTTCTCATCGCGTAAGAGCTGATATGACTGCTTATCTTTTAGAATTTGTTCTACCTTTATGGCTTCTTTCCGAATTGTTTATTCAAGGCTTTAAATTTGTTAAAGGTGCTGAAAACCATATATTATGGTCAATAGCAGTATTACCTTTACTCTGTATGTTCTTTGTTACAGGTCTTATTTACAGTATAAAAAAATATAATCATCTTCCTTTGATTCAATCTATAATTCAGGCAGTAGAAACAGGCGTTTATATGGTGATTATATGGACACCTCTTGTTCTTTTAATCGTATTTAAAATCATTTTTGTCAAAAGAACTATGGACTGGGGCAAAACAGCTCATGGTGTGGCATTGCAAGATAACATCAAAGAACAGACTACAGATATATTAAATTAAATTTGAGGAAAGACATGTTATTTTCAAAAAATACACTTAAAACACTTAAAGGGTATGATACTCCACCATACCTTGAAAACTTTTTAATGAAACTTGATACAAATGAAAATATCTTAGGTCCCTCTCCAAAAGTTATTGAAGCAATAAGAAATATAACTGAAGAAGAGATAAAATTTTATCCTGCATACGGTGAATTGGTAGAAGAACTTGCTATTTTCAATAAATTAACATCTAAGCAGGTTTTACCTACAAATGGTTGTGATGAAGCATTGAACTACATTTTTGATACTTTTATGAGTCCCGATGATGAAGTTATTACTGTTAAACCATCATTTGCGATGCCTAAAATATATGCGAATGCAATTGGATGCGTTTATAATGAGCTTGATTATGATGAAAAATGGGTATTTCCAACAGAAAAACTTATTAATAAAATTACGCCTCAGACAAAATTAATAATATTAACAACACCAAATAATCCCACTGGTGATGCTATTTCAAGAGAAAATGTTCTTAAAATACTAGAAAAATCTAAGCATTGCTATGTTTTAATTGATGAAACCTATACTCATTACACAGAAGAGTCATTTACTGATTTAATTGAAGAATATCCGAATGTCATTATAACAAAATCTTTCTCTAAAGACTTTGCATTAGCAGGTTTAAGAGTCGGTTATATTTTGGCTGTTCCTGAAATTATCAATGAAATTAAAAAAATTATTTGTCCTTTCAGCGTAAATACAATTGCAGTAAAAGCAGCTTTGGCGGCTTTAAGAGATAAAGAATATTTTGAAAAAATTAAAAAGGAAGTAATCACTTCAAGAAATCTTTTATATAACGGATTAAAATCTTTAGCTAAAACAGTTTATGATGGAAAAGCTAATTTCCTTGTTGCTGATTTTGCAGATAAAGCTGATTTTTATTACACAAGATTATTAAATGCAGGTATAAAAATCAAGAATTTTGCAGGACACCCCGAGTTAAACGGTTGTTTGAGAATCTCTATTCCTACAATCGAACAAACTAAAATAATATTAGATATTTTAAACGAAGAACGTGCTTTACTTGTCTTTGATATAGACGGTGTTATTGTCGATACAAGGCAATCTTATCGAATGGCAATTAAAAATACTTTTGAATATTTTGCCAATAAAAGTATTGATTTTTCAGAGATTCAAGAAGCTAAAAATCTTGGTGGACTTAATAATGATTGGGATTTAACCGAATATCTTTTAAAGAATGAAGGGTTAAATATAGATAAGAATATAATTATTGATAAATTTCAAGAGTTTTATATCGGATCTGATTTTAATGGGCTAATATTAAACGAAAGTATTTTGATTCAGCCGGAAAAATTGAATGAACTTTCAAAAGAATATGACATGGCAGTTTTTACGGGCAGACCTAAAGATGAAGCAGAATTTGTATTGAAAAGATGGAATTTATATAACATATTTTCTAACATTATAACTATGGATGATATTCCTTTAGAAAAAGGAAAACCTGATTCTTTTGGGCTTGAAGTAATTAAATCAAAAACAGTAAATAAAGAAATTTTATATTTTGGCGATACCTCAGATGATATGATATCAGCAGTAGGTGCAAAAGTTAAAGGAATAGGCATACTACCGCCGCAGGATAAAACCCAGGAATTAACAGATAAAATGTTAGAAAAAGGCGCTTTTGCCGTATTACAAGAAACTGATGAAATAGTAGATTTTCTAGGAGCAAAACACTATGAGATGCAGCGTAGCTGAAAGAAAAACTCTTGAAACAGAGATAACAATTAAAGTTGATATTGATGGACAAGGGACTAAAAATATAAATACCGGCATAAAGTTTTATGACCATATGCTTGAACAATTAGCTTCTCATGGCTATTTTGACCTTGATATTAATGTTAATTCTATTGACGGTGATACTCATCATACTGTTGAAGATGTTGCTCTTACACTAGGTGAAGCCTTTAGAAAGGCTCTTGGCGATAAGAGAGGTATAAATCGTTATGGCAACGCAACTATACCTATGGATGAGTCTTTAGTGATGACTTCTATTGATTTAAGCGGTCGTCCCTTTTGTTCTTATGACGTAGAAGTAAAAGAAGAGAGAGTAAGTGATTTAGATACTGTTTTAGTTAAGCATTTTTTCCAAAGTTTTTCTGTTGCATCTATGTCGACAATACACATTAAACTCTTAAACGGTGAAGATCCTCATCATAAGATTGAAGCAGTTTTTAAATCATTTGCACGTGCTTTAAATCAGGCTTGCAGTATTAATGAAAAATATTCAGACATTATCCCTTCAACAAAAGGTAACATATAGGAGTAAAACATTGTCTTTAACTGTTATAAATTATGGCGGCGGAAATATAAAAAGCGTTAGAAATATGCTTGAATCACTAAATCAAGAATATATTGTGAGTTCTAAGCCTGAAGATATTTTAAATTCTGATAAACTGATACTGCCCGGACAAGGACATTTTGGACAGGTTATGCAATCTTTAAAAGAAACGGGACTTGATAATGCCATAATTCAACGTATAAATGAAGGTGCAAAATTTTTAGGAATATGTGTAGGCATTCAGATTCTTTTTGAAGAAAGTGAAGAAGCTCCTGACATAAAAGGTTTAGGGATTTTAAAAGGCAAAGTTCTTAAATTCACAGAGGGTAAAGTTCCGCAAATAGGCTGGAATATGCTTAAAACTACTCAAAATAATTCATATCTAAGTGATGAATATGTTTATTTCGTTAATTCATATTATGTAAAACCTAATGATGAATCTGTCGTATCGGCTTATTCAAGCTATCATATTGATTTCCCTGCTTCTGTCGAATATAAAAACGTTGCAGCCTTTCAGTTTCACCCTGAAAAAAGCGGTGAGGTCGGTTATAGCTTTATTAAAAAATGGCTCGAAAATTAATTATTAAAAAGATTATTTATTAAATAATCTTTTTAAAGTTTCTAAAAACTTTTTATCCGCAGAATCATGTAAAAGTTGAGAAACATCGCCCATATTATCTTCTGATAAGGCTGTTGAGCGATATTGTTTCATTTCTTCTATTTTTTCTTGCACTTGAGCATTTCTTAACTTATCTGTGCTATTTTTCACAAAATTCTGGTAGGCTTCAACTGCACTTCTAAAGTCTTTACTTTTTTCATAGCAAATTGCCAATGAATGGAATATTTCCGCATTAAATGGTGCTAATCTATTCGCTCTTTTAAACTCAATAATTGCCGCAGCATAATCTTCATCTTCCATCAACGCAGTACCGAGGTTATATTTATAAGATGGGTTTTTTGCATCTAAGAAAGTTGCGGTTTTAAATGATTTTATTGCAAGTGTTACTTCAGCATCTGCAAGATAAGTCAGACCTAATTCATTATAATAGTACGAAGTTTCAGAATTTAGCTTAATTGCATCATCTAAATTTATAATAGCTTCTTTTCTATTTGCTTTTAAGTTATAAACTTTTGCTCTGTAATAATACGCTTCTGCTAAATTTTTATTATATTTAACCGCTTTATTAAAATAATTTAAAGCCTCATCAAAATCAGCAGTTCTAAAATAACAAAGACCTAATGATAAATTTGCTTCAGCTCTCATAGGATTTTTAGTTAAAAGTATTTTTAAATTAGTTATAGCTGAATTGTAGTCATCTCTTGAAATATAAATATTACCCAGCTCAAAATATGCTGATTCAAAATCTGGATTTAGTTTGATTATTGTCTGATATGTTTCAATAGCCTTATCTTGCATTCCCATTGTATCAAGTACAAAAGCAAGGTTGTAATAACTCAGATAATTATTGTTATCATATTTAATTGCCTGACTATATTCGTCTATTGCCATTTTAAAGTCGCCCATCTCTTTATAGATGTCTCCTAAAGCAGTATGAGCATCAGCATTTTCTGGATTTATTAAAATGGACTCACTTAAATGCTCTTTAGCAAGAGTTAAGTCTTCTTTTTTCAGATAAATATAACCTAAAGCATAATGTATGTCAGAATTTGTAGGAGCTAGTTTTAAAGCAAATTTGAATTCTGATATGGCTTCATCATACCAGCCTAAGAATCCGTATGCTAAACCTAAGTTGCTATATGCATCCATTCGTTTTGGTGAAACAGCAACAACAAATTTAAGTTCTCCGATTGCTTCTTCAAAACGTTCTTTTGAAAGATGAATTAAACCTAAATAATAATGAACGTCAGGATTATTAAAATCCATTTTCAGTGCATTTTGGAGCATTTTAAAAGAATCATTAATTTTATTGTTGTTATAATATAAAATCCCTAAGGCAAGAGCGGATTTAGAATTATTTTTATCGACTTGTAATGCTTTCTGGTAATAATTTTCAGCTTGCTCAATGTTATTTAATTGCTCTGAAATCAGCCCCATAAGATAATAGGCTTTGTCTAGCATAGTTCCGCTATTGATTATAAATTCCAAAGTTTGTTGAGCCTTATCAAATTGATGACACTCAATATGCAGAAATGCCAAGTTTAGTTTTATATTTATATCATTTGGATTTGAATCTGACGCTTTACTTATATAATCAGCTGCTTTATTAAAATGTTTTTGTATTTCAAAAATTTTTGAAATACCCAGTAATGCCGGTGTAAAATTACTTTTATATTCTAACGATTTTTCATAAAATTCTTCTGCTCTTTCAAAATTGCCTAGTAAAAAATAACAATCAGCGATTTTTTCTAATACTTCATGATCGGACGGATTAGAAGCAAGAGCTTTATAATAATGCTCAATAGCACCTTTATAATCTCTCTTTTGTTTAAACTCTTCTGCTGCTGCGATATTTTGGACTATATTAGTTTCTGTCACGATTTATCCTCTCATAAAAAGATATTTTGATTAAAGAGCAAAACTTATTTTAAACATAATTATTTTATTATTATACAAAGAATTTGCATTAGAGTTAAGTGCTGAGTTTATTTTTAGGCTATATGTATCATTCTCGAAACATAAAATCCAAAATCAGTTTTGTAATATACAAAAAAATGTCCCCAACCACAGGCAAATATTAAAAAAAAAATACATTATTTTGCATTTACAGAAACATGCATTTAAAAAACAAAAATAGTATTATATACTACAAATATAAAGCAAAAGAGATGCTAGCAGACTTTGCGGACTAAGTTTCTTTCAGTCAATCCAGCTCAAACAGTCAACTATAAGCGTTATTGTAAATTACAATAACGCTTATCTTTTTCTATCTTATGCTTCAATTCTTCCGTAAATATCTTCAAATCTAACAATATCATCTTCTTCAAGATAATGTCCTGTTTGAACTTCAATTATCTGAACATCAACCTTGCCCGGATTTTCGAGAAAATGCTTTACCGTCGCAGGAATATCGATACTATCTCCAGGTTTAAGGTAATAATCTGTTTCGCCTTTTCTTACCTTCGCTGTTCCTGAAAGAACAACCCAATGCTCACTTCTATGATAATGCATCTGTAAACTTAGTTTAGCCCCAGGGTTCACTTGTATCATTTTTGTTTTAAACTCAGGTCCTTCTTGTAAAACAGTATAAAAGCCCCATGGCCTGTATACTGTCTTATGAATTTTATAGGTATTATCGTTGGAAACTTTTAATTTATCAAAAACTTTTTTTACATCTTGTGTTCTATCTTTATCGCAAACAAGAACAGCATCTTCAGTTTCAACGACAACTATATTTTTAAGACCTATTGTTGAAACCAGCTTTGATGTTCCAAAAACAAGACTGTCTTCACTATCTATATCAACGACATTTCCCGACATGAAGTTATTTTTTTCATCTTTTTGTGCAGTGTCGTAAATTGCTTCCCAGCTTCCCATATCGTTCCATCCACAATCTACAGGAATAAGAGCCAGTTTCGATGATTTTTCCATAACCGCATAATCTATAGAAATATCAGGTAATTGCATAAACTCATCAAATTTTACTGTCGGACCATTATCATATAATTCTGCTTTTTCCAATTTATTATATATTTCAGGATAATATTTTATTAATTCTTCCAAAATAACAGAGGCTTTAAATACAAAAATACCGCTATTCCAATAATATACACCCGATTCAACATAATTTACGGCTGTTTCATAGTCAGGCTTTTCTTTAAATTCACATGCCTTAACTCCAACGGATGAAATTTCTTCTATTTGACTGTTTTTTTCTGTATTTATATAACCATATCCTGTATCAGGCTTATCGGGCTTTATCCCGAAAGTTGCTATATATCCATTTTCAGCAAGTTTAATACCTTCATTCAATGCTGCTTCAAAAGCAGGTTTGTCTTTTATAAGGTGATCGGCAGGAGAAATGCAAATTATTGCATCTTCATGATTTACTGACATTTTTTTCAATATATATAAAACAGATAAAGCAATAGCAGGAGCAGTATTTCTACCTATAGGCTCAATAACGGTGCGAAAATCAGAAATTGAGTGGACGGTTTCTTTTAGTTGGCTTAATTGCAATTTTATATCTGACGATTGTTTTGTATTTGTTACGGTTAAAATATTTTCAGGACGAATAACATTTGATAATCTTAAAAATGACGATTGAAAAAGGGTATTATCATCATTTAGTTTTAACAATTGCTTTGGATACATTTCTCTGCTTAATGGCCAAAGACGACTACCGCTTCCGCCTGCAAGTATTACACCATATATATTGCTCATTTTCGTTCCTTTTTTAACTTCCGTAACTAAAAAGCATTTTAAATATAATTTTACATCAAATAACTGCTTTAGAAAGCAGTTTGTCTTCTATTTAAGGAATAAATTAGCTATTAGTCATCTCTTCTGCTTTTTGAGCGATTCTTATTTCTTCAAAAATTTCATAAATTTCAGACAGTTTTTCGACTCTAACAAGAGCTGTTCTATATTTTACTGCATTTTTAATACTTTTAATGTACCAGGCATAAAATTTCCTCATGAATTTTATTCCATGAAGCTCACCTTTAAGTTCGATTTCTTTGTTTGTGTGTAAAAGAGCAATTTCGAGCTTAGAAAGTATATCAGGCTCTTCAATTAATTCGCCTGTTTTCAGATAATGGTCTATTCTATGCATTAAGCTAACATCGCCTAAAATCCCTCTACCTATTGCTACTCCATCTGCATTTGATATTTTTAGACATTCTGCCGCACTTTGTGGTGAATTTATGTCTCCATTTGCAATAACAGGTATTTTAACTGCATTTTTAACTTCCGCAATAGAATACCAGTCAGCTTGTCCAGCGTACATTTGAGTTCTGGTTCTTCCATGCACCGTTATTGCATCAGCACCAGACTCTTCAGCCATTTTTGCAAATTCCACATGATTTTTTGTATTACAATCCCAGCCAATTCTGCATTTAACAGTAACAGGGATAGAAACGCTGTTTTTTATGGAGGATATTATTTCCGAAGCTAATTTCAAGTCGGTCATAAGTGCCGAACCATCGCCATTTTTAACTATTTTAGCAACAGGACAACCCATGTTTATATCAATTAAGGTTGAAATTGATTCTATCTGCTTTGCACCTTCTGCCATAAGATAAGGCTTATGCCCTGCTATCTGAAAGGCGAGTGGATGCTCTTCTTTTACATGGTTGAGTATAGATTTATCCGTATTCATTTTTAACGCTTCAGAGCTCAGCATTTCGCTTACCAGAAGACTGTCTTTTGAATGTAATCTGATAATTTGCCTTAAGGCAGTATCAGTAACTCCTGCCATAGGGGCAAGAGTTACGTTACTATTGAATTTCAAATTGCCGATAGTCAGCTTTGTCTTGTCAGTTTGAAGTGTATCCATCTTTTCTTTACTTTTTGCCTTTTAATTCTTGTATTTTATACTTAGCATATTTTGTGTATTCATCATCTTTACCTTTTGAAAGCTCTAGGAACTTTTGCAGAGCTTTTATCGACTCAGTTTTATTTCCCATGCTTTCATAAGAAAGCCCCATTAGATAATATGCTATATGAAGCTCCTTATCTCTGGCAATAGCTTTTTGAAAATTATCTACAGCTTCTTTATATTTTTTTTGGCTATCGTAGATTATTCCTTTGTAATAGTAAGGGTATGCGTTGTTTGTATCGTAGACAATAGCTTTGTTGAATTTTTGTAAAGCTATATCATATCTGTTCGCATGATAATCTTTTAGTGCTGAAGTTACAGCAGTATCCGAAGCGGCTTTTTTTGCGTCACCGAGTAAAGAAATGGTATCCTTGTTTGTCGGGTCTAAAACTAAGGATTTTTGTAGATTATCGACAGCTTTTTCATAAGAACCTTTGTCATAATAAACACTACCAAGTGAATATAGGATTTCAGGCTTTTTTGCATCTTTGGCTAAGGCTTTATTATAGGCGTTAATAGCATCATCGTACTTGCCTAAAGATTGATACGATGAACCAAGACCTAAGTATGCTTCAACGCTGGTATCACCGCCGTTTATAATATTCTGATATTCGCTGACAGCTCCCTGATAATCTTTATTATTGAATTTATCAATCGCCGTCTGATAAGTAGCTGTTGTTGATTCATCTTTAAATTGAGCAAGGATGTTTTTTGCTTTTGAATTATTAGGATCAATTTTCAAATATTGAACAATAGTATCCATAGCTTCTTTGTTTAAGCCCTTGTCTTTATAAGCCGAAGCTATATTTAAATAGGCATCGGTGAATTTTGGATTTAATGAAATTGCTCTTTTATAAAAATCTATTGCTTCATCTGTCTTTTTTAAAATATGTAATTGATACGCATAGTTATATTGAGCAATCGGGTCATTCGGGAAGTTTTTAGCATAATCACTTATGTATGCTAAGGCCTGTTCAGGCTCTTTAACGTTTTTTATTGTATTTAGTAAATCAACTTTTGCTGCATTATAATTATTATCAATGTTTAAAACATTATAAAATGCGGCTAATGCTTCATCAGTTCTACCCATATCTCTTAATGCAGTTGCTCTGTAATATAAAGCAAGAGTATTTTTAGGGTTTACATCAAGAATAGTTTCGTAGGCCTGTAAAGCTGTTTGCAAGTCGCCTTGCTGTTGAAATAAAGTACCTTTATTCAGTCTTAATGTTTCATTTGTCGGATCGAGCTGTTCTGCTTGATTATACATATTCATTGCTTCGTCATATTTTTTATTTTTTTGAAGTATAACGCCCATATTCATAAGAGCTTCAGGATCTTGTGGGTTTTGGGCAAGTTTAGCAGACCATAATTGCTCTAAAGATTCGTTTATTTCTGTTTTATTGGCGTTATTTGCTGTATTTAAAGCAATATTGTATTCCCTCATCGCATCTTCAGCATTACCAACTTTATTTAAAGCTCTTGCGAATTTAAGATGAAGCATAGAACTGTTCGAATTACTCATTAACGATTCTTTATAAAATTCTATAGCTTTAGTATCTTTGTCCATCAGTCTTAATGTATCTGCCGCCAGTTCAAGCGATTCTGCTTTTAAAGAAGGATCTGAAGCTGCTTGATTATATTCAACAATTGCTTCTTCATATTTACCGCCGCCACGAAGTTTTTTTGCAAGTTCAAGTCTTGATTTAGGACTTATATTAATTTTTTGTGATTTTAACACATTATCAAGATTACTTTTTAATTCCGCTAAATTGCCTAGAACAACTTCAGGCGGTAAAGAATAACTGTCATATTGCATTAAAAATATAGCTTTTCTGTAATATGATGCCGCTTTGCTCATATCAGCTGGGTTATTAGCTAATCTATTGCCTTCGTTAGTATATGCCGAAATAAGATCAACTCTTGCAGGATAGCTTCGTGGATTACTTTTTAATGCTCCTTCAAGATTGCTTACGTTATCTGCGAAACTTTCTGCTGAATAGAATTGATTTGATTGTGTTGCCTCTTGAGCAATAACATTATGATTAAACGCAAAAAAAGTTATACTCGCTAATGCAGAAAAGGTTAGAATTCTTATAGAGTTTGGTCTTTGCTTCATTTTATGTAATCCTTTCTACAGGGTGATAATTACTTGCTATAATTCATTATACGTTATTATACTCAATAAAAAATAGCCGCCTATAATATAGGACGGCTATTTTTTAAATATTAAGACTATACTGCTTTTACAACTTTATTAGCCTTGATGCAGGAAGTACAAACTTTTACTCTTTTCGCAACACCTTTAACTAAAGCTTTAACTGATTGTAAGTTAGGGTTTTGACGATAGATATGATGCTTGTTTGAGAAACTTACTTTACAAGCTTTTAAAGGTCTTTTACCGCATACTGAACATTCTTTAGACATTTTACAACACCTCTTTTATTATTTACAAACTTATTATTAGCTTTTTCAATATTGAATATATTACTCAAAGAATGTTTACTTATCAAGTCTTTATTTTGATTTAAGGTTTAATCTGTTACTTTTAGTTTACTTTATAAGCCTTTAGAGTAACTAATAAGTCTTTAATAACAGTAAATATATATCAATCTTCCGATTTTGGTTTTTGTAAATATTTACTCCAATCTTTATCAAGATTATAAAAGAAATTATGAGCTTCTATTACATCATCATAAGAAATGGGACATTCCTCAATGCAATTTTCCGAAGATGTGCTTAATGAAGTTGTCGAATCTTCATCATCTTCTAACTTTAAACTTTGATCAAAGCCCATTAATGCAATACCAAGATTTTTCTCACAACTGCAACATGTTATTCTTAAAACAACGCAGTTTTCTTCTTCTCTTAATATTGATGCAGAGCTTTCTTCAAATATTTTTCCACATTGCCCACAACGCATATTACAAAAAAAGTTTTTCAGCATTCGGAATACAGACATTATTATCCTCTTACTCTTTATGTTAAACGGTTTATATTAAAAATTATTCCATTTATTATTAAAAATATCAAATTATACCTATCCCAGAAAATAATTGATAAAATGCCTTGCAAAACTTATTTCAATACAGACTAAATTCTTTCATAAAAAGAAAATTTCCATGCCTAAAGCCATCGACTCACTTTTTATTACTCCTTGATTTGTTAAAAACAAATTAATTCTTGAGAAAACAAGCAAATCAAAAGATTAGTGCACTTTAAAAATTCAATTATCAAAAAGCAAGTTGGATTGGTATAATAAATTTAGTATTAGCGAATTTTTCTAGATAATTTTTTAATTTTTGCAATTGAATGATCATAATCTTTCTTATTAATATCTTTAAAACCTGTAAAAGATTTATAATCATCTACTGCATTATAATAATTCTTTTGTTTTTCATAGCAAATAGCAAGCAGTAAATGAGTTTTAGCAACATTAGGATTCAATGAAACGCTTTCTCTTAACGAATCTAACGCAGCAGAATATCGTTTTTGCTCTACAAATGCCTGGCCAACATTTAACTTTAATTCAGCTTCCAATTCATTTTTCTGAATTCGCTCTAATGCTCTGATAGCTTTAAGATTATTAGGCTCAACAGAAAGAACTCTATTAAAGGCTTCTTTTGCAGGTTGATAAGCTCTATTTGTTATAAATATTTCACCTAAATTCAAAGCACTATCAAGATCTTCAGCTTTACTTACTGCTACTTTGAACTCATTATCAGCTTCTTCATATTTTTTAAACGTAATAAAGGCTTCACCCTTAACAACATGGTCAACTGAAGTATTGGCAGAACCCTGTATTATTTGATTCAAGTATTGTTGGGAATCTTTATCTTTATTAGTTAAACGGGCAATTCTTAATAAGGCCAAATATAGCTCAATGTTACCCGGATTATATTGTATCGCCTGTTTTATATTTTCTTCCGCTTCTACATATTCAGATTCGGAGAAAAAAGTTCCTCTAAGGTCATATTTTTGAGCCCTGTCAAAATAAGCCCTTGATAAACCTAATAAAGCTTTTTGCTGATATACGCAGTCAGAAAGAAGTTCTTTATAATAATGAAGTGCTTGATCTGTTTTGCCGATATTTAAAGAAAGTTCAGCAATTTTAAGTTTTGCTTCATTTAAACTCGGATCAATTGCAAGCGCAGTTTTAAGTTCAGGAATTGCAACTTCCTCATCACCTCTATTTTGATGAATTTCAGCTATTTTTATATACGGTTTTATGTAATCAGGCTTTATTAATATAGCTTTTCTATATTCTGATAAAGCGACAGCCTCATTTCCCTGCATTTCATAGGCTCTTCCCATTTCATATCTAGATGGAGCACTATTCGGGTTTTGAGTTAAAGAAATTTGAAGAGAATTTATTGCTCTATTTGTATAACCTTTTGCTAAATAAGCTTTACCAAGATTATAATAGGCAGAAGAATTTTTAGGATTATTATAAATTGCTTCTTGAAATCTATCTATAGCGGCATCAATCTGCCCTTTTTCATAAAGAATAGATCCAAGATTTTCAATAGCATCGGCATCTTTAGGCTCAACATCTAATGCTTTGTTGAAATAATTTTCAGCATCATCTATTTTTCCTTGTAATTGAGCTATTTTACCTGCATTATCTAAAGCTAAAGCAAAATTAGGCTTATATTTAACTGCAAGTTTAAATTCATCCAAAGCTAAATTATAATATTTATCAACATTTCTTTTAATTTCCATATTAGAAGAAGTTGTTTTCTTTAAATAAATTGAACCGAGTCCATTATGAGCTTCAGCATTTTTGGGATCAAGTTCAATTACTTTTTCAAAATATTTTTTTGCTTTATCAAGTTTATACAGTCTTGAATTTATTTCACCAAGATAAACATTTGTTTTAACATCATCAGGATTAATTTCTAAAGTACTTAAGCACTCTTTTTCTGCTTCGTTAAGATTTCCGACATTTATTAATTTATTAATATAGCTATAGTTTTCATTAACAGAAACATTCAATTTTGTTAATTGTCCGCTATTTGTTTTTACAGTCGAAGTTTTCACTTCTGCTTTTTGTGCATAAGCCATATTATTAGATGAAAAAATTAATGATGCAATGATGCAAACTGATATTTTCTTGATCATTTTGAATTCTCCGATTTTTATTTCCTTATTCGAGACGGTTAATAAATGGAGATTTTTTAAAAATCATTTATTTGACTGTTTTAATTATTATCATTAGAAATTGTATAATAAAATATATATTTATTACAATAAATGAATAGTAATTATGAACAAATTATCAGAAAAAAATTCTAATATATTGGAAGATTTTAAGCTCTACCTTGAAATAGAGCGAAATCTTTCATTGCATACTGTTAAGGCTTATTGTACTGACATATTAAACTTTTTAAATAATATCTCAGGCAAAAGCCCTGAAAGGCTTAACCATAAAGAAATAAGGCAATATATAACTGAGATTCAAGTAAAAGCATATTCTAAAACTACTATTTCAAGAAAAATTGCCGCTATAAGAACCTTTTACAGATATTTATACAGAGAAAGACTTGTTGACACTAATCCAGCAGGAAATATTAAAGGACCAAGAAAAGTTAAAAGCTTACCAAAGTTTTTAAATACCGATGAAATAGAAAAAATATTTACCTTTATTAACACAACCTCCTCATCAGGATATAGAGATAGAACTATCTTAGAGCTTTTATACGCTACAGGTATGCGTATATCAGAGCTTTGCGGGCTTAATTTTGAAAATCTGAACATTGAAGAAAATGAAATAACCGTCTATGGAAAAGGCGGTAAAGAACGAATAGTCTTAATAAGTTCAAGAGCTAAGAAATATCTTGAAGAGTACCTTTTACATAAAAGGGTTGAATTATGCTTAAAGGCCACTAACTATTCTGATTCACCAATATTTATAAATCAAAACGGTTTTAGACTTCAACAAAGAAGCGTAAATCGTCTACTTTCCGAGTTGGGAAAAAAAGCAGGATTTACAAAACAAATATCTCCACATGTTTTCAGACATACTTTTGCAACAAAGTTATTGGAAAATGGAGCAGATTTAAGAGTTGTACAAGAACTTTTAGGGCATGCAAGCATCAGTAATACTCAAATATACACTCATGTAACTACAGAAAGGTTAAAGCAAGCCTATACAAAAGCTCACCCGAGAGCAAAAGAGCAATAATTAAAAGCCTATCAGCTCAAAAATCTCTACTTGGTGTTCATCATTCAAGGAATAAAGTCCTTTTGACAAAAAATTACATTTAACATCTTTTGTAAAACACTCATAGTATTTCTTAAAGGATTCGCCGACAAAGAATTCATTTTCACCTGTTAAATAAAATAATTTTTCAATAATTGCAAATTTTTTAGATCTTTCTACATCAGGGAAATTATCGGCAAACATGTAATAAGATAAGCCACTACCTGTCTTTGAAAGATTTTTATTTAATTCTTTAACTTTTTCTTTAAGGCTTTTAGAGAATTTAACGACTTTAAGAATATCATTGAATACGATGTAAATATCACCATTTTTTTCAAGATTAGCACATCTTACTCCTGAGTGAAGTTGGACAAGCTCTATAATTTCATCAACAAGATTAGAAGAATTCATTAAATTTTCATTTATTGATTCTGCTTGTAATAAATAATTAGTAGCACCTGTAATTTTTTTAAGCTTTAAAATAATTACGGTAGATGTATATGTTTTATATTTACTGACTTCCTCAAGCATTCTTTTCTCATAAAGTTCTTCAGCTCTTCTTTTTGCTGTCATTTTTTTTAAATCATCAGATTTTTTTGAGAAAAAATTCAAAACATTGTTAGTTAAACCTAATACATGATAAAGAACAAATAAAGCTGCTGCTGCAACAAAATGAGTAAAATCAAGCTTAGTTGAATTATATGTTAATTCAAAATTGACTAAACCTTTAAATAAGGAGACTAATGGTCCTAATGTTAAATTAAAAAAGTAAACAACAGTAGAAATTGGAGATAATAAAGTACCAAGTTCATTTTTATATTGATTAATTATTGTTGTCTGCGTAGCGGCAAATACACAATAAACTATTAATATCGGTATTAACAAAAGACATAAAGCCTGCAAAAATTTCAACAATGAAATTAATAATTTCATGCACCACCCTTTTATAAAATTCTAAATACTTAGAGAAAACACAGATATTTTAAATAAATACACTAACTATAATGTAATTTATTATAGATTATTTTTTTAAAATAACAAAGTTAAATTTAATAAAGCAGAATTTAACTTGAGTCAACAAATTATTATTAAGTTTTAAATTATAAAAATATATAGAAATACAAAAGAGACATAGCCTCTTTACAACTGATGGGTAGCTGCTGGCGGTTTTTTGATAATTTAAAAGCGACTCGAGTTATTTATTTTTCACTTCAATTAATTTAGAAATAAACGGAAAAGAAAGCGTAAATATATAAGAGCCAAGTGTTATGCCCGTAATATCAGCACATACATCAAATATATCCATAGACCTCCCTGGAACAAAGTGTTGATGTATTTCATCGATACAACCCAATAATAAACCAACTAATAAAAGACGAAAGAGAAATTTATTCAATTTAAACTCTGTAAGATTAAAACCAAAAGCTAACAATAATCCTAATATAGAATATTCAATCGTATGTAAACCTTTATCAACATTATGAATATTTACATTAATTGACAGGCTTGAGACTACGCAAATTAATGCATAATAAAGACTTGCAGGAATCATTTTATAATTTAATTTATTCATTTCATTCACTATTATCTATTTTTTACACTATTTTAGTTTTAATGACACAAAAAAGAGGATTATCGAAATAATCCCCTTTTTTGACCTAAAAGGTTTTACGCTTTTTCAAGCTGAAGAGTTTTAGTAGTAATATCAGCAACTTCACTTGGTCCAAAATATTGAACAGGACCAGGGAAAATGTAGTGATCTTCTAAAGCCCATTTTTCTCTGTTGGTTTCAAGAGCTTTGAATACAGGTCCATCAAGCCTAACAAGAGCTTTTTGGATAACAGGCTTCATTTCACCATGTCTTTTTTCCATATTCATAAGCATTGTTAAAGGAATACCGCCTGCAATCCATTGATCAGCAGGTTTTGTAAGGTTTCTTACTGATGAAAGATAACCTGTTAAACCTGATTGAACTAAAGCAAATGCGTTATAGCCCAATGAATAGCAATAATCAGCATCAAAGTTTGATGGAGCGGCACATCTTCCTTCATATCCGAAGAAGTGAGCTAAAGGAGAGAATTTACCTTTGTATTTTCCTTCTTTTTTAAGCTCAGCTAATTTTGCTTCAACCATTTCGGTTAAAAGTTTTTCTGTTTCAATTCTTGATACTTGAACATTCCCATGTGGATCTCTGTCAGCTAAAAGTTGAGCTTGGATTGACACAGGAAGTGATTTGAATACATTTGCGTTTTCAGCTTGAAGTTTTGAACCGACTAAAGCAATCTTAGCATCTGTTGAAACTTCTAAAGCTTTAGGATTTTCTTTTTCAATGTGAGCAATTGTATCGTTTAAGTCTGAAATCATTGATTTCATTTCAGGAATAAACTCGATTAAACCTTCTGGAACAAGAACTAAACCGAAATCTTTGCCATTTTCTGCTCTTTTTACAACAACGTCAACTAAATAATTAACGATTTGAGCAAGAGACATTTTCTTTTCAGCAACTTCTTCTGAAATTAAAGTTACATTCGGTTGTGTTTGAAGAGCTACTTCAAGAGCAACGTGAGTTGCACTTCTGCCCATAAGTTTAATGAAGTGATAATATTTTTTAGCGGAATTAGCATCTCTACCAATGTTTCCAATTAATTCTGAATATGTTTTTGTAGCTGTATCAAAACCGAAAGAAATTTCAATTTCATCAGTTTTAAGGTCGCCATCAATTGTTTTAGGTACGCCAATTACTTGAATACCAGCATTTTTAGCCTGTAACCATTCACCTAAAAGAGCTGCGTTAGTGTTGGAATCATCTCCACCGATAACAACAACAGCACTAAGATTTAATTTCTTACAGGTTTCAAGAGTTTTTTCGAACTGTTCTTCGGTTTCAAGCTTTGTTCTGCCAGACCCGATAATATCAAATCCACCTGTATTTCTGTATTCATCGATGAATTCAGGAGTAATCTCCTGATATTTTCCATCAATAATACCGGCAGGACCACCTAAAAATCCGATAAGTTTATTTTCTGCATTAGCTTCTTTTAATGCATCAAATAATCCTGCAATTACGTTATGTCCACCTGGAGCTTGTCCACCAGATAAAATAACGCCTACATTAGTAATTTTATTTTCTGATTGAGTAGAACCTTCTTTGAAAACAGCTACCGGTTTACCAAAGGAGTTAGCAAAAATCTTTTTAATATCTTCTGCATCAGCCACGCTTGATGTTGATTCACCAAAGTCTACCGCAAGATTTTTAATACCTTTTCTTAACACAGCCGGTAATTTAGGCTGATAAGCCTGTCTTGCTTTTTGCAATGCTGAAATTTCTCTTGTCATAAGTTAAAAACCTCTTTTTCAATCGTTCAGACATATGTAAAATATTTAAGTATTATTACATTTTGTTTGAAATTATCACAAAAATATAAAAATATAAATCCTCAAATAAATTAACTCTAAAAGATTACTATATAGAGAGAAATACACTACAGAAGGATTTTTTTTGCTTTTTCAATTACACAAGAGATTAAAAAAAATTTATAAAAAATTACTCTTTTGATTAATCTTTATATGACTGACACTAAAAGATACTTGCCATAAGATTATGTTTTATTTATAAAAGTAACATGTAAGGCACATTATATAGAAGAGGTTTATTAAAATGGCTAAAGTCGCAATAAACGGATTCGGTAGAATCGGAAGAAACGTATTAAGAGCAGCAGTAAAAAATGGCACATTCAACAAAGTTGATTATGTTGCTATTAATGATCCTGGTTTAACACCTGCAACAGCTGCACACCTTTTAAAATATGACTCAATCATGGGTAGATTTGAAGGCGAAGTTTCTGTAACAGAAACAGGAATCGTTGTAAACGGAAAAGAAATTAAATTAACAGCAGAAAAAAATCCTGCTGATCTTAAATGGAAAGATCTTGGCGTAGAAGTTGTAGTTGAATCAACAGGCTTCTTTACAGATGCTGAAAAAGCTAAAGCTCATATTACAGCTGGCGCTAAAAAAGTTATCATTTCAGCTCCTGCTAAAAATGAAGACGTTACAATCGTTTTAGGCGTTAACGAAGAAGCATATGATGCTGCTAAACATAACGTAATTTCAATGGCTAGTTGTACAACAAACTGCTTAGCTCCTATCGCTAAAGTTCTTAACGATGAGTTCGGCATTGTTGAAGGCTTAATGACAACTGTTCACTCATATACAGGCGATCAAAGACTTCTTGATGCTCCACACAGCGATTTAAGAAGAGCTAGAGCTGGTGCAATGAACATTGTTCCTACAACAACTGGTGCTGCTAAAGCTGTTGCTCTAGTATTACCTGAGCTTAAAGGAAAACTTAACGGTTTCGCTATGAGAGTTCCTACTCCAGACGTTAGCGTTGTTGACTTAGTAGCTACAACACAAAAACCTGTTACCGTTGAAGCTGTAAACGCTGCTTTAAAAGCTGCTGCTTCAGAAGGTAGATTAAACGGAATTCTTGAGTATGTTGATGCTCCATTAGTAAGTACCGATTTCATCGGTTCTTCATACAGCAGTTCAGTTGATGCTGCTTTAACTATGACCATCGGTGAAAAAATGGTTAAAGTTATCTCCTGGTATGATAACGAAATGGGTTACAGCACAAGACTTTCAGAAACAGTTGTTTTTGTTGCTGAAAAACTTTAATTCAAGCCTTAAAAAAGCGGCGGCAAATGTCGCCGCTTTTGGCTTTTAAACTATTTTAAAGTTTGTTGATAGTTATAGAAAAAGGTATTTCGAAATGTCAAGAAAACCAATTATTGCAGGAAACTGGAAATTACAAAAGCTTGTTGACGAGTCAATTGCTCTTGTTGAAGATGTAAAAATAAAATTAATGGACGAAGATGCTGCTAAATTACCAACAGTTGTTGTTTGTCCTACTTTCACTTCACTTCACGCAGTAAGCAAAGTATTAGATAATGGTAAATCCATTTTCTTAGGAGCTCAAGACTGTTTCTATAAAGATTCAGGAGCTTACACAGGTGAAATTTCAATTCCTATGTTGCAAGATCTTTGCGTTTCTTACGTAATTATCGGACATAGCGAAAGAAGACAATATTTTGGTGAAACTGATGAAACAGTAAACCTTAAAACAAAAGCTTGCCTAGCTCATGGCGTCACACCAATCGTATGTTGCGGTGAAAGCTTAGAGCAAAGAGAAGCTGGCGTTACTGATGAAGTTGTTGCTAAACAAATCAGAGCAGCTTTAGAAGGTATTTCTGCTGAAGATGTTGCTAAACTTGTTTTTGCTTATGAACCTATCTGGGCTATCGGAACAGGTAAAACTTGCGATTCACCTGAAGCTAACAGAGTAATCAAAATGATCAGAGAAACTGTTGCTTCTGTTTCAACAAAAGAATCAGCTGATCAAGCTAGAATTCTTTACGGTGGTAGCGTAAAACCATCATCAATCGTTGAGCAAATGGCTCAATCAGATATTGATGGTGCTTTAGTAGGCGGTGCAAGCTTAGAAGCAGACAGCTTCGTAGGTATTGTAAAAGGCGCTATTAAGTAAGATTTAATCAAACTTTAAAATCCTCCTATTTTGTAATAGGAGGATTTTGTTTTATATAATCTTATTTATTTTGTTACAGGAATAGCCGCAGTTATAGCTTCAATAATTCTTGAAACAGCTAATACCTTTACGTCTTTAGGTATATTTTTAACAGGAGCATTAGCTTTAGGGATAATAATTCGCTTAAAACCTAATTTAGATGCTTCTTTAACTCGGGACTCAATTTGATTAACGGCTCTTATCTCACCTGATAGACCAATTTCACCAATAATAACAGTTTCAGCATCAATAGTAACATTTCTTGCACATGTAGCAATTGCAATAGCAATACCAAGATCGGCAGCAGGCTCATCAATACTGATACCACCGACTGCATTAACGTAAACATCTTGTTTACTTAAATTTAATCCGACTCTACGTTCAAGAACAGCTATAATTTGAAGAACTCTGTTATATTCTATTCCTGTGGCAACTCTTCTAGGGCTTGCATATCCTGTTGCACCTGTTAATGCTTGTATTTCAACTAATAATGGTCTTGTCCCTTCACTTGTTGCAATAACAACACTACCCGGTGCAAGTGAAGTTTCTCTTTCAGCAAGAAATAATTCACTGGGATTTAAAACTTCCCGCAATCCTTCATCTTCCATCGTGAAGATGCCGACTTCATTCGTACTTCCAAATCTGTTTTTAATACATCTTAAAATTCTGTAAGATTTATATCTATCTCCTTCAAAGTAAAGAACGGTGTCCACCATATGCTCTAATACTTTAGGGCCTGCAATCATTCCGTCTTTAGTGACATGTCCAATTATAATTGTCGTAATACCTTGATTTTTAGCTATATTCATCAAAATATTACAACATTCTCTAACTTGACTGACACTTCCAGGAGAACTTGTAACCGTAGATGTATATACAGCCTGAATACTATCTAAAATGATCACATCAGGTTTTAATTTATCTATTGTTATCCTTGTATCATCAAGATTTGTTTCTGCAAGAATATAAAGATTATTTGCATCTACATTTAATCTTTCAGCTCTTAATTTTAATTGTTTTGCAGATTCCTCAGCTGAAATATATAAAACTTTTAGTCCTTTTAAGGAAAGACTTCCACAAGATTGTAAAACTATAGTGGATTTTCCAATTCCCGGATCACCTCCGATAAGAACTAAAGAACCTTTTACAAGCCCTCCGCCTAATGTTCTGTCAAATTCATCAAGACCTGTTGGAAATCTTAAAGTTTCATCAATATTTATATCTTTTAATAATTGCAGTTCTGAAGAAAAGCCCTTTGTTAATTGCCCAGATGATTTACTTACAGAAGATTTAGCAGAAGTTTCCTCAACAAGAGTTCCCCATTGAGAACAATCAGGACATTTTCCCAGATAACCGCCACTTTCATAACCGCAATTCTGGCAAACCCATTTAGTTTTTATTTTTGCCATAATTCCCTCTTATCTAAGCATAAATGGACACTTGCTACATCTTGCTTTAGCGTGATAAACAGGTTTATCTTCTAAGTCATGCATAAGTGCAATTCTGCATATAAGTTCTGATTTGCATGAAGGACAAGCATTTCCCTCAAGTTCTCCTGCTAATATTTTAACCCTTAGCGTATCAATAGCTCCTTTAGGAACTTCACCGGGTATAACAGGTTCTTTTTCATGGAGTTTTATAACCGTATGTTCAAGTTTTAAAGCTCTTGCAAGGCGATGTCTTTCAACAGTAGACAAAAATAAGTCCTGGCCTGTTTCAATTCTATCTATTATTTCAATATCAAGGTTAGCAGACTTTGCAAGTCCGGTTCTCGACATTCCAGCGTTTTCTCTTACATCAGTTATAAATTGTGCAAGAGTTTTTCTTTGTAATTTTTTATTTTCCATAATTAATGACTTAAGCTCCAAAATGTTTAATAGATTTCTTTAAAATAGAAAAAATCAAAGATTTTTATTTAAAAATATGTTTATGATACCTTATATAAGTATAGACCAAAGGGTCTAAATTGTGTAATCCGTGTAATGAGGGTGGATAAGTTGACTAAATCAAATCTTTTAGGCACTGCAATAGGAAGTCTTCCGCATAATAATTCAGAAAAAGCATTAGAATTAATTTTTGAAAAATTTCCACAATTTCCAATATGGCCGCAACTGTCTAATGTCAACCCTAAAGAAGACATGATTGCACAATTCACTCAAAATTTACCGGGTGTTTATTTTAATGAAACTGATTGTCGTTGGTTCATAGATCAAAATGTTGAAAATTTCTTTGAACATTTAGAAGAATTTTATATGGATTATGAAGCAATTGTCAGCGAAAAAGAATTTGATTTACTTGAAAAATACGCTATTACCGGCGAATTTACTTCTGTAATACCTACTTATCTTAAAATGGCAGCAGAAAAAAAACCTGCTTTCATGAAAGGTCAGATTACAGGACCTTTTACTTACGCTACCTCGCTTGTAGACAATCAAAACAGATGTGCTTTTTACGATGACACATTAAAAGAAGTTTTAGTAAAAGGGCTTACTTTAAAAGCTTTATGGCAAATTAAAAAGTTTAAAGAGGCTTCGCCAACAAGCAAGCCTGTTATATTCATGGACGAACCTACAATTTCACAATATGGAACATCCGCATTTTTAACCGTTAAAAAACAAGATATAATTGATTGTTTTGCTGAAATTGCTCAAATTATCAAAGACAATGGCGGTATTCCTGCCGTTCATTGTTGCGGTAAAACAGATTGGTCAATAATCACCGAAAGTGGTATTGAAATCATTAACTTTGACGCTTTCTATTATGCTGAAAGTCTTTCACTATATTATAACGAGATAGAACAGTTCATTAAAAAAGGCGGCATTATCGCTTGGGGCTTAATTCCAACTCTTGATGAAGATGCTCTTAAATCTGCTACCGTGGAAAGTCTTATGGTTAAATTTGAAGAAGCAGTAGCTTATCTAGTAAATAAAGGAATGGATAAAACCGTTCTTATCGAACAAAGCGCAGTAACTCCAACTTGTGGAGCAGGAAGCTTATCAATGGAGCTTGCTGAAAAGGCAATGACTCTTACATCAGAACTATCCACAGCACTTAGAGCTAAATACGGGATGGTTAATTAAATGACTGTATCTATTGCTATAACAGGAAAAAGCGGGAACGGCAAAACTACCTTTGTAAAAGCTCTTGCTAACGTTTTAAAATCGATACATCCACAAAAGACCGTTTTACTAGTAGATACAGATGTTACAAATGAGCTTTCTTGGGCTTACGGAGTAAATGCTGAAAATAAAATCAGCGATTTATTAATAGGCTCTTATAAAGCAAAATTACCACAGGATATAAGCGCACATGAGCTTGCCGCATGGGCAATTAATGATATTTTAATTGAAATAAAACCAGGGTTAGATTTGCTTGTTTATGGATATAATCCAAAGCGAGAATGTAAGTGCTATTTAGCAAATGCGATTTGTAGCGAAGTTACAAAAACAACTCAAGACTATGATTATGTAATATTTGACTGCGAATACAATGTCGGTTTATTAAATAAGCTTGTTGATACTCCAATTGACACAACGCTTATAATTACCGATACAACAGCAGTATCATTATATTTAGCCTCTAAAATCAAAGAAAAATCAATAAAATATGCTTGCCCCGGGCAAATTGGTATTATTTTAAACAAAGTAAAGAATTTTAGTGAAGAAACAAGAAAAATTCTTTCTGATTATGAATTGAATATTCTTGGTCATATTCCTTATGATCCTATTTTAGAAGAAAATAGTGTTTCAAAAAACTCTGAGCTTATAGAAACAAGAATGAAAGAGCTTTTATTCAGGCTGAATATTCCATTTTAGGCAAAAAAAGGAGATTTGAATGGCTGTCATAATGCAAGGGAAAGACTTATCTAAACAGATAACCGAAATTATTGCGGAAGAAGTTAAATCACTTGAATTAAAGCCAACTCTTGCCGTAATTAAAGTCGGAAATGATGCTGCCAGTAGTGTCTATGTCAGAAATAAAAAGAATACCGCTGAAAAAATCGGATTTAATTCGATTTTAATTGAGCTTGATGAAAATACGACTCAAGAAGAATTAGAAGCACAAGTTGATAAACTTAATAATGATGTTACTGTTAATGCGATATTGGTGCAATTACCTTTACCAAAGCATATAAACAGCAATGAAATAATAGAGCAAATTCTGCCTATAAAAGATGTTGACGGATTTCACCCATTAAATTCAGGGAAACTCTTAGCAGGAATTGAACCATATTCTGTTGCGTGTACCCCTCTTGGAATTATCAAATTGCTTGAACATTATCATATTGAAGTTTCAGGAAAAAATGCAGTAGTCATCGGTCGCTCTAATATTGTTGGGAAACCGATTTCTGTTTTATTACTTGAAAGAAATGCGACTGTAACAATATGCCACAGTCGGACAAAAAATCTTCAGGAAACTGTAAAGCAAGCAGATATAGTTGTTTCAGCAATAGGCAATCCTAAATTTATCACCGCAGAATTTATCAAAGAAGGCGCTGTTGTTATTGACGTTGGAATTAACAGGCTTGCTGACGGAAAACTCGCAGGAGATGTCGATTATAGTTCTTTAGAATCTAAAGCTTCCTATATAACACCTGTTCCGGGTGGAGTAGGGCCTATGACTATAGCTATGCTTATGTCAAACACTTTAAGACTGTATAAAATTCAAAGAGGAGAAAAATAAATGAAATTAATAGGCGAAAATATTCATATAATCTCAAAAAAAACCAGAGAAGCCATTGAATCAAGAAATAAAGGTTTAATTCAGGAAATGGCTTTAAAACAAAAAGACATGGAATGGATTGATTTAAATATCGGACCTGCAAGAAAAGGCTGGGAAGGCACTATGGACTGGTTAACAAATACCATCCTTGAAGTTCTTCCATCTTCAAAACTTTCTTTTGATTCTTCAAATATAAGAGAAATTGAAAGCGGATTAAAACTTGTTAAAAATCCGACTGAATGTATTGTAAACAGCGCGAGTGCCGATCCTGAAAGACTTGAAAATATGGTGAGAGTTGCTTCAGAATACGGAACTTATTTAATAGCACTTACTTTGAGTGATGAAACAGGAATTCCTAGAGAAGCTGACGGCAGAATGGAAATGGCATGTGTTATTACAGAAAAAACCGCAGAATCAGGAATTGATAACACTAAAATACTTATGGATCCTCTTGTTTTACCTGTTAGTGTTGACCAATCGCAAGCTATGGAAGCGTTAAACGCTATCAGAATGTTTAAAGAAAGTTTTGATCCAGCTATTTTAACAACAATCGGTCTTTCAAACATCTCTAACGGAAGTCCAAAAGAGCTAAGACCATTAATTAACAGGGTTTTTGCGGTAATGGCAGCTGGTAGTGGACTTGATACAGCTATTGCAGATGCTTTAGATATAGAATTAATAAGGGTAAACAGAGTAATTGAAACTCAAACCATTGAAAAAGATTCCGATAAACTTTATTTAAATATATTTAATTTAATGCAAGAATTCGGTGAATTTGAGGATTTAACTTATAACAAAGAAAATCCTGAAGAAATTGCAATATATAAAACCGCTGAAATCCTTATGAATAAGAATATTTACGCTCATAATTATCTTGGATAGTAATTAACATAATAATTGATAAAACGTTATGCAAAACTTGTTTCGATATTGATTAAATTATTTCATAAGTTGGATTAGTATAAGTGATAAAAGGATTGGAAAATATTTATCTCCAATCCTTTTTTAAAAGAAATTTTTCACGATAAAATTTTTATTATTGAGTTTTAAATTAACAACTCAATTTAGTTATAGGGGAAATATGTTTCAGAAATTAAATAAAATATTAAAAGAATACAAAATTACTAATAATAAGAAAAAACTTTTTAAAAACTTAAACAGACATAAATCAAACTTTTTTTGGACTTATGCTCTAAAAGGTCTTTTAGGCGAAAACATTGCTAAAATAGAGTCTAATTCAAATGAAAATAAACTAACATTAATTTTAAACGGAACTATAATAAATGCTTTTGAAGTTGCTCAAAAAAATAATATTTTAATCTTTAACGATAGAATAGTAGCTATCGGTGAAAATTTACCTGACTATATCGAGAATGAAGCTGTAGCTCTTGATATAATTGATGCTGAAGGCTTAATTATTACCGCAGGACTTATTGATCAACATATTCACGGCGGATTTGGCGTTAATTTTAATAACTGTTCGTCAGAAGAAGTTTTATCTATTTTAAATAAATATCCGAAATATGGCATAACATCTGTCGTACCAACAATAATGACAGATGAAAAAGAAGCAGTAAAAAATCAAATAGAAATAATAAAAGCTGCTAAAAATTCAGCTATTAAACATCAAACTAATTTAATTGGCATTCATCTTGAAGGTCCTTTTTTAAATTCAAAAAATAAAGGTATTCATCCCGAAAATTGTATTGAAACACCTACTGTTGAAAATTTTAAATTTTTTGAAGATGCAATTATAAAAATTGTTACTTTTGCTCCTGAATTAGATGAAGATTTTAAATTAACTAAATATTTATACTCAAAAGATATTATTCCTTCAGGTGGTCATTCAAAAGCAACCGAGTCTATTGTGAATGATGCTGAACGATTTGGAATGAGTCAATTAACCCATATATTCAACGCTATGTCTCCACTCCATCACAGAACCCCAGGGATAATTGGAGAGGGATTAGTTAATGATGATTTATATGTTGAAGTTATTCCCGATGGATTACATTTACATAAGATAATTTTAGAAATAATCTTTAGAACCAAACCTCAAAATAAAATAATATTTATAAGCGACAGCTTACCATTAACTCTGGCAGAAAAAGAAAGTATAATCTTTGGCGGACAGGCAATTTTCAATAAAGAGAACAAAGCACTTAATCAAGACGGAACTTTTGCGGGAAGTTTAATATTTCTTGATTCTGCATTAAGAACTCTTTCTAACGATAATATTGAAAAATTCGCAAAATTAATAGCTTATGCAACCTCAAACCCTGCTAAAAATCTTGGTTTACATAACAAAGGCTCAATACATGTAGGAAAAGATGCTGATATTGTGTTATGGAATCAAAAAGAAAATTTTGAAATAGTAAAAACTTTTATTCATGGGGAGATTGCATATCAGAAATAACTTTTTGAACTTTGCATAAGCACTCATCATCATTAAAACATGTATAAATAGCTCGGTATGTCGCAAATAACATACACACTAAAGCACAGATAATTAAAGTTATTTTTATACCTATATATTGAGCTACAACACCACCGAAAAGGTTACCTAATGGAACCATTCCACCAAATACAAGTGCCCATATTCCCATTACTCTGCCTCTATATTCATCATCAACATTTTGCTGAATTATAGTAGTTGTTGCGGAAAAATAAGAAACAATGCCAATGCCTGAAATACAAAGAAAAAGTAATGCTAAATAAAAATTTGTGGTTAAAGCCAGCAATATAAGAGTTATGGCAAAGACAAATATACCGCCGTTAATAAGATATTTTTTCTTTGCACTTCCACCTATATAAGCAATAATTAATGCTCCGATCAAAGAGCCGACCCCATTTGCAGATGCAAGCATTGCATAACCTTTTTCACCTTTATGGAAAAGATCTTTTGCAATTGCAGGCAATAATGTGGAATAAGCTGTCCCGAATACTACCATTACAATCATAAGAATCATTAATCTTGAGATAGGTTTATTATGTTTTACAAAAACAAATCCTTCTTTGATCGATTTTAAAATCGAATTAGTTGGTTTATCTTTAGAAGCAGAAGATAATTTTAATTTTAAAAGTGCTAAAATTACAGCAATAAAACTAAAACCATTTAATATAAAACACCATAAAATACCGAATTGAACCATTATTGCACCAGCAACCATAGGACCAATCATTCTGGCTGCATTTACAAGTGAAGAATTCAATGCAACAGCATTCATCAGATCTTCTTTACCGACAATATCAATAAAAAATGACTGTCTTACAGGAATATCAATAGCAAGAGCAATACCTAACAATAAAGAAATAAACATAATATGCCATATATGAATGATATGTGTGGATTGCAGAAAGGCAAGTATAAAGGCCATAATCATTGCAAAAATCTGAACAGTAACTAAAATCTTTCTTTTGGGGTATCTATCGGCAATAGCACCGCCAAAAAGCGAAAAAACAAGCATTGGAAAAGCACTAATTGCAGCTACAAATCCCAATAAAGCTTTAGAGCCCGTCATTTCGTATATCAGCCAGCCTAAAGCGGTTTGTTGCATCCATGTACCAATCAAAGAAACTAATTGCCCCGAGAAAAACAATCTGAAGTTATTATTTTTCAGAGAAGAAAATGTTCTGTTAATAATGTAAAGGGGCATATGATTTTATCCTTTTATTAAAGTTTTTGGATTATTAAAATTTTCAAAAAACTGCTAAAATAATAATAAAGAAAAAGTTGGCTTTTGGCTATATTATAAGGATTTACTAATATGATTAAAATTAATGAAAATGAACTTGTTCAAATGTCTGTAATCGGTGAAATAACTTCACCGTCAATGAGATCACCATATACAATTACCGCAGATGGCGAATTAAAAGTATTACCTGGGACAGGTGGTATTTCATATAATGTAAGAATTGGAATGAACGCATCAGGCTGGCAAGCTGATCATGTTGAACCTGGTGTAACGATTAAAAACTCTAATGAATTAAATAACGGCGCATTAAATGTATTATCTTGCATAGGAAACGTTGCCACAGTTATCAGCGGTGAAGCAAAAGGTCAAAAAGGTTATGTTACAGGAAAACATGGCGGATGTGAGCATGTTTTAATCGACTTTTCAGAAGAAGTTATGGAAAAACTTGCTATTGGAGATAAAATTCAAATAAAATCTGTCGGTGTTGGTTTAAAAATGATTGAACATCAAGATATTAAAGTCTTTAACATTGCACCTGATTTATTCAAAAAATTAAACCTTCAAGAAATTGACGGAAAACTGCAAGTACCTGTTACTCATCTTGTTCCTGCAAAAATAATGGGCTCAGGAATTGGCAGAGATAATGTTTATCGTGGTGATTATGACATTCAGCTTTTTGATGAAACAAGCGTAAAAGAATTTGGACTAGATAATCTTAAATTTGGTGATTTTGTTGCCGTAATGGATGCAGATCATTCTTATGGAAGAATTTTCAGAGAAGGGTCTGTCTCAATTGGTGTAATTGTACATAGTGATTGTGTTATAGCAGGACATGGTCCTGGGGTAGCTACTATATTTACCTCTAAAGAAGGAAATATTACTCCTGTTATTGATTCAAATGCTAATTTATATAATTATTTTTATAAAAGCTAATTAACTCGAATTGCTAGTTAAGTGAAAAAAAGATAAAAATAGGTAAAGCTCCTACTAGATAAAGGGTAGGAGCTTTTAAAACAAATGATATTAATATTGACAATTAACAATAATCATAGATAATATACATATAAATTTTAAGAATGGATACAAATATGAAAAATCTACTTTTGAAATCATTAAAAGTATTTATTTTGAATCCATATAAATGGATTTTAAACAGGCCAGTTATTTTACATAAATTACTAATCTTTCTATGGATTAATTTATCATATATTCTCTTTATTTATCTCTTTATGGGTTGTTTTGCGGCAGAACTCATTCGTCCTGATGTTGAAGCTCCAGATCGATTTGCAGCAATGTTATATATTCTAACTTTCCTTTTATTAGTAGCTATTCCATATTATATACTTTCAAATCTTTTCTTCTTTATCTCCTATCGTAAAACAAGGGGATTAAAAATTAATCTTGGTAATGCCTTACTTTTTTATAAACCTCTTTTTTCTTGGAAATATAGCCTTGTTATTTTATTTCATATTTTATCCATATTTATAAACTTACTTTTATATATATACTGGATAGATCATTATTATTATTTTAGTTCAGTTATTGGAGTAATATTCTCATTAATATGGACCTATTTAAATTTATCTGCTATATCAACAGTTACAAGTAAATACACTTCAAGATTAGAGAACAATATTAGCTGTATTGAATAATTTAAATTAATTATATTTATCTTTTTATAACTACTAAAAAACACTTTATTCTAAAAACAGAATAAAGTGTTTTTATTGATAAGCATTTTTTATAGATAAGGTGTATCTGAAGAAGAATCTCCAATACTTAACTCAGAACTTGAATCCGAAGATGAAGAATCATTGCTGTTTGCTTTAAGTGCTTCTGTTATTTTTGGTCGAGCCTGACAGGAAATTCTGGTTATAAGTTGGTCTACAACTTCACTTTGCATTGCAGTAGCCTGACTAGGCAAAGTTACATAACCGGTAAGATTTTTTATAACCGCATCTTCACTGCCGCCATAATTACTTAACACGAACTGTTTTATTAAAGAGTCGATACTTTGAGTTGATCCCTTTTGTTTAGCTGCGATAACTTGCTGAATTATGGTATCAATATTTAAAGTAACGCTTGATGAATTATTATTACTTAAAAAAGAGCTTAATCCAGTACTTTGAGTAGTATTCATAGAAGACATATTTACATTACTGTTAAGTTTTGCCATAACAGCGGCAAAGCTTGGAGTTTTTGAATTTGTAGCAGTAGTAGTGCTTGTACTGGCTGTAGTAGTCGAGTTAGTCAAGCCTTGACTACTTAAAATTGAATTAAGAACCACATTTAACAAACTGGACATTTCTATAATTCCTTATAAACTTAATTTTTTGTTACATTTCTATAATGTTTATCGGCTGATTATGTTAATTACTTTAATAATATTTTTTTATATTTCAAGAATTTTTTGAAAAATTCAACGATTAAAACTTTTTACCGACTTATAATAACTTATAGGAAATTTAAAGGTTTTTTATGCAAATAATAAATACAGTTTGCTCAAATAAAATATTACATAATAAGAATCAAACAAAATTTACAGGACTTAAAGAAAATGTAGAGCTGAGAAAAGAAGTTTTACAAGAATTTCGTAAATAATTTGGTAGACCTCAATCATCAACTTATATAGAAGCAAAATTAAGACAATCGTCTAATAAAACAAACTCTAACAAATTTCTTTCTATATTAAAGAATAAAATTAACATTACTCGTAATTTAATTGAAAAACTTAAACAAAATGCCCCCTTTTATCTTTCCAATTCTTGGAGTGATAATATTAATAGGCTCAAAGCTGAAATAAAAACTAATAAAGTTGCTAACTGTAGTGAACATTCACTTATAATTCAAGACTTATTACTTGCTAAAAAACAACCATCAGAATAGGCCTTTATTGAAATTAAAGATAAAACAAAAGCAGCAAGTAGATATTACATGAGAAGCAGTGATAAATCCTTCAGAGATCATGCTTTTATTGACATAGGTCTTGATAATAAATCAAATGCTTTAAATCATGAAAACTGAAGTAATAAAGCCGGTATTATTGATGTTTGGGGAGATAAGGTTCTTACCGCAAAAAAAGGAATTGATTTGATTGAAAAAGCATTTGTTTTTGATAACAAACAAGAAACTATTCCCTTAATATTAATCATTGTAAACCTTATGATATTGAAATAGAGAAAATAAAGACAAATTTCAGTTATTAAAAATTCTTTTGCCAAAATCCATTATAAAATGATATAATATTATGGTTATTATTTAATCATATATAAAAGATCAAAAGGTAATAAAGGTCTTAATATGAATAAAAAATATTTAATTAAGGAGTATTAAAATGCAAAAACAATTTCTATTGGTAGCTGAGCAAATTACTTTCAGAAATAACAAATTAACTGCGGTAAATGTTTGGGATAGCTTTACTGCTATTGCTTTACCAACAAAGTTTAATTTTGACTTTGCTTTCATTTGTGGACCTCAATGGGAACCTGGCGAATATGACTTAAATTTTAAAATTAAAGGTCAAAGTGAAGATGTTATTGATCTTGGAACAATAAAAGCAAACATTGCTACTGATAAATCAGTTTTCAATGCTATTGCTCAAAATCTTAATTTTGCTATCGAAAGAAGCACAAGTTCACTTACATTTTTAGTTGAAAGAAACGGCGAACTTATTTTTGAAAGAGAATACCCTGTTAATTCCATGCTTGAAGTAAAAAAAGCTGAGCCACAACCAGAGCAACAAGAAAACCATGAGAATCATGAACATTCTTATTAATTAATATAATTAAAGTTAATAAATTCTATACAATTAAGGGAAGATTTTAAATTAAATCTTCCCTTAATGCTTTAATATTAATAATATTAGAGTATTAGACTTTTTATAAATTTATGTAAAACATTATTATTTAATTTGTGATTTGAAGTCAAATCACAAATTAGGTTTGTTTTTATATTATTACAGAAGTAATATAAAAAGTGTGGGGTTGTCATGGGAATAAATTTTAATTTTAATTTACCTAATTCTAATACTATTAGATCAACTAACGTACAAAATATTAACCCTGCAAGCACTTTAGGTTCTGTAAATATTCCGGGAATTATAGCTGATACTTTTGAAAAAATTGAAACACCTTTAAAAGGAGTAAAACATGGATTAAATGTACCTAGGATTGCGATGGAAGCAATTGCTGATCTTTCAACAAGTCCTTTAGGTCCAATAAGTCCAGTTATTAAAACATTATCTTATTTAGTAAGTTCAACAAAAGAAATAGCTCCAATCAAAAATGCGTTAGCTGATAAGATTGAAAATACGGCGATAGGAAAAAATATACCTATGATAAAAAATATGGTAGCAACGACAAAAAGAGAAATGCCTGCAATATTAACACCACTTGATCATGGGGCAAAAGTAGCAAGATATGCAGTAAATCTTGTTGAAAATATTGCAGTAGCAGGAAATAATCCTGTTGAAGCAGCTTTAAAAACCTTTAATATAGTCGCCTATGGTTTAAACACCACTCATCATTCGACAGAAGTTGCAAAAGCAACTATAAATAATAATGCTGTTTCAAATGCAGTTAAAAAAGTTGTTAATGCCGAACCTGTTCAAAAACTCTTAAATACGCCTATGGCCAAGAACACACCTGCATTTCTAGAAGGATCCAGTTATATAGGAAAAGCGGGTAGGCATTTTATAGGATTTTTAACTTCAGGAGCCGTTTTTCTAGCAGGTATAACATCTGCCAATGCACCAACTATAATTTCAAGTGGTTTAGTAACTGGTTCTTGTGCTCTTACTGCGGGTATTGAATTTGTCACGGGTAGTCAGAAAATAAAAGAACTTGTTGCTAAAGGTGCAAAACAAGCAATAAAAATAGGATAAAAGTTCAATAAAACTACTAATATAATAAAGCAGGGAGATTAAAATAATAATCTCCCTGCTTTATTATATTTAAATCTATAAATTTATTTTCTTCTTTCTTTTTCAGTAAGAATAAATAAACTTATAATATCTTCGAGTTCATCAACACGTTTTTTATTTTTTTGAACATCTTTTTCAAGTTGTCTGATATTGTTTTTATACTCCTCAATTGAATTAATATGTTCTTTTATTCTTTGAGTATATTCATCTTGAGAGTGTTGAGCTTCACCAAGAACTTTATTCATGGAAATGCCCATTGCCTCCATTGTCTGCCTTATAATTTGTGCGCCTGTTTGTCTGGTAACACCAGCAGGTAATTGATTTACAAGTCTTGTTAAAGTTTCTATATTATTAGCAGGCATTTTGGACTTTTCGCTTTCAACTGAATGCGGTCTTTGCTTTTTTTGAGCAGATGGATGTGCTTTAAATTGTGGTTGTTGATAATGAATTTCCTCTTTTGGAGCAGTATAAATTTCTCTTTCTTTTCTTTTAAGAAGAGGCTTATTGTATCTATATGTATCTTGTGGAACATATTCTTCCTGAACCGATTCCTCGTCATTTAAACAAAATTCATCATACTCAGGTTCTAAGCTATTGGTGTCAAAATTGCTATCATTTGAAGTTGTGTATATATATTCATCATTTTCAGTTTCAACTTCTTCATAGTCTTCAAATTCAGAATCAGTTTCCCACTCTTCCTCAGTTTGATAGGTTTCATTCTCATCATAAGCTGTTGAAACATAACCTGCTTCAAAATTAGCAGTTGTAGGAAAAACTTCTTTATAAGAAGAATGATTAGAATCAATAACATTGTCAAATTGTTCATCAAAAGAATTAGTTTGCTTCTTTAATGCTTCAACAATTTTTTTTCCAACACCTTCGGGTAATTTATGTGTTCTATTATATTCCACTTTGTATCTCCTCAATAAATAAAGACTCTTGTTTAAACTTGTGGATAAATTTTTATATAAACTATTTCATTCTCAAATCAGCAGATAATTTATGAGCGAATAATCCTTCTATTTCTGCAATTTTAGAGGCAACAGGGGCAATATTCTTCTTTGCTGAATTTTCAGTAAGTTGTTGATAAGTTTGAATTTTAATAAAATCAAAAACGCTTAAACCACCTGAATATCTAGCAACACCATTAGTTGGAAGAACGTGATTTGTTCCGCTGCAATAATCGCCAAATACTTCTGCTGAATAATTTCCAATAAATAATGACCCATAATTTGTAAACTCATTTACTTTATTATAAGCATCTTTAAAGCAAATTTCCAAATGTTCGGGTGCTTTTTTATTAGAAATTTCTATTGCCTGTTCTATACTATCTACAAGAATTATATAACTTTTATCAATTGAAACTCTTGCAATATCAGCTGTTTTTAATGTTTTTAAAAATTCTTCCAAATGAATTTGAACTTTTTCTACAAGTTCAGCACTTGTGGTAAGAAGATAAGCTTCAGCTTCTGTATCATGCTCTGCCTGTGCAAGCATATCCGCTGCGATAAATTCTGCGTTTGCAGTATCATCAGCAATTATCATAACTTCACTTGGTCCGGCAAGAAAATCTATGCCACAAACTCCATAAACTTCTTTTTTTGCAGCTGTTACATATTTATTCCCCGGGCCGACAATTTTATCAACTTTAGGAATTGACTCGGTTCCGTAAGCCATAGCGGCAACAGCCTGAACTCCGCCAATTTTAAAAATTTTATCAACACCCGATAAAACACATGCCGCAACAGTTACAGGTTTTATTCTCGGAGAACAGACTATAACTTGTTTAACCCCTGCCACTTTTGCAGGAACGGTATTCATTATTGCTGATGAAGGTAATGGATAATTTCCACCCGGAACATAAGCCCCAATGGTTTGTAGTGGAATTATTTTATGCCCTAATTCAGTTCCGTTTATTTCTGTTTTTAGAGGTTTTATACATTCTAACTGCGCTTGAGCGAAGGTTTTTACATTTTCTATTGCTGTTTTTAAAGCATCAATAACAGTTTGAGGAACTTGCGCCATTGCTGAAGCAATTTCTTCTGCTGTTAATTCAAACTGTTCCAGTTTTCCATCACCGAATTTTGCACTATATTCTTTTACTCTATTATCGCCGTTAAGTTTAATATCTTTAATTATTTCAGATACTGACTCAACACCTGAAAATTCTTTATATTGAAAAAATTCTTCGGTTAATTCGTTATGCTTAATAACTTTCATCATTAAACTCTACTTTCTTCTTGAAGCAAGGTTATTTAGCACTTCTTGAACGGTCAAACCGTTTTTAACCATTAAACACAATACAAAATAACTTAAATCAGCAACTTCCCAGCCTAATTCAGTAGAATCAACAGCAGTTATTACTTCATAAGTTTCTTCATTGATTTTTCTTTTTAAGAAATGCTCGTTTTTAAATAATTTTGTTGTGAAGGAATTTTCAGGAAGATTGTCAAACCTTTCTTTAAGAACATCGTAAAGCTCATTCAGGCTAAAATCTTTTGAGCCGAAACATGAATATTCACCTGTATGACAAGCAGGACCTTGCTGTTCAACCATATATAATAATGAATCTCTATCACAATCATATCTAGCAGTTAGAAGCTTTTGAGTATTGCCCGAAGTTTCGCCTTTTGTCCATAGATTATTTCTTGAACGCGAAAAATAAGTTGCTTTTCCTGTTTCTAAAGACTTAGTTAATGCTTCTTTATTACAATAAGCAAGCATTAATACCTGTTTAGTTTTTACATCTTGAACAATAGTCGGGATAAGCCCATTACCTTTTTCAAAATCCAAAATTGAAACATAAGCCTCTGTTAAGCTGATAGCTCCAGTATATATGCCCATTCCAAGTTGACTTGAAACGTTTATTTTATCAAGTTCCACAATTTCTTCAACTGAACTAATTCCACCAGCGGCAATAAGTTCTTTTTTTGTAATTGAACGAATTTTTTTAATGGACTCAATGTCTGTTCCGCCCATCATTCCTTCTTTTTCAACTATTGTATAAAGATAACCCGCACAAAGATCATCAAATCTTCTTACTAAATCTTCGGGAGTGTTTGCTGTTTCGTTAGTCCAACCTTCTGTAACCACTTTACCTTTATTTGCATCAATAGCAACAAGTAATCTTTCTTTTGGAAGTTGTGATAAAAACTCTTCAGATGCGGCTGTTCCGATTATTATTTTTTTAGCTCCTGCTGCAATAAGCTGTTTAGCTTTTTCAACAGTTCTAATTCCGCCACCGACTCTACAATCGGCAATTTTACAAATCTTTTGAATTAATTCAGTATTATCGCCTTTTCCTAAAGCAGCATCAAGGTCAATAACTGCTATTTCTCCAAATCTTCCGAAATATTCCGCAAGTTCTAATACGTTTTCACGCTCAAGAACTTTTTCTTTGCCTTGTTTTAATTGAACTGCTTTGCCATCCATTATATCTATACTTGGTATTATCATTTTCATTTTCCCTGATAAAATATGTGCCGTAAATTTTTTATTTTAATCTAACTGGAATTTTTTCTTCGTTTAGATATTTTTTTAAATCTGTTATAGGTAATGTATTAAAATGAAAAATCGAAGCCGCAAGTGCTGCATCTGCATATCCTTCGGTAAATACATCTTTAAAATGTTCAGGATTTGGACCTGCTCCACCTGAAGCAATAACAGGCAAGTTTGAATTTTGAGAAACCATTGCGGTTAATTCTAAATCAAACCCTTTTTGTGTACCGTCAGCATCCATAGAAGTCAAAAGAATTTCGCCCGCTCCAAGCTTTTCAACAGTTTTCATCCAATCTCTGACTTTAATACCTGTGTTTTTATGACCTGCATTTATATAAACGTACCAGTCATCATCATTTCTTTTGGCATCTATTGCAATAACAACGCATTGTGAGCCAAATTCCTGCGAAGCTTTTTCAATAAGTTCAGGATTAAGTACAGCGGCTGTATTTAAAGAAATTTTATCCGCTCCTGCTAACAAAAGATTTTTAATATCGTCAATGGATTTAATCCCCCCACCAACAGTTAGAGGAATAAAAACCTGTTTTGCTACTTCTTCTACGACATGAATTATCGTTTTTCTTCCTTCATTAGTTGCAGTGATATCAAGAAATACAATTTCATCCGCACCCTCATCAGAATATTTTTTAGATAAACTGACAGGATCACCTGCATATATTAAATTCTGAAAGTTTACACCCTTAACCGTTTGACCATCTTTTACATCCAAGCAAGGGATAATTCTTTTTGCCAGCATTACAATTTCCTGTTTTTTATTTATATAAGTTAATTATACTCAAAAAATTGCGTATAAGGGCAATATTTTAAAAAAATATAGTTATAGCTATTAGAAATATAACCTAATTTAAACAATCTAATGCCTTATCAATATCTCCGTTTTTTTTCAGCACTTCAAAAACTTTATCATCTAATCCATCTTTTCTAAAATATGGTTCGGTTTTATCTGCTAAAAAGACTATTTTTTCAATCAAGGTCATATTTTTTCGTCCTATCGTGTGAAATCTTATTGCATTTAAAACGTCTTTATCTGTTATGCCAAGCTTAGACTCTGCAAAAAAAGCACCAACAGGAGAATGTAATCTTTCAGGCTTTTCTTTTTCTTCAGAATAAATTTCTAAATCTTCTTTTTTTACAATTTTTTTCAAATCATCATCTGATATTTTTTTTGCATTGTCATGAATCAATGCGGCAAGTCCTGCTTTAGCTTCATCATAGCCAACATAAGCAGCAATTTTCTGAGCAGTTTTCTGAGCACTTAGAGAGTGCTTATATCTTTCTTTTGAAACTTTTAGTTTTAACCAAAGTTTTATTTGAGGTTCAATTTCTTCTATATTATTAAGACCATTTTCTGCAAAATGAGTTTTAATTTCAGATTCTAATATTTTTCTAGCTTTTCTCTCCCCTAAAAAGCTTATGATTCCTATTGATTGAGAAGGAGAAACTTCCTCACTTTTAATATTAAAATCTTTATTTATTAATTTATGATCAAAGTTTTGTATTTTTTCAAACTGATTAATATGATTAAACGAAAAATTTGTTATATTTGTTATATTTATCATTTTCAACACACCTGATTTTCTATATGCATGCTTTAAAGTTCAAAAATAAATTAAGTTAACAGCTTAAATAATATTAATCTAATTTTTTATAACAACATCTAAAACCTTAAAAGCTTTGCTATGAGCAGGAACCTTGTGAACTCTTATAATATTTGCACCATTTTGAGCAAGATATGAGTTTAAAGCGATTGTTGCATCATCTCGATCCTGAGAATTTAATATATTAGCAATTACAGATTTTCTCGAAATACCAACTAATATAGGTAAGCCGAGAGAAGTAAATTCCTCTATTCGTCTGATAATTTCAATATTATGCTCTTGTGTCTTACCAAATCCAACACCTGGGTCAATTATAAGATTTTCTTTCTTAATTCCGCAACTAATAGCATTATTAACTTTATCCGAAAGTGTTTTATAAATTGAAGTAATAATATTTTCAGAATATTCGGGATTATTTTGCATAGTTTCAGGTGAGCCTTGACTATGCATTATAATAATCGGCACGTCTAAGTTTTTAACAGTTTCCATCATTTGCGGGTCTTTATCAAAGCCTGACACATCATTTATTATATCTGCACCATTTTGCACACATTCAATTGCTGTATGAGAGTGTCTTGTATCAACGCTAATAATTATCTCAGGATATTTTTCTCTCAATTTTTTAATGACAGGTAAAATTCTTTTTAATTCTTCATCAGGCGGTACTTCCTCTGAAAAAGGTCTTGTCGACTCTCCGCCTATGTCGATAATATCAACCCCGCTGTTAATCATTAATTCTGCTTGCTTTAAAGCCTCCTCTAGTCCAAAGAACTTTCCTCCATCAGAGAAAGAGTCTGGAGTTACATTCAAAATACCCATTATATAGGTTTTAGCAGACCAATTAAAAACCCTATTTCTAACAACTAAAGGAATTAATTGATTATTCTTGACAGTTAAGAGTTCATCCGCAACTTGTTTTAATTTAAACGGCTGTAATTTAAGTTTATCGGCTATTCTTTCAAGTTGAGTATCGGTACAACCAATTAAAACATTGCTTTTATCAACCTTACAAGTTATAACCTCTCTATGCACAGCAGAATCAGCCCCTAAAGAAAGGGCTGTCTGCTTTATTATGGTCGCCTGTTGAGGAGTTAAGTCACATATCAAATAACGATTAAATTTATATTTATTAATCGCTTTATTAATATAAGAACTATCAAATCCAACCTCTTTAATTGTATTAAAGAGATCAGTTTTGCTTATTTTTCTGACATGAAAAGTTTTCGTCATTTTTATTAGTTTAAAAAGTCGGCAGCATTGAATTTAATCGGTTTTAATAACCCGATACCATGAATTCTATTTATAGTCTTATCATCAAGATTAATAAATTGATATCCCGTTACATAACTATTTAATAAAATATCAAAACGGCTATAAACAATTTTAGCTTTACAATCAAGAGTGAAGAACAGGTCATCAATTACCAGATTTGCAACTTTATCTTTAGGGATTTCGTCCGCTGTCAAAGTTGCAAGACCGCCACAAGAAATATCTTTTGTTTTTGCCAAAATAGTTTGTTCAATCAAATCAGAAGTTTCATCGGAATAAATCGCAACTTTAATTGGTAAACTTAAATCCCAACGTTTGTATTCTCTACATTGAACTTTTTTTAATACTTTAGGATAATTAACCCAGGCGCCTATACTAGACACTTCTTTTACTTGCGCCATTCCACGCCAAACAGCGTCAGGAGAGATCGAAGATATTTCTATTTCTTTTTTCTCTTTTAAAGAAACTATATGTCCATTTTTCAGAGGCAACTCAATATAAAAACTTTTATTATCCACTTCAGTAACAAAAGTTGTATATGACTCTTCATCATCCATATAAGATCTTTTAATCGTCAATTTTTGTCTTAGACTAAAATATCTATCAATGTTAATAGTGGTCTGTTCTGTATAATAAGTATCCATTCTCGATCCTAAAACCTAATAACAATAAAATCATTATAGTTTGTTTTTGAAAATTTTTAAATGCTAAATCTAAAATATTTTAATTTTTATGTATTTAAATTATTTATATTTTGAATGAAAAACTGAAAAAACAATGATTTCACTCAATTTATTTTGCATAAGATAGATTCTTTTAATTTACAACTAAACTCATTTATGGCATATCCACCTGCAAAAAAAAGAGCAAAAAAAAAGCAATTTTAATACACCTAAAGCTTAAATATATTTTCTAAGCCTGTTTTTTATATTTAATACTCGATGCTGAAAATTATCCAATTTTTCTATATCATCACGAATCTGATTTTGAATATCCAAACAACGCTCAATTTCTTCTATCTTACACATATTTAACGCAAGCAAAGTATTACCTAGTTTATTTTCATTATGTTGACGCTGATATTCCAGTGCTTCATTGAGCTGTGCAGCAGTGATAACATGTTTTTTTATTAAAATATTTCCCAGTTTAGTTAATTCTTTATATGCATCTCTTTTTACAAATAAAGATTTGCATAGAGCTTTCGCAGAGGTTTCATTTATTTTAGTCACTTCAGAAAGCAACCCTGCTTCATCAAGAGCAAGAGCAAGTAATTCTTCCGCAGTTGCACCAAAGGGATTAAAATTATCTATATTTATTTCTGAAATATTAAGTTCACTCATAATTTTTAATTATTTATTCATTAGTTTTTTTACTGAATTATAAATATTATCCTGTCTCATTAAACTTTCGCCAACTAATATACCTGAAACTTTATAGTTTTGTAAATATGTAATGTCTTCATTAGTAAATATGCCTGATTCTGAAATAATAAATCTATTTTCAATAGCTCTATCTTTAATAATATCAACTGTATTATTTAATGACAATTCAAAGGTTTTAAGATTTCTGTTATTTATGCCGATAATCTTTGCGCCAAGTTCATAAGCTATATCAAATTCTTGCTTATCGTGAGTTTCAACAAGAACTTCAAGTCCAATATCAGTTGCTATTTTATATAATTCTCTTAATTCTTTTGATTCAAGAGCCGAAACAATAAGTAATATCATATCTGCACCCAGCAGCCTTGAATGATAGACCTGAAAAGGATCTACAATAAAATCTTTTCTTAACACAGGAATATTAATATATTTTTTTATTTCTAAAAGATAATCAATGCTTCCTTGAAAAAACTTTTCGTCAGTTAAAACTGAAATCGCATCAGCTCCTGCTTTTTCATAATCCAAAGCAATTTCCAGAGGATTAAAATCCTCTCTTATAATACCTTTCGAGGGCGAAGCCTTTTTAACTTCAGCAATTAAAGAAACTTTATTATTTTGACAATTACTTTTTAAACGTTGCTCAAAACTTATAATCGGAGGCTTTTTCTCACATTCAACTTTAAGCTCGTCTAAAGAAAGACCAATAACTTTTTTTTGTTCTTCAACTACTTCTTTTTTATATGCAATTATTTTTTCTAATATATTCATTTTGTTTTTGTATAGGCCATATCATTATTTTTAATTTTAATTTGAGTAGGACTGTCTATTATTATTTCAGGTTTTCCGTTAGAAATCCTTATAATTCCTTCAAGAACAACATCTTTTCTTTTGAAAAAAGCTGCTGGATCAAAAATTCCTGCATTTTCAAAATCATGAAGAGCATCTTGATAAATTAAAGCACTTAATGAAGTATTATAATTATTTCCAAAGTTTAAAAAGACTACTTTTGATTTACTATCAAAATCTGTAGACACAATTTTACCTGTAATTCTTGTATATTGACTTGCTTCAGATAGTAGTTTAATAGTATTATCAGCAGTTATTTCCTGATTAACCGATGAAAAAGCTGTTCCGGTAGTAATTAAAAAAGCAATAAATATTACTAAAATCCTCATAAAACAGTTTCCTCTTAATTTTTCTGACAGCAGCTAAATAAAATTACATTTATATTAATTATTATTATACTAAATTTTTTTAATTTAATACGCAACTTAACAATAATTAATATAAAATTTACATTCCAATTTAAAAGAAAACAATATAATATTTTCCTACTTAAATTCAGGCAAAAAAAAACCGGCATAAAGCCGGTTGGGAATTTTTATACAGGGATTTGTTTAGTAAGAAGGGGAATTTTATTAACCGAGTAGTTTTAAAGCAAGTTCAGGTAGTTGATTAGCTTGAGTAAGAACGCTTGCTGACGCTTGTTGTAATATCTTATACTTGGTCATATTCGCAGATTCTTTAGCTACATCTACATCTCTAATTCTTGATTCAGACGCAGTCATATTTTCATTTGTAACTGTTAAGTTATCTAATGCAGCATCAAGTCTATTTTGAAGCGCACCAATTTTAGAACGTTTTGACGAAATATCTTTTAATGAGGCATCAATTTTACCTAAGAAACTTCTAATTTTTACTCCAGTCCAGTCACTTGCTGCAATATCAATATTAACACCGATTGTTGTTGCTCTACTGTCAGTTAATACAGTTCCAATATCAATTGTGCAAGTTGAGGTTTCAGCATTAGGACCTACTTGAATTACAGCTGAATTAGGTGCACTTTTGCTACCGTCAAGTAAAAATATGTTATTAAATCTTGTTGCTTTTGCAATTCTTGAAATATCAGCAGTTCTTTGTGTAATTTCTTCTAAAATTGCTGCTTTTTCTGCTGTTGCATTTGTATCATTCGCTGCTTGAATGCATAATTCTCTAATTCTTTGAATGTGGTCATTAATTGTGGATAAACCGGATTCTGCTACTTGAAGCAAGTTTGTACCGTTTTGAACGTTACTCATTGCTTGAACATTACCTCTGATCTGTCCTCTTAAATTTTCAGATATTGAAAGACCTGCTGCATCATCAGATGCTTTGTTAATTTTGTACCCTGATGATAATCTTTCGATGGATTTGGTTAAACTAGACGTGCTTTGGCTTAAGTTTCTTTGAGCCAGAAGCGACGCAATGTTGTTATTCACTACAATCGACATAAATGTCACTCCCTGTTACTTACTATCTTCCCTGTTTTTCTGCATTGCAATTTCCCTCGTGAGAGGGTATTGCCTCTACTTTTCTTACTATAAATTCTTACTGGTTTAGAGATTAAACTTACAAACCTTTAATTTTTTTTTGTTTGGTATTTTCTTCTCATACTTAAACTATCGGTACACATTTTTTAAACTTTAGTATAGTATAGCTAATATCCTCTATATGGAGGAGAATGAAATAATCTAAACAAGTCAATAAGCTTTATAATAAAATGATATAGCTTTTATAATCGTTATATTTCTTTATATGAGAGGATAAATATGCCACAATTTTTTGTAAGTTCAATAAGTGAAGATAATACAAAGGCTTATATAACTGATATTGAAGATATAAAGCACATTTCATCCGTTTTAAGATTAAGAGAAAATGATGAAATATTAGCCGCATTAAAAGATAATTTTTCATTTAACGCTAAAATTAGCAAAATAAATAAAACTTTAGTTGAACTTAAAGTAATTTCAAAAAATAAAATCAAAAGAACATTGAATACACGTATAACCCTTATACAGTCAATACTTAAAGGACAAAAACAAGATCTGATAATACAAAAAGCTACTGAATTGGGTGTTGATAAAATAATTCCAATCATCAGCAAAAATACAGTAGTAAAACTTTTTTCAGACAAAGATAAAGAACAAAAAATTGAAAGATGGCAAAAAATAGCCTATGAATCCGTAAAACAATGTGAAAGACTCGATGTTCCGATAATAGAGAATATTTTGACATTAAAAGAAGCCTTGAATCTTAAAGACTACGATTTAAGGTTTGTATGCGCCGAAAGAAATGATGACTTAACATTAAGGCAATTTCTTACTGATTTCAAAAAGCAAAATAACAATATAAAGAATATTCTCATAATTATCGGCCCGGAAGGCGGATGGTCCAATGAAGAATTTGATTTATTCAATAAAGAAAACTTGCCACTTATATCTTTGGGAAATTTAATTTTAAGAGCAGAAACAGCCGTTGTATCAGCATTATCACAGGTTATATATGAATATGAACTTTAATTTTTTTATAAATGATGAAATAAATAAATCTATACTCGAAGAAATGGACGAAAATTCCAAAATTTGGGTTGTTGGCGGAACAATAAGAGATTTTTTGTTAAAAAAAGACTGGCTTGATACCGATTATGTATTAACAGGCGTTAAAGCCTTTGATTTTGCCAAGAAAATGGCTGAAAAATTAAACGGTTATTTTGTTCCTCTTGATGAACATTATGATATTGCAAGAATAGTTTTAGAAGATAAAAAAACGACTTTAGATTTTGCGGCGGCATTAAATAATGATATTTTAAAAGATCTGGAACGCAGAGATTTTACGATTAATGCTATGGCTTTTTCTCTAAATGATAATAAATTTATAGATTTATTTAATGGGGTTGATGACCTTAATAATAAAAAGATAACTGCAATATCTGAAAAAAATATTATTGATGATCCATTAAGAATTTTAAGAGCTTATAGATGCGCTGCTCAAACAGGTTTTTCAATAGAAGAAGATACTTTATTACTAATAAAAAAACACCAATCTTTAATACATAATGTTGCGATTGAACGTGTTAAAGCAGAATTAATAAAGTTATTTGAAGGGGCTTTTTCCGCAGAAAATTTATTCTTAATGAAAGAAACAGCTTTTCTTTTTGAAATATTCCCTGAAATGTCCCCTCAATTAAAAGTGCCGCCTAATCTTCATCATCATTTGCCTTTAATTGAACATTCAATAGAAGTCGTGAAACAGCTTGAAATAATGGTTAAAGATTCACCTGATTGGGTAAAAGAACATTTGAACGAAGAAATTGTATATGGTTCAACTCGTTTATCCTTACTAAAAATAGCTGCATTATTACATGACTTGGGAAAACCCGATACATGGACAATTGACGAAGAAGGACGACACCGCTTCATAAAGCACGAAGAAATCGGTGCAGGATTAGCTTTGCCTCTATTAAGGAGAATGACGTTCAGTAAAGTGGCTATAAAAGTAATTGAAAAACTGATTAAATTTCATCTTTATCCTTCTCAAATCTTAAAAGAAGAAACTATAACCGAAAAATCAATATTAAGATTTTACAGACGAATAGAAAAAGAAGTTCCTGAGCTTATAATAATTGCTATGGCCGACAGATTAAGTGCAAGAGGGGCTGAAATAACCGATGATATTGTTAATAAAAATATTAGCGGATTGCAGGAATTATTAGAAAAATATCATAATATCTCTGAAAACATGATTACAATTCCAAAATTAATCAGCGGAGATGATGTTATGAAGCTATTAAACATAAATAAAGGGCCTAAAGTGGGAATAGTATTAAAAGCTCTTAATGAAGCTCAAATTAGTGGAGATATTAATAATTATGATCAGGCTATTGAATTTGTTAAAAATATAAAATTTGAATAATTTTAATAAATTAACTTATACCAATCCAACTTATTTATTGATAATTGAATTTTAAAAGCGCACTACCCGAGCGGTTTGCTTCTTTTCTCGAAAATCATTTTGTATAAAACAACTCAAGGAGTAAGAAAAGAAGCCAGTAGCGGTCAGAGCTGCTATGTTTTTTGTTTTTACTCCTTTTTTATTTTTCGAAAAATAAAAAGTGAGTCGATGTCTTAAAGGCATCGAAATATTACTGAAACAAAGAGAATTTACAGGTAAAAACTAAGGCTTAAGGCGATTGCTTTACTTCGCTCACAAAGATGATTTTTTTGGCTTTAGACATCTTTCTTGTAATGAAAGAATTTAATCACTATCGAACCAAATTTAGCATGACCTTTTATCAATTATTTTATTGGACAGGCAGAGAAGTTACATTAATTTACTAGCAACAATTAATTTTAGACGTTTTAAAGCTCGTATTCAAATATGCTGGATTATTTAAATACAAATTTGCTTTAAAAGGGAGAAACTAATGTTAATGAACTCTAATTTATATTCTAGAATGTATAACCCAATGGTAACTCAACAGAAAAAAGTAACCTTTAAAGGTGCTTCAGAAGAATTAGAGTTAAACACAAAAGAGCCTCCGGAAAAAAATAAAGACATGGAGATCACGCATAAAGGTAGCACTTCAGCTGCTTTTGGAGAAAATGCAGCAAATTTTATAAAAATAGGAGCAAGCGGATATGTACTAGGAGCAGGTTTACAATTTTTTGCGGGACAAATGCCGTCTACACCTGCTAATACTCCCTTTATACCTAATATTCAACCTAATAACCCTACAACAATAGTACAAAACACTAATATTAAAAATACAGATCCTATGTCTGCTATTTATCACATGCAAGCTAAAGAAATGATCTCCACTTTAGGAAATATTTTAGAAACAGGTGGTTGGACAGCAATGAATATTGGCGCTCTTGGGCTTAAAGGCTGTCAATTTGCGACATTCGGAAAGGAAAACAAACAACCGACAGCAGCACTAGGAGGACTTGCACTAGTTTTAGATACACCTCTTATGATACTTTTACCACACTCTGTAGCTCCGAAAGCGGCTATGTATCTTTCAATAGCGGCCATAAATGCAGGCTATGCAAATTTTGCAAGAAATGAGCATATTGAAAAAGAAGCAAAACCTCGTGAGTTTGATTTTGATTATCTGTTTGATCCTCAAGTATATAAAAGGACATTTGAATTTCTAAAAGATCCATTTGATAAAGAGTCACAAAAAGAGATATTAGAAGATTTAAATAAAACTAAAGAATTAGCACAATTTATGCTTGAAGATGAAGCAAAAGTAATACATGCACCTGTAAAGTTATTAAGACAGACCGCCGAATGTATAAAAGCTGAACGTAATAAACCGCCTACTGCTGTAGATATTGCTGATATAGACGACCCAAAATCTATGAGTAAAACATTCCGTGAATTAAAAAGATGGTCCTCTATGGTTACACAGATAGGTGGAGGAATGTTAATGTATACAGCTGTTATTCCATCTAATGAAGTAAAATTAGCTGCAAACATAGCTGCAACGGTAGGTACTGTTATGGATTGTGGTGGTATATGGGTAAAATCATCCGAAAAAGACCCCAAAGAAAAAATGCTGTTAATTTCAGGTATTTTAACAAAAACTGCAGGTTCTTTATTTGCAGGAATTAATAATGATGCTCTTGTTGTGAGAAATATAGGCGATTCGATATTATTATCAGAACTTTATGCAAAACAAGCGCAAGATGCAGCTCAAAAAAATTAATAGATACCTCTACAACAAAATAATTGACAAAACATCACGCAAAACTTATTTCAATATTGACCAAATTTTTTCATCATAAGAAAATTCAGAGGTCTAAAGTCAAAAAAAATTGTCATTGTGAGCGAATCGAACCAATCGACTTAACCATGTGTTTTTACATGTATATAATTTTTGTTGCTGTAAGATTTCGATGTCTAAATCCATCGACGTCCTTTTTATTTTTCAAAAAATAAAAAGGACGTAAAAACAAAAACATAGCAGCTTTAAGCGCTCGGGTTTCTTTTCTTTCTCTTTGAGTTATTCCAAACAAAATAGTTCTTGAAAAAAAAAGCAAATCGGTCGATTAGCATAAATTCTTTATTTAATTTCTTATAAAAAACATAACAACTTGATTTAGAATAATTTAATTATTATTAAGTTTTAAATTATCAAAAATATATAGAAATAACTAAAATTATTCTATAAACTTTATAGCTATCCAATTGTATAGCTTATAGACTAATTGCAACATCTTATCTCATTTTTTAAAATTGCTTCATAATATACGGGGGTTTTAAAAAATGTCAACTCAAATAAAACCTGAAATATCTGTAATAATGCCTGTATTTAACGGAGAAAAATATATCAGCTCCGCAATAATCTCAGTTTTAAATCAATCTTTTAAAAATTTTGAATTTATTATTGTTGATGATGGCTCGAACGATAAAACTGAAGAAATAGTAAAAAGTTTTTCTTCAGATGAAAGAGTTAAATACTTTTATCAGACTAATGCAGGTCCAAGCGTTGCAAGAAATACAGGCATTGCATTATCACAAGGTGATTATATAGCTTTTATTGATTCTGATGATTTATGGTTTCATAAAAAACTTGAATTACAGTTACATGCATTGAAGCAAAATCCAAAGGCAGGTTTATCCTTTGGGTGGGTTAAATATATTGATGAAAATAACAGAACAATAGGTCGTAAAGAATATAAAATCAATAATGATTATTATAAAAATTTAATTCTCGGCAACTATGTTGATAATGGTAGCGTTCCACTTATTAAAAAAGAATGCTTCAATAAGATTGGTTATTTTAATCCAAATTTATTTGTTAGTGAAGATTGGGATATTTGGATTAGAATTGCAAGAGAATATGACCTTGTAGGAGTAAACGATTATTTAGTTCAATATCGTATATATTCAATTAGCCTTTCAAAAAATTATAAAAAAATGCTTGAAAGTTTATTGAACATTCTTGATAGAGAATTTAAAACGCCTGTATTTCCCATTAATAATATTAAACGGAAAGCCTATGCTTATAGATATTTTTACTCATTAGGCGTTGCAAGAAATCTTTTAGAATACAAAGATGCCTTTAAATATTTATTCAAAGCAATATCAATATATCCTGAATTATTACTTGAAAAAGATAAATTTAATGGAATATTAAAACTTATTATTATGAGATTATTGCCACAAAGATTAATAAAACCAATTAGACAGTATTTTAAAAATATTATTATTGCTTTGAATAACAAAGAAAAAAGCTTAAATTCACTAATTTAAAATAAGTTTTAATAATAAACAATCAAGGTAAAGATTAATATAGTCTTTGCCTTGATTGTTTATATCATCAAATAATTTTATTTAAAAATAAATATAATAAATTTTGGAGAAATCTAGAAAAAGTTAATATAACACTAAATCCTCCATTAAAAGCAATTGCTATGATTATTATAAAACCATACCGTTCAATTTTTGAATATAAATTTTGTAACTTCTCAGGTAATATTGCTGAAATTATTCTCGAACCGTCAAGCGGCGGAATTGGCATAAGATTAAATAAAGCTAACAAAAAATTTATCTGTGTAAGATAAATTGAGATCAAAGTAATAAAATAAAAAATATTATTATTTTTAAATTTAAAACAAATAACTCCAATAATGCTAAATAAAACTGCTAAAATAACATTACTTAAAGGACCAGCTACTCCAACTAAAGCAACATTATATTTATTTTTTAAATTAGCTGTGTTTATAGGTACAGGCTTTGCCCAACCGATGCCGACAACAAAAAGCATTATTGTCCCGATTAAGTCAATATGAGCAAGTGGATTTAAGGTTAATCTACCACTAAGCTTAGGAGTATTATCACCTAACTTATATGCTACAAAACCATGTGCCCATTCATGAATGGTTATACTTATTATTAAGGGAAATAAAATAAAAAAAACAGCAACAAAAAATAATAATGGATTATATTTTAATATAGATAAAAGTTTTAAAATAAGCATTATTTATTCCTCTTTGTAGTATGTTTATTTGAATAAACTAGCATAAAAAGTTAATTTTTTCCTTTAGAGGAATGATTAATAAATACAATTTAAAAAAGTGTATAATAATGTTAACGGAGGTGAATTATGAAAAAGGAAACTAATAATTTAATAATATTATTTATTTTTTTACTTCCTTTACTGATTTATTTTGGACTTTATCAAGTAAGAAATAAAGGAATAAACTTTATTTCTTCAAATCATCCAAAAGTAATAGATTTCAGTTCAAAATACTGTCTTGAATGTGAAGATTTAGACAAAGTTTTAACTCCATTAGAAAAAAAATATGAAGGTAAAATTGATTTTATTAAAATCGATATTACATCTAAAGACACAGAATCACAAAAGCTTATTAAAAAATATAATGTTCAGGTCGTCCCAACATTAGTTTTAATTGATAAAAATAAAAAAGAAAAAATACTTAATGGTTATATGGACGACAAAACATTAGACAACCATTTGAAAGGGATAACAGATTAATGGAATTTTTAAACACACTATTTTCAAAATCTATGGATGGAAATTTCTTGTTATTTTTAATGCCTCTTAGTTTTATTGGAGGTGTAATTGCATCAGTATCGCCTTGTTCTTTAGGTTTTCTCCCTGTATTAACAGGTTATATTGTAGGAACTAAAGATAATAAAAAAAATATCTATATTCAATTATTGAGTTTTCTTCTAGGACTCTCTTTAACAGTTACAATTTTTGGTGTAATAGCAGCATTAGCAGGCAAAGTTCTGGGATTTTACAACAACGATATTTTAATAATTATTTTTAGTTCCTTATTATTAGTGCTAGGATTAAATATTTTACAAGTTTTAGAAATCCCAATTCCTACAATTATAAAGAAAATGCCCGAAAAAAAAGGAAACAGCTTATTTATTTTTCCTTTATTAATCGGAATAATCTATGCATTAACCGCAAGTCCTTGCTCAACACCTATATTAGCCTCAATAATGGCTTTTTCTTCTTTGAAATCTAATATCTTACTAGGTGCAGGAATGTTATTTTCTTATTCATTAGGACAAAGCGTAATATTATTTGTTGCAGGCAGTGCTGTCGCAGCAATGAAAAAATCAAAATCCTTTCATTCCTTTTCAGGTGTACTAAATAAAGGATTTGGTATTATTTTAATTATATTTTCAGCTATTTTATACAGCAGAGTCTTTGGACTAATTTAAAAAGGTTATTCTTAAAACAAAAAGAGTTAAGTTTATAAAAACTTAACTCTTTTTTTAATTGATAGATTTTTAGATATTAGCCAAAGTAGCTTCTTTTAAACTTGATTTATAGGCTTTCGCTTCTTCCTCAAGATTATTGAAGATAGTTTTCACAGGTAAAATATCTTTATATTTTCCAAGATTTTCGCCTGCAAAGAAAAGACCTTTTTCCATATCGCCTTTTCTAGCTGAATCTAATGAGTTAATGATACAAAAACTATGTGAACAGTGCTTTAAGCACTTTGTACATTTTTTAGGTTTATCAACCGTCTCATCAACAACACTTCTTGAAAAAGGAGTACTTATTGCTCTAGCCTGTAATCCGACAGGACTTGTAATTAAGATAAGCTCATCTTCAGTTGTTTCCATATAGAGTTTTTTAAACTTATCATCAACTGTACACTCTTCGCTTAATACAAATCTGGTTGCCATCTGAACACCGTTAGCACCAAGGTTCATAACATCAACTATATCAGATCCTGAGGTTACTCCACCTGCAGCAATTAAAGATACTTCTTCATCATCCCCATTAGAGATTTGACTTAAAGCTTGTCTTACTTCAGGAATAAGATTTCTAATAGTGTTACAAGTACCTAAATGCCCACCTGCTTCACCACTTTCTACAATTATAGCTGTTGCTCCTTTTTTCTTAGCAATAACAGCAAGTTTTGCAGAACTTACAATTGGAACAATTGGAACACCTGAGTTTTTACCAAGTTCAAAAACATCCCTTGAAAAACCTGCTCCGAATACAATAAGGTCAATACCTTCATCAATAACAATTTCTACAAGCTTACTGAATTCAGAAGCTGCAAACATTATATTGACACCGATAAGACCTGTTTTATTCTGTTGAAGACTACGGGCAAGACGAATTTCCGCTCTAATTTCTGCTTCAGCCATACCCGAAGCAGCAATTAAGCCAACCCCACCACAATTAGCTACCGCAGCAGCCAACGGAGCAGTACTGACTCTTATAGCCATTCCGCCTTGTATTATCGGCTTTAATGCTATTTTATGTTCACTTATTTTTAATGGCTTAAATGTCATTTTTTTATTACCCGATTACGAAATCAAATTATCACATTGTAGCTTGTACAAAGAATAAAGAAGACTATGTTTTATTAATCACTTATAATTATTAATTGTACCACATTCTACTTAATCCTTTATCTAATTGGACTTGTCCTGTGTATTTTTATTAAGTTACATCAATTAGACAAATCCCATTTACCGCAAGTTCCGCCCCATCTAGCAATTTTGTTTCCAATAATTTCTTTTGGGGTTTTTGCTGCCGGATTTTCAATTTCACCCTGGACAATTGTAATAACTTCGCAAGCATTTGAACAATCAAGACATTCATGGGTTATCGAATTAAAGCTGAAATCTCTAACGCCCCAACCCTTAAACTTCGTAGTATTACCGGTATATTGATAATTTTCCATTGCTAAAAGAGCAGCACCAATTGCACCCATTGATTGATGGTTAGGAGGAACGGTTATTTTCATCTCAAGAGCTTCTTCAAACGCTTTAACCATACCAATATTACTTGCCACACCACCTTGGAATACAACAGGGCCAAGTATTTCTTTCCCTAATGCAAGGTTGCTTAAATAATTTCTTACAAGAGCTTGACACAAGCCATATAGTAAATCCTGAACAGGATAACCTAATTGCTGTTTATGAATCAAGTCACTTTCCGCAAAAACGCCGCATCTTCCTGCAATTCTTGCAGGATTTGTAGAATTTAAAGCAGTTGGACCAAACTCACTTATAGGCACATTAAGCCTGCTTGCCTGCTGATCCAGAAAACTTCCCGTACCGGCTGCACATACTGTATTCATTGCAAAGTCTGTTACAATACCGTCTCTTAAAAGAACGATTTTACTGTCTTGCCCGCCAATTTCAAGAATTGTCTGAACTCCTGGTACAGTTGCACTTGCAGCAACAGCATGAGCGGTGATTTCATTCTTTACGATATCAGCACCGACTAATGCGCCTGCAAGTTGTCTACCGCTTCCGGTAGTACCAACTCCCATGACTTCATAAGCACTTGCAGCCTTAGCTAAAAGTTGCTTTAAACCTTCTTGAACAGCCATAACAGGTTTACCTGCTGTCCTGATCATGTAGTCATTAACATATTGACCAAATGCATCAACTACAGCAAGTTTTGTTGTAACAGAACCAACATCTATTCCTAAAAAAACTTTTTGAGTCATTTAACATTTCTCCATTAGTGAAATTTGCATAGTTATGGTAATTCTTACTTGTAAGCGTAAAAAAAACACACCAATAAGTAAAGTTAATAATAATTTATAAAACAGTAAATTATCTTATAAAGAGCTAATATATACGAATATATTGCATTTAGTAAATTTATCTTTGTAAACTTTTTAAACAATTATTTCTGCATATTTTTTCTAAGGAGAAATTTTACCTTTAAAGATTATATTTTTATCTTTTATTACATGTTCTAAGCCTGAAATAATTGGTCTTTGAGTAAAATCAGGCTGATTAAATAAACTTTCGCTGTATTTAATCACGACAGCCCCAAATAATTTATTTTGAATATATGCGGTCAATATATAATTCCATTGCAATCCCACTGGATTTAATTTTTCTTCAATATGTTCGCATATATATACAGGTGTATTTTCTTCTAAAAATTCACATAAATCTTCTTTTTTATATATTTCAATTGTTGGAATACGAAAATTAATAATATTTTCCATAAAAAATCCTTTAAATCGTTGATAATCGTTTCTTTGAAAAAGTGAATAATATTATTATAATCATAGTATGAGTTCGTTCAAACTTATTTTTATTTAATAATATAGGATTTCAAATGAGCAAGAAAGTTATAAAGCAAACTTTAGCAGGAATTTTAATAGTTATAAATTGTTCTGCGGCAGGTTATTATGACAGCTTGCCTACTTTAGGCGATACCACAAGACCAAAGCAAGAAGTTAAAGCACCTGTCGAAAATATACCTGCACTTGCTCCTAAAGCCAAAAGACCTATTATGCAAGCAACTATATACAAACAAAATACTTATAAGCATTATTTGAAAGACTTAGAAGAACTTTTGCCTTATTTAGACGGCATAAAAAAAGCAATTGAAACAAATCCTGAAAATAAAACTCAACTCTTTTGTGCAAAAGAAAATCTTTTAAATCTTTATGTGATTTCCCTAGAGACTAAATATAAAAATAAACCTGAGAGAAATTACGAAACATATAAGCAAACTATTACTCTGAATAAACAATTAGTTGATTTGTCATCGTATGTCAGATATATAGAAAAATATGACCGACTTTTACAGGATTATTCTATCAGACAAGAACATAATACTATTTTAAGCTCAAGATTTAAAACTGCTTTAACAAGATTAAATTATTTAGTTACTGTTTTAAAAGAAAATTTATCTGAAGAGTAAAATTATAAAGCAATTTCTTTTAGTTTTGCAGCAAGATTTTCTGCGGAATTTTCTTTTGCAAGTATTTTGGCAGAAGTTTTCATTGATTGAAGTTTTTCAGAATTATTAATCAAATCTTTAATTTGAGCCAAAAGATTTTCAGAAGTGCAATCGTTATCATCAAGATAAACTGATGCTCCAGAATTTTCCATTACTTTAGCATTATGCCTTTGATGATCAGCAGCAGCATGAGGATATGGTATCAATATAGATGGAATTGAATTCAAACATATTTCTGAAAGGCTTAAAGAACCTGCTCTTGAAATAATCAAATCTGAAACCGCAAAAATATTTTGCATATTGTCAAAATAAGGTGCTAATCGATATGATGAATTATTTTTAAGATTTGGATATTTAACTTCAAGCTCTTCAACATATTGATCATAATTTTTTGTTCCAACCTGATGAATTACCTGACAGTCTATAGTTTCCAGCAAGTCTTGCATTATATTTAATGCAGCATTATTAATGGATCTTGCTCCTTGAGAGCCTCCAATAATTGAAATTGTTAATTTAGTAGCGGAAAGATTTAATTTATTTAAAGATTCTTCTCTCGTTGTAGTTTTAAAACTTTCTCTTAAAGGGTTACCATTTACCATCAAGTTTTTTACTTTTAACTTTGTCCCCGCTTCCTCAAAGGCAACTGAAACTGTATGTGCATAAGGTGCTAAAGCTTTATTTACTATTCCCGGTTGAGCATCACAATCATGGATTATAAAAGGTATTTTTAAAATAGTTGCGGAAATAAGTACAGGAGCACTAACATAACCTCCTGTTCCTAAAATTACATTAGGCTTAAGTTTTAACAAATAATAAAAAGCTTTGACAGTTGCACTAATTAATTCAGCAAACCAACTAATAAATCTCAAACTGGTTTTTCTGGGCATTCCAGAAACATTTACCGAATAAAAAGGAATATCTTCTTTTTGGGCTACATCTTTTTCCATATTCTTGTTGCAGCCAATGTAATAAATATTTTCAACATCAGAATCTTTTTTTAAAACTTGATAAACAGCTATGGCAGGATATATATGACCACCTGTCCCACCGCCTGAAAGAATAACATTGAGTTTTTTAATCTTGTTCATTTGTTTCACCATTTATAGGTAATTTTTGAATTCGCTTTCTGGAAATATTTAATAAAATTCCTAACATAGCCATAGTTACAAGGATTGAAGTACCTCCATAACTTACAAGTGGAAGAGTAACACCCGTGACAGGCATAACACCTGTTGCAACAGCCATATTTATTAACGCTTGCAGTCCTATTGCCACAGAAATTCCAAATGCAACAAGTCTACCAAACGAATCCGGACATCTGCTCGCAATAGTAAAACCTCTATGTATAAGTGCAAGATATAATCCAATCAGTATAACACCACCTATAAAGCCTAATTCTTCACATATAACAGAAAAAATAAAATCTGTATGTCTAAACGGCAAATAAAATAATTTTTGCTTTGAATTCCCGAAGCCTACTCCAAAAACACCGCCACTTCCTATTGCAAACCATGATTGAATAAGGTTATATCCTGTTTCATGGACATCTTTCCATGGATCTAACCAACCTGTAATTCTTTTAAGCTGATAGGCATTGTGCATAATATTATGATAAGCTAAAAAGCCCATTACTGTTGCCCCTGAAACAAATAATGTTTCAGAAGTGCCTCCAACATACATCATAAAGCCTGTTATTGCAGCAACTACCATTGATACGCTCAGATTGGGCTGTTTTAATATTAAAATAACCATAACGCCAACCAATAAAAGACTTCTAAGCAATTTTTGATCTAACAATGTTTTTGCTTTAGAAATTGAGGAGGCAATAAGTAATATAACAGATATTTTAGCAAATTCTGAAGGTTGCACCTGCAAAAAAGGAATGAACGAAAGCCATCTTGTCGAGCCGTTACTTGTTGTTCCAAGCCCAGGAATATAAGTTAAACCAATCAGAAAAATAGTTCCAAGTGCAAAAGGAAAAGCCCATTGTTCAAATTTTTTATAGTCTTTTTTTGAAAAGAAAAATAAGATTAAAAAACCCAAGAACATAAAAATACTCTGCTTTAATACATAATAAGCAGGATTATTATAATCTTCCATTCCTTCGGGAGCGCCTGCGCTAAATACAGCAGCCAATCCAAAAATTGCAATCGTTAAAATTATCATAAACAAAGTATTATCTGGAGCAGAAATAATCACTCCCGATTTTTGCCTATTTTTATAAATTTTATTTTTTTCTTTAAGCTTTTCCAGTCTGCTTCTTCTTGTAGACGTAGTTTTTGAACGCATGGCCTCTCTCTTCGTAATTTTTAAACATATCAAAACTTGCGCATGCAGGAGAAAACAGAACAGAACCAAGATTTAACGCATGCGCCTTGTCTATAGCTTCTTCCAATGTACTTGCCCGATATATTTTATTGTAATTTGCTTGTTTTAGTTCATTTTCAAATCTATCAGCTGCTTCTCCGATTAATATAACAGATGCAACTTTTTCATTTATTTTTTTAACAAATTCGTTAAGTAAAGTTCCTTTATCCTTACCACCTGCAATTAAAACGACCTTTTCATCAAATGCATTTAATGCACAAATGGCAGAATCAGTATTTGTAGCTTTAGAGTCATTAAAATAATCAATATTATCAATAGTTTCAACAAATTCTATTCTATGTTCGGGAGACTTAAATGCAATTATAGTATTTTTTATCGTTTCTAAGTCTATACCCGAAGCTACAGCTATACTTACGGCGGCCATAACATTTTGATGATTATGATTACCTATTAACGGTATTTCATTTAATTTTATAACTTCAGAAGTAACTTTTTTATGTTGTGAGTAGATTGCATCATTTTTTATGTAAACACAATCTTCAACGTAGTGTTCTCTATTAAAATAGATATGTTTTGATTTTATCTTAGAGGCAATACCCAAAACCTTTGAATCAGAAGCGTTAAGCACAGCCCATACAGGAGCAGATGAACTTGTAAATAAAGACGCTTTAGCGTTAAAATACTCTTCTTCACTACCGTGCCAATCAACATGATCGGCTGTGTAGTTCAAATATGCCGCTATTTGAGGCCTAAAGGTTTTACTTGTTGCAATTTGATAAGAGCTAATCTCTAAAATTAAAAAATCAGGATTTTCTGCAACAGCAGATATTGCAGGATAGCCAATATTTCCACAAGCAGGAGCTTTAAAACCTGCTTTTTGAAAAATTTCTGATACAAGTTTAGTAACAGTTGTTTTACCATTTGTGCCTGTTATTGCAATAAATGGCTTAGTAGTAGCTAAAAATGCCACGTCAATTTCACTAAAAATCGCAATATTATGTTTTTTGGCCAGCTTTATTACATCTGAATGAGGTGGAATACCTGGACTAGTTATAATAATATCAGCATTAATAATACTGCTTTCTTTGTGTTCGCCTAACTCAATTTTAATACCAAGGGATTCAAGTCTTTTAATTGTATTTTTGTCTTCAGCAGTTGATGTTTTACTGTCGCTGATAATACAATTAGCACCTTTTTCCGCTAAATACTCAGCTGCTGCAATACCGCTTTTTGAAAAGCCTAATACTGTAATGTCTTTATCTTTCCATCTTTGTCTCATTATTTTATCCCGGTAATTTTAAAACATGTAACATTAATAATATAGCAGTTATACAGCTTATAAGCGTAAATCCGCAAAAGCTATATACAACTTTTTGCTCTTTCCATCCGCAAAGCTCAAAATGATGATGAATAGGACTCATTTTAAAAATTCTTTTTCCTGTTGTTTTAAAACTTGTTACCTGCATAATTACTGACATAGCTTCGATAACAAAGATTAAACCCGTCAAAGCCACCCATAATTCGAGTTTTCCAACAACTGCAATAGCTCCTAATGCACCACCTAAAGCCAAACTTCCTGTATCACCCATAAAGACTTTTGCAGGATACTTGTTATAGTACAAAAATCCTATGCAACTTCCTGCAATTGCGGCACTCACAATAGCTAAATCAATTCTTCCCGTTAAAAAGCAAAGTAATGATAAAGTAGCAAATACAATTGCCGAAGTTCCACCCGCAAGTCCGTCAAGCCCATCAGTAAGATTAACTGCATTTGATGAACCTGTAATTATGAAAGTTGCTAATATCGGATAAAAATAAGCTAAATTGACAGACTTAAATCCAAATAGAGAAAGGCTGGTTTCTCCCGAAAAAGTAACATAAAGAACAGGCAACAAGGAAATTAATATTTGAAGAGCAAACTTAGCTCTTGCAGATAAGCCTTTGTTCTGTTTTTTTGTAATTTTTGAAATATCATCTTGAAACCCTAAAAGCATAAATGCGCCATAGACGACTAAAACAATCAATGATGGTATAGTTGCTTTTTGGTTCATAACTAAGGCTAATACTGCACCAATTATTGATGGAATGACAATCATTATGCCGCCCATCGTTGGTGTACCTGCTTTTTGATTATGTCTTTCAGGTGCTTCTTCTCTTATATATTGACCATAGAAATTATTTTTTAAGTAATCCAGGTAAGGAATACTTAAAACAAGGGTCAGTAATAGTGAAACTAGTGCTGCTACAATTATTAACACGTTATTATGCTCCTGCTATCTTAGCTGGTTAGCTATTTCGTCAAACTTCATAAATCTTGATGCCTTTAACAAAAGAACATCATTATCAGTTAAATTCAGCTTTAAATATTCTACAACTTCAGCATGTTCATTAAAAGAAATTTGTTGAATTTCGTTAATTTTCTTTGCATTAAATTCTTCTGCTGATATTTTTGTCAACTCGCCAAGTGTTAGAAAACTCTTTAAATTCATAGTTGAAGCAAAAGCCCCGACTTCCTTATGCAAAGAATGTTCATGCTCTCCAAGTTCACCCATATCACCAAGCAATACATTTATTTTTTTATTCTTATAAGTAGTGCAAATTGCTTCAATAGAGGCTTTTACCGACTCAGGATTAGCATTATAACTATCATTTATGATCGTTGCGCCGCTTTTATGATTAAAAACTTCCCATCTGTTTTCAATCGGCTGATAGGATTTTAGTCCTTCGTTAATTTCATCAGGTGTCATTCCTAAATATAGCCCTGTTTCTATTGCAGATAAAGAATTTAAAATATTATATTCGCCTGAAACTTTCAGCTCATAAGTATTATTTTTATACATAAAAACTGAACCTTCGGGAGTTGCTGATAAAATTTCTGTATTATTGTTTTTTATGTCATAAAAGACACTTTGAGCTTGCCATTTCAGATTTTTCTTTAATAATTCTGAATCATGAGCTATTAAAACCCCATCTTTGCTTAAATAATTAGTTATTTCTGCTTTTGCAACAGCTATATTATCTTCGCTACCGAGCCTGCCTATATGGGCAGTGCCGACATTAGTTATAACCGCAACATCAGGAACAGCAAACTCTGAAAGCAATTGAATCTCGCCAAGTCCTCTCATTCCCATTTCTACAACACAACATTCAGTTTCGACAGGCATATTTAATAATGTCTGACAAAGCCCTATTTCGTTGTTATGATTAAGTTTTGTTTTATGTGATTTGAATTTTTGAGAAACTACGCTATAAATAATTTCTTTTGTTGTCGTTTTCCCTGAACTACCTGTTATAGCAATTACTTTAGGAGCTACTTTATTTCTGAAGTATCTTGCAATTTTCAAATATGTAATCAAAGTATTTTCACTTATTAAAATAAAATCAACTTTATCTTTTATCTGAGAAATAAGCTCTGTTTTAGTTTTATCGATAATAAAACCTTTACATCCCTTATCTATTGCACTAAACACAAAATTATGCCCGTCAAAACTTTGTCCTGATAGTGCTAAAAAGACATTATCTTTAGAAACAGTTCTACTATCTGTATTAATATTAAAGCGTTCTTGTGAATTACTTGTAATTAAAACTTCTTCACCAGTTGCCAATGCTATTTCAGAGTAATCAAAATACATTAATCTTACCTGTTAAATATACGTTTTTAATATGATATTACTGCAAAACAGCTTTTAAGTCTATGCAAATATATTTATAAGAAATATAATACTATTAACTTATTAAGTTATTTTTTATATAAAAGAAGGGTTTTGATGAAGCGATTATTAATTTTACCTGTTGTATTTATGTTTATCATGATGCCATGTTACTCAAAAGAAATGAATATTAATCTTGAGAATAAGTCAAAGACAATTGAAACTAATAGATATGATTTAAAATTATTTAAGCCCTCAAGAATTATTTTAAATCAGGATAATAAAATTTTAGTTGAAGGTAAACCAGGAAATTTTGTTTCAGTTGCTTATTCAAAATACAATAGCGGTGCTGATAACTTAATGGGGCAATCTCTCAGGCTTGGTTCGGATTTTAAAACAATAGAAGGAACTTTGAATGACAAAGGCTTTGCTGAATTAAACTTAAATTTAAATGAAAGTGTTGTCAAAGAAGGAGAAACGCTATACTTTGAAGTTGCATCCTGGTCACAGAAAGATTATAAAGATTTAAGGCTTGCCAATATTTATAATACAAGTGGAAAAATCACCGATTCTAATGCAGTTATAGTTGTAAGGGCCAAAAAAGGTCTTTCCATTCCAATGTTATCACCGGGTATGGGGATGCCTAATACTAATATTAATGAAACGATGGATGCAATTGAAAATATTAATAATGGCACTTATGATGAAAGTAAATACATTTATCCGAAAGAATTTTATTATGATCGCCCTTCAATGTTTATGAATATCAATGCACCTGAGTTATTAAGGAAATAAATATGTCTGATAATCTTAATTTTATTGTTATTCCACTTGACGATAGACCTGTTACTTATAGTTTACCTTTAGAAATAAGTTCTATAAATTCAAATATAAATGTATTTTTGCCACCAAGAGAATATCTTGGTAATTTAGAAAAATATGCTGATGTTGAAAAAATATTAGAATGGCTAAAAGTAACAACTGAAAACAATAAAATTGATTATATTATTTGTAGCCTTGACACTCTTGTTTATGGAGGATTAATACCTTCAAGACGTATGGATACTCCACTAAATCACCTTATTAACGATGTTGAAAAAATTAAATCAATATTATATGAGTCAAAACAGAAATCAAACTCTAAAATCTATGCTTTCTCAAGTATTATGCGGATTTCAAATAATAATATTAATGAAGAAGAAAAACTTTACTGGGATGAGTATGGTGAATTTATTTATCAATATTCATATTTTACTCATAAATATGAAGCAACCGAACAGGAAAATGACTTAAATGAGCTTGAAGCAGTTTCAATTCTTATTCCTGAACCTATTATCGAAGATTATATAAAAACAAGAGAAAGAAATTTTGATATTAATAAAAAATATTTGAATTTTATAACTGAAAATATAGTAGATTATCTTGTATATAGCCTTGATGATACGGGACAATTCGGATTTAACGTTAAAGAGTCAAAATATTTTGAAAATTATGTAAAAAACAATCTACTTGAAGAAAAAGTGTCTATTAAAACAGGCGCTGACGAGATTGCTTTATCTTTATTTTCAAAAGCCATTACAAAAGAAAGCAATGAAGTAATATCTATTCATCCTGTGTATTCAACAGAAAAAGGTAAATCTATAATATCTAAGTACGAAGACAAAACGATTGAAAACTCTGTAAAAGGTCAAATTGAGCTTGCAGGCTGTCATTATACTGATAATGCTGCTAATATGATAATACTTGTTCATACACCGTCAGAATGTCAAAATGATCATGCAATGAGGGTGTATTGTGATAAATCTAATAATAATTCAGTTGAATTTTGCTTAAATACCATTAAAAATACTGAAAAACCAATAATATTAATTGACATAAGCCATGCCAACGGTGGCGACAGCGAACTGGTCAAAGAATTAATAAATCAAAACTTATTACATAAACTTTATTCTTATTCGGGCTGGAATACAACAGGCAATACATTAGGAAGTGCTATTTTTACAGCAGTAAATCGATATATTTCAGAAACAAATAACACCTATAATGATACAAACTTCAAAAAATGTTTACTTGTCAGATTAGCTGATGATTGGGCTTATCAGGCAATCGTCCGTCAAGAAATAAGAGATCTTACCGAAATGGCTGATATAGAATTATTAAAGGAAAAATTACTTCCCTATATCAATTTATTAGCTAAAAGCATAAATCTTAATAATAATTCAACTGAATTGACCTTCCCATGGAAAAGAACTTTTGAAGTTGAAATTAATGTTAAATAACAGGAGTTACGCAGCACAAGATAAAGCACCATAATTATTGACTTTTTCAGAATGATAAATGTTCAAATAATCCTGCCGAGCGGT
>JBAXKC010000010.1:0-71128 GCA_037137535.1 bacterium | reverse complement strand
AATTTCTCTAATCTCTCAAAATTAAGGTTTACACAAAAGTTGTTACGGAATCATTAGAATCAGAACCGAAGAAACTTTGTATTAATTTATCCATATAAGAATTTGAGTTGCCAGAACTTATTGCATCCATATGTGGTAACATTCCTTGTCCATCTAAAAGCCCAGGCGGTTGAACTCCAACTCCAAAAGACAATCCCTGTCCATTATTACTGGATTTTAGTTCATCAATACTTATACCATCACCATTTTTATCAATTTTGTCATAATTACTAATAATATTTTAAAATTGATCAGGAGCTTCAATACCTTTTGATTTCATATCTGACTGAATGTTTGAAAGGTCATCTTTTGAAATATTGATTTTTCCCTGCTGAAATTTCTGCATTTTTTGCATTTGCTCACGAATAGCGTTCATATCTGGAATATTTGAACCTTGAATCGAACTTACCATAAAATTTTCCTCCCATTTCCAAAATTCTATAGGCATCCCATAGCTTTTGTTATGGGATACCTTATAATTATTTATTAAATACTTATATCTATAGGAAACTCTAGTTGAGATTTTGTTATTGTACTAGGATCTTGAAAATCCATACGTCCCATTCCAGAAAAACCTTCAGGTGGTTTTGGTGGCTTTAAAGTGCCATTTTTTACAGCTTTTTCAATATCTTTCGATGTTATCTTATCGTTACCGTTAGAAATTTTATCAAAGTTAGAAATAAGACCATCGATTTCCTTAGATTCACCTTTTCCGCTATCTTTAATTTTTTTTGCTAAATTTTCTAACTGATCTTTACTTATAGTTTTGCCGTCTCCTCCAGCATCTAGTGACATCTGTTTAAACATATCTTCAGGCTTATGATTTTTCATCATTTGTTGAATCATCTGCATGTCCGGCATTTGCCCACCATTAATTCCGTTAACCATAATTTCAACTCCATTCTTATTCTATAAGCTCATTATATTAATAATTCTTAACAATAATTATATGTTTATTATAAAAAACTTTAATGTGTCTACAGAACTAATTTAAGAGCTTTAAAATAGTTCTACGGAACTATTTTAAAGAAAATAACCTTTCCTTTAATTAGGAAAGGTTATTTTTTATTTATAAATTGGCTATTATGCTATTTCACCTTTAGGCTTCTTTATTTTCTGAGGCAAAGGAAGCACGTCCGCAATTGGTTGTGTTTTCTTTACAGTATCAGGAGTGACTTTGAAGCTTGTAATGTCTTCTCTTGTTGGAACTTCATACATAATATCAAGCATGATTTCCTCAACAATCGATCTTAAAGCTCTAGCACCGGTTTTTCTCTTAATAGCTTCTTTTGCAATTAATTCTATAGCTTCATCTTCAAACTCGAGTTTAACTCCGTCCATATTTAGAAGTTGTTGATATTGCTTTAGAATTGCATTTTTAGGCTCAGTAAGAATTTGAATAAGAGCTTCTTCATCCAAAGGATCAAGAACTGCATAAACTGGAACTCTTCCTATAAATTCAGGGATTAATCCGAATTTTAATAAATCATCAGGAACCATCTGTTTAAGCATTTTAGCTGCTTCAATTTCTCTTTCGCTTTGAGATTTGTTTGAAGTGGAACCAAATCCAACAAGCTTGCCTGTGCCTGCTCTGCCTTCGACTATTTTTTCAAGACCTACAAATGCACCACCAACAATAAAGAGGATGTTTCCTGTGTCAATTTGGATAAATTCTTGATGAGGATGCTTTCTTCCACCTTGCGGAGGAACATTTGCAACAGTACCTTCAATCATTTTAAGAAGAGCCTGTTGTACACCTTCACCACTTACATCTCTAGTAATGCTAGGATTTTCTGACTTTCTTGCAATTTTGTCGATTTCATCAATATAAATAATACCTCTTTCAGCTTTAGTTGCATCAAAATCAGCACTTTGATAAAGCCTTAAAAGAATATTTTCTACATCATCACCGACATAACCGGCTTCCGTAAGTGTTGTTGCATCAGCAACCGCAAAAGGAACGTCAAGCATTTTAGCCAAAGTTTGAGCAAGAAGAGTTTTACCGCTTCCTGTTGGTCCAACAAGAAGAATATTACTCTTTTGTATTTCTACACCCTGATTATCGTCAGATGCACCAACAAGAGCATTATGACTAATTCTTTTATAGTGGTTATACACCGCTACGGAAAGAACTTTTTTAGCATCTTGCTGACCAACTATATGTTGATCAAGGTATTCTTTGATTTTATGTGGTTTAGGAATATCTGAAAGTTTTGGCGTTTCAAAATTTTCAGATTCTGAATCTTTTGATTCAAAAAATTCCTCGTCAAGGATTTCATTGCATAAATCAACACATTCATCACAAATATAGACTTCTGGTCCAGCAATGAGTTTTTTTACCTGATCTTGCGTTTTACCGCAAAACGAGCACTTTAAACGGCTGTCATCATGTTTAGCCATGCATATCTCCTAAGTTTATTGGTTCTCTGATGTTTTTGTTTTTTCAGATTTGGTAATAATTTTATCAATCATACCGTACTCAAGAGCTTCTTCAGGAGTCATAATATAATCTCTATCGGTATCTTTTTCAATCTTTTTATATGACTGACCGGTATTTTTTGCGAGAAGTTCGTTTAAGGTTCTTTTCAATCTTCCAATTTCAGCTGCTTGAATTTCAATATCAGTTGCCTGACCTTGTGCGCCGCCTAAAGGTTGGTGAATAAGAATTCTTGAGTGAGGAAGAGTCATACGTTTTCCAGGAGTACCTGCTGCTAATAAGAAAGCTCCCATACTAGCCGCTTGTCCAAGACAAATTGTAGAAACATCAGCTCTTATATGTTGAATTGTATCATATATTGCTAATCCCGCAGTAACGCTACCACCAGGACTGTTAATATATAACATGATATCCTTTTCAGGATTTTCTGAATCAAGCAATAATAGCTGTGCTACGATAAGGTTTGCAACCATATCATCAATAGGTGTACCTAGAAAAATGATTCTTTCTCTTAAAAGTCTTGAGAATATATCAAAAGATCTTTCGCCTCTGCTTGATTGTTCTATAACTACAGGAACAAAACCCATCTTAATTACCTCTCTAAAAAAGTTATGCCGTTCTTACTGCTCTTGAGAATTTTGGCTCTCAATATATTTTACTTCATTATTGTCTAAAAGGAACTTAAGAATTTTTTGACCCATTATTTGATGAGTTAAAGATTGAACTAAGTTACTGTTTTTAGACATTTGAGACAATAAATTTTTCTCGTCTGTATTATACATTACTGCGATTTCTCTAACTTTTTCAAGAAGTTCTTCATCATCAATAGTAATATTTTCAGCTTTAGCAACTGCACCAAGAACTAAACTTGTTTTTACACGTTTAGATGCTTCTTCTCTTAAATTGTTCCACATAGCTTCATGTCCTTGAGTTTCAAGAACTTGTTCCCATGAAATGCCTTGCGATTTGAATTTTTGTTGAACATCTTCTAAAAGAAGTTTTGCTTCTCTATTTATCATTGAATCTGGCAATTCAACGTCAATATTTTCAAGAACTTTATCAAGGATAGCTTTTTCAGCTCTAAATTTATTTTCTGTTTCAACATTTTTTGTTAAATAAGATTGGATATCCATTTTTAACTCATCAACAGTTTTAAACGGACCAACTTTTTGAGCTAATTCATCATTTGCTTCTGGTACTTTCTTTTCTTTGATTTCATTAACTTTAATAACAAATTGAGCAGGTTTTCCAGCAATTGTTGAATCATGATATTCTTCAGGGAAGTTTACATCGATTGTAAATTCTTCGCCAATATTTTTATTAACGATTTGCTCAGCAAATCCAGGGATAAAACTGCTGTTAGCAATGTCTAACTGATAATTTTTAGCAGTTCCGCCTTTAATAACTTCGCCTTCAATTGTTCCTGCAAAGTCAATAACAACAAGATCCGTGTCATTAACTGCTCTACCAACAACTGATTCTAAAGTTGAGAATCTTTCACGAATAGCGTTTAGTTCTCTTTCAAGAGCTTCTTCACCTTGCTGGAATTGTTCAACTTCAATAACTTGACCTTTGTAATCTTTTAAAACTATTTCAGGTTTGATTTCAATTTTAGCTGATACAGTTAAAGGCTCTCCAACTGTAAAATTAAAATCTTCAATCATTGGTTCTGAAGCTAAATCTAGCTGATGTTCGCTTATTGTGTCTGCAAATACATTAGGAAGAAGTCTATCTAATGCTTCTTTTTGAATCTTTTCAACACCAACATACTTTTCAACCATATTACGAGGAGCTTTCCCTCTTCTGAATCCTGGGATTGTTACTCTTTCACTGATTTTTCTGCATGCTTTGTTGTATTCTGCTGTTGCTACTTCGGCTTCAACTTCAATATTTACGTTAACAATATTGTTTTCTTGTTTTTCTACGTTTACTTTCATTTTTTCATCTCGTTTCCAGTTAATGTGATACGTAAAACGCTATTTATCGCTATAAAGATTTTATTACTAAAATAATATAAATCAAGCATAAGCTGATTTGGCTTATGCTTGATTTATAAATCTATTAACTTGTCTTTATATTTTAAATAAGCGGGAGACGAGGCTCGAACTCGCGACATCTTCCTTGGCAAGGAAGCATTCTACCATTGAATTACTCCCGCTTAGTGCGTTCTGTCTATGTTCTTAATTATACATACACAATTTTTTTTTGCAACAGTATTTTTCTATTTTTTAAAAAAAAATTTTATCTCATTTCTTGAGTTGTAGAAATAACAGTGCTTTTGAGGTTTAAAAAAAATAAAAAAAACTTCGGTTTTATACTCCCGAAGTTTTTTTTTATTAATTTAATGAACTTTATTTTTTCTTGATTCTGAAAATTTCAAAGAATGAATTTTATTATAATTTGCTCCTAAAAGCATTTTTTCTGCTTCTTCAAGAGCCTGAACCGCCGCTAAACCATTTTCTCCATCGCTTCTTGGCTTAATTCTGTTAATTATACAATTAATAAAATGCTGACATTCAAGTTTTAATGGTTCTATATCAACATATTCAGGAGTTTCTACGCTTACTTTGCCTGCTATTGAGCTATCAAATATCTGTAATTTATTTACAGCCTCTGCATCGTCCAATACAGCTGTTGCTTTAGATCCTTTAACAATTAATACAACCCTTTTAACAGGGTGAATCCAACTTGTTACGATATGGGCAAGAATATTATCAGGATATTCTAAGTCTAAATGTACTATATCAAACATTCCATCGTTATTTGTAGCTGTACCATTTGCTGAACGGACTTTTTTAGGGTTTGAACCTAAAATATAGCTTATCATTGATACATCATGAGGAGCTAAATCCCACATTACGCTTCTGTCATTTCTAAAAAAGTTTATATTTAACCTATCACTTGAAACATAAGAAATATTACCTAAAACGCCTTCTTCAACAAGAGTTTTTAATCTATTAACGGCAGGATGATAAAGTAATAAGTGTCCAACCATTAATACAAGACCTTTTTCATCTGCTATTCTGGTTAATTCTTCAGATTCGATAGAACATGTAGCAATAGGTTTTTCTACATAAACGTCCTTACCTGCAAGTAACGCTTTTTTAACTAAATTATAATGTGTATGACTTGGTGTAGCTATTATAACACCGTGTATTTCCTTTGAATTGAAGATTTCATTTATATCAGATACTGTTTTTACACCAGGATAATCTTTTTCAATCATTGTTCTTGTATCAGCATCAAGGTCGCATACTGTATGTAATGCTCCTAAATTGTAAAAGTTTCTTACTAGATTTCTTCCCCAAATCCCGCATCCGATTACAGCTATATTTGTGTTCAACTTTGTAGTCTCCATTTATTTCTTATGTTAAATGTAATAAAATTTTGACTTTTTAGCAAATTAAAAATAGATAAAGATAAAAATTAAAATATAAGTGAAGAAAAAATCAATATTATTATTGTTAAAACTTTAAAAACATTCATATTCTTATTTGAAAGCTATAAATAACCATTCAAAAGATAAGTTTTCTATGCTAATCTAATCTCAAGAAGCTGTTTAAATATAACAATGTTTCGTCATTTCGAACTTTAAGGCAGTAGATAAATACTTTAAAAGTTCACAAATAATTAGATTCCATATTTTTTTCTATTTATAAGACGGCTTCTAAGTGTTAAAGATAATTTAAGAAACGAAAAGATTATGATTGGACATAGAAAACCGTTTGTTCAGACAAGACGTGATGCTTGGGTTGAAATTAATCTTTCTTCTATTGAACAAAATGTAAAAAATATTAGAAAACAGCTAAACTCGAATGTAAAATTATTGGCAGTAGTAAAAGCAGATGCCTACGGGCATGGCTCAACAATGACAGCTCCAACAATTCTTGCATCAGGTGTTGACATGCTTGGCGTGGCTTCCGTTGATGAAGGCATACAGTTAAGAGAGGCAGGAATTAATTCACCTATTCTTGTGCTTGGCACTGCACCTAACTGGTCATTTGCAAGTGCTGTAGAGTATGATATTGATCTGTCCATATATAGTTTTGACCATTTAAAAGAGTGTATTAATGTATATAAAAGGATTAACAAGAAACCAAATGTTCATATAAAACTAAATACAGGTATGAACAGAATAGGAATAAATCAAAAGGATTCAATTGACTTTATTAAAGAAGTAACAAGTTGTGAATATGTTCAAACTAATGGAGTCTTTACTCATTTAGCCTGTGCTGAAAATACTGTTGCGTCAAATGTTCAGAATGATAAATTTAAAAATATTCTTAATGAATCTAAGGTTAATAACTGCTTAATTCATGCGGCAAATACTGCAGGTTTATTCAGCTATAAAGAAATGCATTATGACATGGCAAGAGCAGGAATTGGAATTTATGGATTAATGCCCGACCTTGCCACCGAAGTACAGAATAATATTCAGTTAAAACAAGTTATGAGCTTAAAAGGACGCATAGTTAATATTCAAATACTCGATAGAGGTCAGGGTATAAGCTATGGATTCAGCTATGTCACCAGTTTTAGCAATACAAAAATAGCTACAATTCCTATAGGTTATGCTGATGGAGTGTCAAGAAGTTTATCAAATAAAATTTATGGACTTATAAATGGCAAAAAAGTCAGACAAGTCGGCAATATTACTATGGATCAGATGATGTTTGATATTACTGATATTGATAATGTTAATGTTGGCGATGTTATAACCCTTATCGGCGAAGATGGAGATGAGTTTATTTCAATTGACAGTTGGGCAAATAAACTCGACACAATAAATTACGAGGTAACTTGCCGATTAAGAGTAAGATTACCAAGGGTTTATACAAGATAATTTCAAACTTTTATAATAAAGAAGAGTGTTTCTCGCAGAAACACTCTTCTTTCAATTATATTAGATATTTATTAAACCTTAACTTCTGATTCCACTTCTTCAAGATATTTAATAGCACTTGTAGCAGCAACTGCACCGTCAGCAGCGGCTGTAATTACTTGTCTTAACGGTGTAACTCTTATATCACCTGCAGCATAGACACCTTTAATACTCGTTTGCATTTCACTATCAGTAATAATAAAACCTGCTTTATCAAGAAGAATTTTATCGGCAAATAAAGATGTATTCGGAGTATAGCCCACATAAGGGAATAAGCCCTCTGTATTTAGATTATATTCTTCATTTTTTAAAACATCTTTTATAGTAATAGCAGAAAGTTTCTCTTCACCGATAATTTCAGTTACAACAGTATTCCAAATAAAATTTATTTTTGGATTAGCAAAAGCTCTTTCCTGATAAATTTTATCGGCTCTTAATTTATCTCTTCTATGAACAAGATTTACTTTTGAAGCAAATTTTGTAAGATATAAAGCTTCTTCTACTGCCGCATTACCGCCACCTACGACTGTAACTTCTTTATCTCTGAAAAAAGCACCGTCACAAACTGCGCAATAGCTTACGCCTCTGCCAGTAAGTTCTTTTTCTTTGTCTAAATTCAACTTTGTCGGCTGTGCTCCGCAGGCAATAATAATCGTTTTAGCGTTAATAAGAAATTCTTTTGTATAGATTTTTTTTGTTGTTCCAACTAAATCAATTTTTTCTATTTCTTGCATAGCATGTTTATCAATACCGAAGCTATCAGCATGTTCTTCAAATTTTTCCATAAGGTCAAATCCGCCAATAGTAGAGAATCCTGGATAATTTTCTATTTCTAAAGTATTACTGACTTGTCCGCCAAACATTCCTGTATCTACAATACATGTTTTTGAAGCACCTCTTGCCGCATATACAGCCGCAGAAAGCCCTGCAGGGCCACCGCCCAGGATAGCTATATCGTAATTAATCTCTTTCATTTTATTTCCTCTCATGTGCTCATTTTGCAAATAAATTATTTAACTTAGAACCTTTTATCTTTTTGCCAATAATTTTATATTCTACACTGTTAACCAATATTAATTGACCAGCATTGTATGATTCAAATACAAGTGTGTCAGTTCCATAAAAGGTATCATCATCTAATTTTATATGACAAACTTCTTTTTCAATGTATTTATCTTCATTTTTCTGTCTTGAAAATGTAGCTATATTATTTTTGACTTCATTTACATGAATTGTAGAAGAAGCATTATTTTGCGGATTTGATAGTGTTACATAACCATTTTGCTTTGAAAAATTCCATATATCAATGCTATCAGCTTTAAATAAATAAGGATTATTAGTTTCAATTCGTTCAGACTCAACACGCCATGTTCCATAAAGAGCGTAAGGAAGCTCCTTATCTATAACAATACCTGCATTTAAGGTTTTTGCTGAAACTGAATTATTTATAACTAATTGTATAAAAATAACAGCTAAAATATAAGACGTTTTTCTTAGCATTTGTGTCCAACTTTTTTAAATTTTATTAAACTATTTACTATATTTTATTATATCATTCTACGGACAATTTTATCTGAAACATAAGGTAATTCAGGGTATTTACCAACAACTGACATGAAAATAAAATAAAAATTCAACACTATAAAAAGCAATTCAAATATTGAATAGTTAAATATGCCAAAGTTAAGAGTAAAACTCATAATTATGTTTAAAAAGCCTGCAATAAAATTACCAATGAATGGAATGATATCTATAATTTTAATGATAAATTCAATTAATCCAACTAAAAAGCTAAGAATAATATTTAATAAATATAATGCCACGCTGATAAAAATGGATTGAGTTATATTAAATCTTAAATAATTACTTATATTTGTGCCTCTAACGTGAGAAATTATTAACCAAATAAAACCGAATGTTCCCATTGTTAAATAAGTTATTATTGAGAATATCCTGTCTTTTATATCAACGCTATTAGAAAATCTATTATTATAATTTCTTTTTTTAATCATAGAGTGTTTTCCTTGTATATAAGCTAAAAGCTGTCTTGTCGAGCTAAAAATTCTTCTAATGCATCAATATAAATGGTACTTATCTCTTCATTTTCAGGTTCAATTTTACTCGCTTTACGGTAAAAGTTTACAGCCTCTTCTATATCACCTTTCATTGCAAAAACATGACCTAATGCAATATAAGAAACGACATTATTTGGGCTTTTCTCTAATGATACTCGATAATGCTCAATTGCTTCAGCATATTCGCCTTTATCAACTAAGGCATTTGCAAGAATTATATTGATTTTTGAGTCAGACTCATCAATTTCAGCTGCTTTTCTATATTTTTTGATTGCTTCATCAAGATCGCCTGCTTCGGAAAGAGAAATTCCATAACAAAGATATGCTTTTGCAAAATCAGCCTTTATATTAATCGCTTTTTCATAGTATTTATAGGCTTCATAAAATTTATTTTGTTCAGAAAGAGCGTTACCAATACAAACTAATGATTTATAATCTTTATTATTTATTTCAGAAGCCAGTTTATAGCAATTTATAGCCTCATCAAGTCTACCCAGTTGCATTGATGCACTTGCGAGATTGATATGATTTTCATAATCTCCAGTTAAGCTCTCATTAGCCTTTTTAAAGTAAGAATAGGCTTCTTCATATTTTCCAAAATCCTGATATAAAAGCCCAATAGCAGAAAATATCTCGCTATCTCCCAAGTTTAATTCTAATGCTTTATTGTATAATTCCAATGCTCGCTGAAATTCGCCTAATTCCGCAAAGACATTGGCTAAATTAAGATAACCCGTATAATTATCGGGGACTAATTCTATTGCTTTTTGATACAATTCAACGGCTTTTTCGTTATTTGCTACATAAAAATATGCACTACCAAGATTTAATAAACCTTGTATATTTTCAGGATGATTTTCTAAAAGTAACTCAAATATTTCTATAGCTTCATCCATATAATTATTATAAGCAAGCGTTGTGCCAAGCAAAATATATGGTTCGACTTTTTCAGGGTTAGCATTTATTTCCGCTCTAAGCTCCTGAATTTTTTGGTTACAATCTATATCCGATTCGAAAAAGTTATTCATAATCATTTAATTCCAACAAAAAGCAATACAAAGTGCAATTGCTCACGTCATATGCCAGCTTATAGAACAAAAAAACGTGAGTTTGAAATTTATTTTAGAAGTATTGCGGGAATGATAATACATTCCCGCAATATATTTGTTTACCCTTCGAAGATATAACCGATTAAAGCCATCTCTCTAGCTCTTTTTACAGAACTAGCAAGAACTCTTTGATGGAAAGAGCAGTTTCCTGTAATTCTTCTAGGAAGAATTTTCCCTCTTTCGGTTAAGTATCTTTTTAGTCTTAATCCATCTTTAAAGTCGATTCTATCAACTTTATCCGCACAGAAATTGCATGGTTTACGTTTTTTTCTTGAGTCCATTGAAGGTCTTGCCATTATTATATTTATCCTTTCCTAGAATGGTATTTCATCATCACCTATTAAATCAACGCTACTGACTTCATCTAATCCATCAAAGCCTGTTTCAAAAGAAAAATCACTATCAGCCGTTGATGGAGCCGAAGATTTACCCATAACTTCAATATTTGTAGCATCAATCTCAAGAGCTTTTTTATCTGTTCCGTCTTGTGCTTTAACTGTATAGTATTGAAGTCTACCATCTATAACAACAATATCATCCTTTTTAAAAGCATCTACTGCTTTTTCGGCAAGCTTGCCTTTTGCAATAACTCTTAAAAGCATTTCATCATTATTTTCACCAATATCAATATTGAAAAAAGTAATAGGAATATTATTAGTTGTAAATCGTTTTTCGGGATTTCTTGCTACTCTGCCTGAAAGGACAGCTTTACTAATGCTCATTTTGAAACTCCGTTAATTTTAAAACATGTTGCTTGTAAAAACTACTTTACTGCAACTTTTACTTTGTCTTGAACTGTAATCATTTCTCTTAAAACATTTTCATTTAATTTTAAGTATCTTCTGAGTTCAGTGATTCTTTCTTCACAAAGTTCCATTACAAAGTTTACATAGAATCCGTCTCTGTAATTATCAACTTCGTATGCTAATTTCTTACGACCAATTTTATCGGTGCTAACTACATTACCGCCAAAGTTAGCGATTGTGTTTTCGATATTAGCAACAACTTGATCAACGCCTTCTATATCAAGATTTGTTTTAATAATGCAAATAAAATCGTATTTTTTCAAGGTTGGTATTCCTCTCTAGCCAATTTATTAATCTATAACTTTACAAGTTTAAATATTATCATGAAAAAACTATTTTGCTAACAAGTATTCTCCAAAAAAAACAAATTCAGCAGGACCGCTCATGTATAGTTTATTTAGCCCATTATCCTGTTGCCACTTGATTTTAAGGTTGCCTCCAGGGAGTTCTGCAGTTACTTCATTTTGTGTAAATTTATTTACAATTGCGGCAACTGTCGATGCACAAGCACCTGTTCCACATGCTAAAGTTATGCCACAACCTCTTTCCCATACATCAATTTTGATTCTGTCGCTTGCAAGAATTTTCACAAATTCAACATTTGTTTTTTCAGGAAATATTTCATGTTTTTCAATATATGGGCCATATTCTTTAGCTAATAATTCGGTATCCTCCTCGGTGAAAATAATACAATGAGGATTTCCCATACTGACGGCATTTATATTAAAAGTTTTATCTTTTACTGTTAGCGGATAATTAATTACTTCTTGTTGTCCTTCAACTTTTACAGGTACTTTTTCCGCTTCAAGAATAGGTGAACCCATATCTACTTTAACTTCGCCATTATCTAAAATCTCTGGAATAATTGTTCCCGCTAAAGTCCAAATTGTAAATTTTTTCTTATCTACAATGCCTTTTTCATATACATATTTTGCGAAGCATCTTATGCCATTTCCGCACATTTGAGGTTCTGATCCGTCTGAGTTTATTATTCTCCAGCTTGTATCTGTGTCAGCTTCAACTTCTGGAGGATTTACGATAATTAAACCATCTCCGCCAATGCCAAAATTTCTATCGCACATTTTTACCGCAATATTAGAATAATCTAATCCTAAATCTTTTACTTCTTTGCCGTCTACAAGAATAAAGTCATTACCTAATCCTTGCATTTTAGTGAATTTAAGTGTTTGTGACATTATCAGTTCCTTATATATTGAGCCCTTTAATAAAGCTATTTTATAATAAAGAACAATAAATAAAAATCCTCCCATTTTTCTGCAAAAAGGGAGGATCTTAGTAACCTAAAGAGAGTTGTTCATCTTTTATTAAGCCATATCTATTCCATAATAAGAACCGTATTTTTTCTCAAGATATTCATCTTTATCAAAAGTTTGCTCCGCAACTATTTTTTTATCTTTTATTTCAACATCAAATAGTCCTGCAAGAAGATTTCCTTCTTTATTTACTTCATTTTTTTGCTGAAAAGACTTAAGGTCAACATTTGTTATCCCAAGTGCTGCTGCATCTTCTGTATAAGTTTTTCCGGTTTTATCATCAGTAACTAGCACTTCTAAGTCTTCCAGCTCTTTTCCGCTAATTTTTCCATCTCCATTATCATCGTATTTTTTTAGTTCATTCCAACCGTTATCATAGCCAACAAATTCATTTGCACCATCAAATTTGCCATCTTTGTTTTTATCTTCAATGAAATCAAATCTTACACCATCAAGATTAAAGCCCATAGGATCATGCATCGAACGATCGCCTTGTGCATAACGCTCGTGGATTTCATCTCCAAGTGCTTGATTATGATTTCCACTATCCCAAACAGCCTGAAGCTCAATGTTTGTCATTGAATCAAGAACTGTTTGATCATTAGCTGCTTTTTTAGCCGCTTCTGCGGCGGCTCTTGCTGCTTCTTCAGCATTAACTTGAGTTTGAAGATTTAATTTTATCCCACTAAGATCAGTTTGAGTTGCATGAATATCACCAAGAACAAATTGTATGTCATGGTTTGTTTTTGAATTATCAGTAAAAGATTTTATTACACTATTATATACCTGTTTAACGGCTGCTTGATAGGCTTGATTAACAGCATCTGCTGATTGTGGCAATTGCCCCATATCAGTAAGGGTTTTAAGAGCTGTTGTTGAATTACCGCCGCCGAATACATTTTTAATATAATCAGAGATTGTATCTTGAAGTTGATCTGCAAGTTTTGGATCAGCTTGTAGTTTTTGCATAAGCTCATGAATATTAGCTGAAGCTGTTTTTTGAATCATCGTGTTTAATAATTTTTGTGTATCTTCACTTGAAATGGTAACTTTAGCATTACCTGTATCATTAGTTTCTACATTTTTATCTTTAACGTTTAGTGATTCAAAAAAGTCAATTTTATCACTGCCCAGTTTCATTCTACTGTTAGCAATCATTTCCGTTGTAATTGAGTTATTTGTTTTATCATCATCAAGCTGATCGAGCATTTTTGCCATATCCGCATTTGTGGCTTGTTTTACTGTACCATCTGCAAGATTGAAAGCTGTTACCTTTCCATCATCTGATTGAAATAATAAATTATTTCCATCGGCAAAATAGCTTTTTGAGTTTATACTGTTACCAACATTAGCATCATTATCAAACAATGTATCCCATGTTGAAAATATGTCTGTATTTTGAGATTTGGCATAATTTACAAGTTCATCAGCATCAGCTTCTTTTCCATGTTTTTGAACATATAACTTTTGAAATGCGTTAAATGAATTCTTTAATTCTTCGATACCCATATATTGACTTCCTTCTCTTTAATAGCTTCATACATGAGTTTTCGGCAAATTTGCTATTTTTCTTTAATCTAAAAGAATATGTTTGTATTATTTTGTTACAATTTAATTCAGATTTCGCGTGAGTTTTTAAAATAAACCTAATTGTCTTGGCTCAATCTGCTTTTTATATTGTTCAAAATCAAAACATCCAATGTCATTTAAAATTGTGTTATCAGCTGAAATATTTATAATTCTGTTTTTTCCCGAAATACAAAGTTTTATATGTTTGCAAATATAGCAAGCATTCCAGTTTTTTCTTTTCATAAAATTATATTATTGTATGCGTTTAAATTCCTGTCTTCAAGAACCCTAAACTCTTCTCTTACTTTTTTGACGAAATTTAAGTCAATTTCAGCCATTGCAACACCTTCCTCAGAACCGGCACAGGCAATGATTTCGCCCCAGGGGTTAATAATTGAGGAATGACCTAAGTTTAAACGAGATGGCGTTGTTTTTGCACAATGATTAGAAGTTATTACATAGCAAAGATTTTCAATTGCTCTTGCTTTGCTTAGTGTTGTCCAATGTTCAAGCCTAGGATAAGGCCAAGCTGCTGGGAGTGCAATGATTTTAGCTCCCGAATAAACTAAACTTCTGAATAATTCGGGAAATCTAAGATCATAACAAATTCCAAGACCGATTTTTCCAATATCAAGATTAGCTATAACCGCTTCATTTCCAGATTCTAAAAAATCGCCTTCTTTACTTCCGTAATAGGAAAACATGTGAATTTTACTGTATTTAGCAACAAGTTTTCCGTTCCTGTCATAGACACAGCAAGTATTTTTATATTTTCCGTTATCGGCTTTTTCTGGGAAACTTCCGCCAATAATATTTGTATGGAATTTTTTTGCCAAATTGGAAAGAAAAAGCGAAGTTTCTCCATTTGGTATTTCTTCTGCCATTTTCTGAAAATATTTATGTGCTGCTCCAATATTAAAAACTTCAGGCAAAATAACTAAATCAGGATTAAACCAACAGTTTTTTTCAATCAGTTCAGATACTTTACCAAAATTAGTCTGTTTATTAGCGATAACAGGATTAAATTGAAGTGTTAAAACTCTTATTTTTCGGGACATTTTAAACCTCTGATAATTGAAGTTCCATCATATAGTGAGGAATTCCTGCTTCACAGTATTCTTCGCTTGTTTGAATATATCCAAGTTTTTCATAAAAAGGCTTAGCTGTTGCTTGTGAGGATAACTTTATTTTTTTTGTTGCATTTTTTTGACAATAGCTTGCAATTCTATGCATTAGAAGTTTACCAACACCTTGTCCTCTGTATTCTTTTATTACAGCAACTCTACCGACTTTTACGGAATCATTTTCATTAACTAACATTCTAGCAGTTGCAACAGGTAATTCCTCATCTAAAACAACAAAATGCACAGCCCATTTTTCAATATCATCAAAAACAATTTCTTTTGCTAGATCTTGTTCTTCCATAAATACTTTTTGTTTTACTTCATCGCATTTTGCTTTTAATTCATCATTATAAGCAATATAAAAAGTTAAATTTTGCATTTATTTCAGATACTCCTTTAGTCTTGAGTTTACTTTTTGTTTGATTTCTTCGCTCATAATTATTTCGTCCGGCCATTCTCTTGTAAAACCTTCGCTGGGAAGTTTTTTAGTTGCATCTATTCCCATTTTTCCGCCATATCCGATTATATCGCAGGAGTGGTCAAGCACATCAAGCGGGCCTTTTGCAATTATACAATCTCTAGAAGGGTCTACGTTATTAAATATTTTCCAGCTGACTTCCGAAATATTATGCACATCGACATCATTATCAACTACAATTACGAATTTTGTAAACATTAATTGACCAATTCCCCAAACGGCAGAAATTATTTTTTGAGCATGTCCAGGGTATCTTTTATCAATACTGATAATTGCACAATTGTGAAAAACTCCTTCTATAGGAAGATTCATGTCTATTATTTCAGGGACTATTTGTTGTAAGACAGGCAAGAAAATTTGTTCTGTGGCTTTGCCCATATAACAGTCTTCTTGCGGTGGTTTTCCCACTACTGTTGCAGGAAATATAGGATTTTTTCTATGAGTCATGGCTGTAACGTGAAAAACGGGATAATTATCCGCAAGACTATAATAGCCTGTATGATCGCCAAAAGGCCCTTCTCTTCTTGTTTCTTGAAGGTCAACGTAACCTTCAAGAATTATTTCGGCATCGGCAGGAACTTCAATATCAACCGTTTTACATTTTACAAGTTTAACAGGTTTTTTTCTTAAAAATCCTGCAAATATAAACTCGTCAATTCCACCGGGGACAGGAGCTGTTGCTGCGTAAGTAATAGCAGGATCTCCGCCTAAAGCTACTGCTATTTCGAATTTTTTGTTGAGTTTTTTTGATTCTTCAAAGTTCTTAGCTCCGTCATGGTGTTTATGCCAATGCATTCCTGTTGTAAGGTTATCAAAGACTTGTAGCCTGTACATACCCATATTTCTTGTGCCTGTATGCGGATTTTTGGTAATTACAAGCGGAAGTGTAAAAAACTTCCCCGCATCTTGTGGCCAGCATTTTAATACAGGTAATTTATCAAGTATAGGCTGTGTTAAATCAGTAATAACAACTTCTTGACAAGGTGCATCATTTACAAGTTGTGGGAAAAACTGGCTTACTTCAAATAATCTCGGCAATAAAGCGGCTTTTGCGACTAAACTATCGGGAACATCAGGTTTAATAAGATTATTAATTCGTTTTGCAATATCTTTTACATTTTCAACTCCCAATGATATTGCCATTCTGTTATAAGAACCGAAAGCATTGGTTAAAACAGGCATGTTATAACCTTCTACATTGTTAAAAAGAAGTGCTTTATTCTCAAAATCAATGTTCTTACTTGCTAGGTCAGTTATTTCCGTTATTTCATATTCAGAGCTTACAGGTGCGTTTATTTCGACAAGTTCATTTTTTTGTCTTAAAAATTCTATAAATTCTCGTAAATCTTTATAAGCCATATTTATGCCAAACTTTCATAAGTATGTTGTAATAATAGTGCATCGCCTTCTAAATTAGGACTTTCGCAAATTACTATTCCTTTTACACCATAATTTTTAATGGCTTTCATAAGGTCTTTATAATTAAAATCAGATTCATCTAACAGTAAATGTCTTTTTTCGCCTTTTGCCGAGTATTCTATACCTGCTACGTGAGCGTGGAAATTATTTATTGCAACATCCCCTAGTCCATTACCTATTTTATCAAGTATTTCAGCAAATTCGTCGTAGGTATTATAAGCACCTGCTGTTCTTGCGTGTAAATGTGAAAAATCTATACAAGGTAAAACCATATCAACATCTTTTGAAATTGATATTAACTCGTCAAGGTCGCCCCATTGTACTGGTTTTCCTGTCAATTCAGGTCTTACCCAAATATTTATATTTTCTTTTTTTAGTGTGTCGGTAATTAGTGTTAATCTTTCTCTGATAAGATCATAGACTTTTTGTTTATCACATTTCATATAATAAGCGGCATGAAAGGTTATGCTGTATCCGCCAAAAGCTGAAGCAACTCTTGCGGTGTCAAGAATTCTTGTTATGCTTGCTTCTACTTTATCTTCTTCTTGAGAATTAAGATTTATATAATAAGGTCCATGAGCTGTTAATGTTAAATTAAGTTCTTTAGATAATTTAGCTACTTCCACTTGTGTTTTAGGGTTCATATTCACCCCTCGCACAAATTCCACTTCCATTCCACCAAGTTTCATCTCAACAAGATCATGCAATGCTTTTTCATAGGTTCTTGGCTTTGTTCTTTCAGGAATGCCTGCTGTTGCAAATAATAGTTTATCCATAATTTAACCTTTATGCTTATTATAATCTTGATTTTATTATAAAAATAAGAGATTTTTAATTTTTTGAAAAATAATAAGTCGTATTGTCATAATTAGAATATATTAATTAATTTATTCGTGATTAAATTCACAAGAATATGTAAACACAATTTGGATACTTTATTAAAATTATGTGAAGAACTCTTGACTTTGATAATTATTAATAGTAACTTATCTAATAAGTAAATAATAATAATAATTTTTATTATTTATTGAATTAACTCACACACACATTCTGAACTTACAAAACCTGTTATATTTACAGGTTTTTTTTTGTCGGTTTAAAACAAAGACCGACATTTAATTGTCGGTCTTTATAATTGTAGCTTCAATTTCTATTGTTTTATTATCTGCTTTAACTATTGCCCATCTTAAAGGCTCGTACCCTTTTTTTCTTATATGGTTTTCTATGTATTCTGAATTTATAGGCATTTGAGTTTCAATCTCAAATAGTTTATTGGCAATTTTCATTATTCAACAGTAACAGATTTTGCTAAGTTTCTTGGCTGATCTACATCTTTACCAAGGAACTCTGCAATATAATAAGCTAATAATTGTAACGGTATATTTGTTATGATTGGCGAAAACGTTTCATCAATTGTAGGAACTTTAATTATAAATTCAAATATATCGTTCAAATGAGGATTATTATCTGATGTTACTGCAATCATTTTTGCATCACGAGCTTTAGCTTCTTCGCTGTTTGACAATACTTTGTCATAAACACCACCCGGCATTAATATTGAAAGAACAGGAAGATCTTCATCAAGCATAGCAATCGGCCCATGCTTTAATTCGCCGGCAGGATAGCCTGTTGCGTTAATATAGCTGATCTCTTTAAGTTTTAATGCACCTTCAAGAGCAACAGGGAAGTTAATTCCTCTTGCGATATAGATGAAATCTCTTGTGTTATGGAAATGTTTTGCACAACGTTTAATCTCATCTTTTTTAAGAAGAATAGTTTCTACTTTTTGTGGTAATTGAACTAATTCTTCTTTATAGCGTAGAGCATCATGTTCAGAGATAGTTCCTTTAACTTCGGCAAGGTGAATCGCTAGCAGGTAAAAGGCTAACAATTGAGCAGTAAATGATTTTGTTGCTGCTACGCTTACCTCTATGCCCGCATTAATAGGAAGAAGACTATCAGCTTCTCTTGCCATTGTGGAGTCTACTCTATTGGTTATGATAAGGACGTGTGAGCCTTTTTCTTTGGCTTGTCTTATGCCTGTTAGAGTATCAGCTGTTTCACCTGACTGAGAAACCCCGATCACAAGAGATTTATCGTTTGTAATAGTTCTTCTGTAGATATATTCGCTTGATGCTTCTACATCAACAGGAATTCCAATCAGGTCTTCTATAAGATGTTTTCCGACAAGTGCCGCATGTAGTGAAGTTCCACAAGCAATGACCTGTATTCTTTCAAGATTTTTAAGGTGATAATTATTTAATTTAACTTCATCAAGCCTAATAGGTTGATCTGTTGATATTAAACGACCTGAAAGTGTTTGTCTTATAACATCAGGTTGTTCGTGAATTTCTTTAAGCATAAAGTGCTTATAGCCCATTTTACTTATTGCAACAGGTTCCCAAGGAAGGGTTTCAACTTTTTTAGCAATTTTATTTTGATTAAAATCATAAACATTAACGCCATCTTTTTTTAAGATTGCAATTTCACCGTCATCAAGATAAATAATTTTCTTTGTGTATTCAAGCAGAGCAGGAACATCACTAGCTATAAAGTTTTCGTTTTCTCCGACACCGACTATTAATGGAGCACTTTTTCTAGCTGCATATAAAGTTTCAGGCTCTTCTGCAAAAATAATACCTAAAGCGAAAGCTCCGATAACTTTTTTTAGAGTATCTTGAATAGCTGCATGAGCAGTGCCATGTTCTTTTAAACTTTCCTCAAGAAGGTGAACTAAAACTTCTGTATCTGTTTGTGATACGAATTCATGACCTTTTGAAATAAGGTCTTCTTTTAATTCTTTATAATTTTCAATTATACCGTTGTGAACAATTGCTATTTTCTCGCAACAGCTAATATGCGGATGTGCATTTGTTCTTGTAGGGGCGCCATGTGTTGCCCATCTGATATGCCCTATACCAATTGTGTTTGCTTCTTTTAGTTCATTAGAAAACTCAACGGCTGTTCTTAAATTTTCAAGTTTTCCGGATTCTTTGAATGTTTTAATGCAATTTTCATGGAATACAGCGATTCCTGCTGAGTCATATCCTCTGTATTCAAGTTTGCTTAATCCTTCTATAAGGACTGGTATTACCGGCTTATTACCAATGTATCCTACTATTCCGCACAAAGTTGTTCACCTCTATAATATGTTATTTATAAAACTAATTAAGTACTTTGACAATTAAGCTCAAATTATAACAGAAGCATTACTCTACAAACAATAATCTTTAAATCTTTTTAATATACAAAGTTATATTGTTTCAAAAACTTTATTTATGGGTATATATAAATTAGGAGATATATGTCTCCTATCCACATACATCATTATAAGCCAAGTACAAAAAACGGACCACAAAAGGTCCGTTTTTCCTTTTTATATTGCATCTTCAACATACAATCTTTCATCTTCAAGGAATTTTTCAATATTAAATACACTCATAACTCCAAAATCTTTATGCATAACTTCTGCCAGAGTGTATTTATTTTGTTCAAACTTTGCAGGTGGATGATGGCTTAATTTTTCAAAAGGAATATTAATGATATTAAAAACGTCATCTACAACAAGCCCTATTTGTAATCCTTTTGCCTGAACTACAATTATTTTGGTTTTGTCGGTTGTTCTAGATTTAGGGATTTGTAAAAAGCTCTTAATGTCAATAATAGTAATAAACTCTCCTCTAAGGTTTATTATTCCGGATATAAATTCAGGCACGCAGGGAACAGTTGTTAAAGTAACAAGTTTAAGTTTACAGAATTCCTTTACATGTTTTAAACTTATGCAATATTGTTCCTGATTTAAAACAAATGAAACAAACCTGTTCTCATCAAGGGAGTTATCTGTTGTATCAGCCTTAAGCTCTCTCTGAAGTTTTAACGCTCTTTTTTTTAGTTTATCTTGTGAATAGGCATCGGTTGGAAATAAATAGTTAGTAGCAGCAGTTGGTTTAACTGCATTGTGTTTTATTGTTTCAACGGAACTTATTTCTTCAACAAGCAGATCAAGATTTAACAGTGCAATAAGGTGTTCGGTGCTTTTATAAATACCACTTATAAAATGTTCATGTGAGTTATACGGCAAAGGTTGTATCTCTGATTTTCTAAAGGTAATAACGTCCTTTACCGAGTCAATTATTACTCCTATAGTTTTATCTTTGCAATTGATTATCAAAACCTGATGATCAATTGTGTAACAAGCCTGTGGAATACCAAGCAGTCGTCTCATGTCAATAATGCTTATAATTTTGCCTCTTAGATTCATTACTCCGACAATATATTCAGGAGCTTTTTCTAAGATGCTTAATTCGGGAAGTTGCACAATTTCAATGATTTTTGCAGCTTCTATCGCATAGTTTTTTTCAGTAAGGTTAAAAGTTAGATATAAATCTGCATTGTCATGAGATGGAATTGAAAAAGAACTTAAAACATTTTCTCTCGCAGGAAATGGAGAGGAATTAAGTTGTTTTACAAGGCTTTTATCCATTTTTAACCTTCTTGTTTATAGATTTCTACTTTGTTTCTACCTGTTTGTTTAGCCAAATATAAAGCTTGATCGGCTTTTTCAATCAATTCTGCTTCAGTTTTGAAGTTTTTATTAATCTCAGCTATACCAATACTTATAGTGACTTTGACAATTTTATCTTCAAACTTGAAACTAAAGTCTTCTACCTTTTTGCGTAATCTTTCAAAAGGAATATATGCATTTTCTATTGAAGTTTCAGGTACTATTGCAATAAATTCTTCTCCGCCGTATCGGGCAATATAATCGGTTTTTCTTAAAGAAGTTTTTATAAGATTTGAAACTTCAGATATAACTTTATCTCCAAATTGATGACCATAAGTATCATTAATTTTTTTGAAGAAATCAATGTCAAGCATAGCAATACTTAGCATTGTGTTGTATCTTTTTGCTCTTGCAAATTCTCTCTCAACGGATTGCTGGAAATATCTTCTGTTGTATAAGCCTGTAAGAGCATCTGTTATAGCTAAATATTTAGTTTCTGAATTTAGCCATTTAAATCTCATTAGAATTTTTAACTCTTCAATAATCAGTTTTAAAATTCTTGATTGAGAGAATTTATTTGAATTATTGTGATAGAAACAAATACCTCCAATAATTTTATTGGAATAAATAATCGGAATACATACTTTTGATTTTAATTGATCTGTATTTTCTATTTTGAATTGAGATTCGTCGCTTAATTCAGCTATTTCAAAACTAATAAAATCTCTGTTGCTTGCATATTCTTCACCAAGAACTGAATAGAAGAAGTCATGTTTTATTTCAGACAGTGTTTCTTCGCTTGAATTTAATGTATTTGTTGAAAAGTAAACCTTTTTGATCTTTTTTTCATCTCTATCATTGAAAAATATTCCTGCAATATCGTAATCAAGTATTGATCCGAGTAACCCAAGGATATGTTTACATAATACAGCTGTATCAAGTGCATACTCTGTCAAATTTCTGAATTCATTTATTATTGTAGTTTCAATTAATGATTCGTCTAAAATCTGATTAATTCTTGATTGCAAGGAAGCGTATTGAACATCTTCTTCAATAGAATTACTTTGCCCCTGATGTTCTTTATCATTTTTTTCAATGAAATACTGAATTTTGGCAATAAGTTTTGCAAAGTCTTGATCTTTAATTACAAAAGCATTAGCTCCTGCTCTTAATCCCCAGAATTTATCAAGTTTTTCATTTAAGCTGGTTAATAATATTATCGGTATGCTTTTTGTCGCAGGTTCATTTTTTAATAAACGGCATAACTGATAACCATTTATTTCAGGCATTATAATGTCTGAAACAATAAGGTCAGGCCTGTGTTTATAGACAGCTGAAATGCCTTCCACTCCGTTAATTGCAGTTACTACTTCATAGCCTGCTTTAACCAGAGTGATTTTTAAACTCATTAATTGAGTTGCGCTGTCGTCTATTAATAGGATTTTCTTTTTCATACTTACTTTTTGCTGTTAAGTAAAAACAAATTATAATAAAATATAATAATAATAAAATAAACTTAATTTTATTATTAATCAACTAGTAAAAAGATGATTTAATTATAATACACTAAATTTGCTTAAATGGAAATTTAAACTTATAAAATGTTGCTCCTTCTTTTATTGCTTTTAATTTAAAGATAAATAAATTATAATTTTTTAGTGGAGCCTTGTTTGGTAGATAAAAAAGAGTAAGGATAAAGCAAAAAATGTTTAAAAGAATGAATCTTGAAGAAAAGATCAGAATTACAACCAGAATTTATCAGGTTTTTCTTCTTGTTATTTCAGTAATGTCCATAGCATATATACTAAACTCTAAAAGTTCAGATATGCTTAGCTGGGGAATTGCGGTTTTTATTCTTTTTATTGCAGGTGCAATTGTTGGAGAGCTTTTGAAAAAATGGGTGAGTTTAACTATTGCAAATCCTATTTTTGATGCTGTTATGCATACAAATGACGCATCAAACGAGGCAATTGATCTTACTTCAAAACAAGAAAATTTTATAACCAAACATATAGAATTATTGAAAAATGCTGCAATTGGTATTGATAAACTTAGTTCATCATCATATAAAACTAAAATGAGTGCTCAAAGAGTAGCCGAAAAGTCCCAAGAAGCTTTAATCCTTTCCAGTAAAGAACAGGAATCTGTTAAAGCAAATATTGAAAAAATGAGAACTCTTAAACAAAAAATTGAAATAATTGCTGAGCTTATCCTTGAGTTAAGTGAACACACACAGCAAATCGGAAGTATTATCGGAGTTGTTGAAGATATTACCGAGCAAACAAATATGCTTGCGTTGAATGCAGCTGTTGAAGCGGCAAGAGCAGGCGAACACGGTAAAGGTTTTGCTGTTGTAGCTAGTGAAATCAGAAAACTGGCTGATGAAAGTAAACAGGCAACCACAAAAATAACTTCTCTTATTCATGATATTCAACAAGCTACTAATTCTACAGTTATGGCAACTGAAGAAGGAACTAAAGAGATTGAATCAGGTGTTGATTTGGCTCATCAAATTGCTCAAAGTATTGATGTTCTTAGATATACTATTAATGAAACAGTACAGAGTGTCGAAGGGATTGTAACTGCGGCAAGTAACCAGTCTATTTGTACGAATGAAGTTTCTGATGTAATAAGTGCTTTAGATCAAGGTCTTACCGAATCTGCAGTAAGTATAAAACTTAATATGAAAACTCTCTCTACACTTATTGAAGTTTCAAAATCCTTGAAGAAAACCGTTATGGGAAGAGAAGAATTTCTGGAAACAGGAAGATATAAGAGTTATAAGGAATAATTAATGGAATTTCTCGAAGAAGAGTTCGAAGAAATATTAAATATATTTAGAGATGAGAGTGAAGAGCAAATTCAAAAAATACATTGCAATCTCTTAGTGCTTGAAAATAATCCTAATGACCCTGTCGCCATACAAGAGCTTTTTCGAGAAGCTCACAGTATAAAAGGCGCTGCGAGAATGATAGGGTTTCTTGATATTCAAGCCGTTGCTCATAAGCTAGAGGATATATTTGGTTTTGCAAAAGATAAGAAATTGAAATTGAATTCTTCAATTATTGATTTGTTATGCGAAGCCGCAGATTGTATAGGTTCAATAATTGAAGAGTCTATTAAAACAAAAGGTAAATACCACTCTGAACGAGTAGATTCTGTTTTAAGCAGAATTGAAGGCCTTATCAACTCTGTTCAAAATGGAACTGTTGAAGAAGATTTTATTAAACCTGCTCAAATCTCAACAGAGAAAAAAGTTGAAGAACCTGAAATAATTAATGATGTTGCTTCGGATGATATTGAAGCTCAAACTCAATTAAATAAAGATGCTTCTTTTGCAATTTTTAAAGAAGAAGTTCTTAGTCTTTCTGACTCAATAAAAAAATTAATAAATGGATTAAAGTACGACAGTAGTAATTTTATTGTTTTAAATGCTTTGCATAATAATATTAATCATTTAGATGAGTTAGGCAAATATATTGACGAATTTGAAATAACAGAAATTCTTTTTGATATAAAAACCAAACTTGATGGTGTAATTAGAGGAAGTGGGTTATTAATTGATTCAGAAGTAATTGAAGTTGAAGAAAATTTTAATTCTTTCCTGAAAAAAGTAGCTCCGGAAGTAGCTTTTCAAGTTGATATTTTATCTGATGCGGCTGAAAATATTCAAGTTTTAGATCGTGATGATATAAGCGTAGTAAAAGATGAAGAGGATTTAACCGCCAAATCTGCAAAAATTATTTCTAAAGCAAATCAGTTTACTTTTAAAGATGATATTGAATTTATTTCCTATAACTTAATATGTTTTGCTGATACTTCTTCTGAGGCTTTAAAAAATATTGAATTAATAATAGAAAAATTATTGATTATTATTAATAAAATTTCTAATGAAGATATAAAAAAAATATTTGAGAAAATCATAGAACTTGCTGAATTGGCAAAAATGCCATCAACTAAACCGTCTGTTGAGGTAGTTGATGTCATTAAGCAAAGTTTTGATTCAGCTATTTCTTTTGTCATTGAAGGAGAAAATGACGAAGATCCTTTTCTCGTTTTTCAACGACTTTCTATTCTTCAACAGATGCTTAAAATGTCAGAAAATGAAAGTGGCAATCTTCAGATAACAGAAGAACAACAAGAAAATAAAGACAATACCGAATTACAATACAGATCTGATTATGCTCCTGTTTTACCAAGTATTGATATTTTTGCTGGTGGACAAGAAAAACAGGGACAAAAAATTTCTGATACTTTTAAGACAAATGACAATGCCACTATTAAAACTTTACGTGTTGATGCTAAAAAACTGGATCAACTGGTCAGTCAGGCAGGCGAGCTTATTATTGCTAATATTAAGGCTAAAGATCATCTTGTTGAAATTGAAAAAATAATTCGTTCCGTTGAAGAATGGCAAAGAGAGTGGAATAAATCAAAACAACAGTTTAAAAACCTTGAAAGAAAGTCTTTTAAACCAAGTGATATTCCTTCAGGAACTTCTATTTATTTGCAAAATAAAAGTGTTGCTAGCTCCTTTGAAGAAACTTCTTCTAAAATTAATGATTTTTTAACTAAAATTAATTCCCTATATAAAGTTATTCATGAAGATGATGCCAGACTTAATCTTATTGTCAACGAAATAGAAGAAAAAATAAAAAGTGTAAGAGTATTACCTCTTGCTACGGTTTTTCATATGTTGCCGAGAATGGTCAGAGATATTTCAAGAGATGTTGAAAAAGAAATAGAATTTATAATTAGCGGTAGTGAAACCAGCGTTGATAAAAAAATTATTGAAGAAATAAAAGATCCGTTAATTCATATAATAAGAAATGCTATTGATCATGGAATAGAAAAACCTGCTGATCGTATTAAAAAAGGTAAATCTCCCGTCGGTAAAATATTTTTAAATGCTTATCCTCTGGAAAACAGTGTTCAGATTGATATTATTGATGATGGTCGTGGAATTGACCTTGAAGCTATAAGAAGAAAAGTTCTTCAAAAAGGTCTTTTAAATGCAGCAGAACTGCAAGCAATGAATGACGATCAGATTATGAATATAATATTCTGGCCCGGTTTTTCTACGGGGGAAATTGTTACGGATATTTCAGGCAGAGGTGTCGGGCTTGATATTGTTTATACCAAAATTACTCAGATAAACGGTAAAGTCTCAATCATGTCAACGCTGGGAGAAGGCTGTAAGGTCTCTATCCAGCTTCCTGTAACGATGGCAACAATTAAGTCTTTCCTTGTCAAGGTAAATAGTCAGACTTTTGCGATTCCTACAAGTGCAATTAAAACTGCTTTGCTTATTAATCCAAAACATATTTTTTATAAGGAAGGCAGAGAAACAATTATCGTTGATAATAAGACAGTACCAATTTGCAGACTTTCAAGAATATTAGAAATGCCCGAAGCCTCATACTCTGATAAGGTTGTTGTTATTATTATTCAGGCGGAAGATGTTCAAGTTGGCTTTATTATTGACAAACTTGTCGGAGATCAGGAAATTCTTCATAAAAATTTAACTCCTCCACTTATTCGTGTAAGAAATGTTGCAGGAGTTACAACTCTTGGTTCAGGTGAACTTTGTCTTATTTTGAATGTTAGCGATTTAGTTAAATCAGCATATTCTTATTTCGGAATGAGCCAGAAACAACTGGTTATGAGTAGAGATAATACTTCTCTTATAAGAAAAAGTATTTTAGTTGTAGATGACTCTGTTACAACAAGAATTTTAGAAAGAAATATTTTAAGGGCGGCAGGTTATAATGTAACAGTTGCGGTAAACGGACTTGATGCTCTTACTAAACTTTCTTCGGAGCGATTTGATTTGGTTGTAACTGACGTAGAAATGCCTGAAATTAATGGTTTTGAGTTAACTGAAAGAATAAGAAGAGATGATAAAAATAGAGAATTACCGATTATTCTTGTAACTTCTCTTGCTTCTGAAGTTGATAAAAGGAAAGGTCTTGCACTTGGTGCAAACGCATATATAACTAAAGGTAGTTTTGATCAAGATGATCTTCTTGATGCAATAAGAAAACTTATAGGCTAGTGTTTAAGGAATAATTAATGAAATCAGTAAATATTCACATTTCAGGTAAAAGCATTATTTTAGCTATATCACTTATAGCTTTGCTTTGGGTTTTATATGTGTCTAAAGAAGTTATACTCATATTATTTGCTTCTTTTATTTTAGCAAGTGCATTATTGCCTGCTGTAGACTGGCTAAGCCTTAGAATGAGAAGAGGTTTGGCTGTTTCTATAGTATTTTTAGTTGGTTTAATTGCTATTTTAACAATCCTTATTCCTTGCGTAATTGTACTTTCAGAGCAGACAGTAGAATTTGTTAAACAATTACCTGCTTATACTAAATTTATTGAGACTGAATTTGTAAAGTTTAAATTAATTTCTAATTATAAGTCCTTAATGCCGAATAATGCCGATATAATAAATCAAACAGCAGGTTTGAGCCGAGAAATTGTTAATCAGTCAATTAGTTTTACAATAAATGCTTTTACCTGGTTAATAACTTCTTTTACATTAGCTACTATCGTATTATTTATTCTTCTTGATAAAAAAGAATTAAAAGACTTATTCTTAAGTTTTTTCCCTCAAGAAGCAAGAAGTAAAGCTGAATCAATAGGTATTACAATTGCTCATAGAGTTGGCGGCTATGTTAGAGGTGAACTGTTTATAATGGCGACAATCGCAATAGTCATTGCATTAGGTCTGTTAATACTAAATGTTAAATTCTCTTTATTGTTGGGCTTAATTGCAGGATTATTGGAGCTTATTCCAATTGTTGGACCAATTTTGGCTACTTTACTGGCTGCATTGGTCGCATTGGTTCAAAGCCCTATATTGGCGTTATGGGTTGTAATATTGTTTGTTGTTGTACAGAGAATACAAAACAGTTTTTTAACTCCATTGATCTTCGGGAAAATGTTAGATCTTAGTCCTATTTTAATAATTATTGCTCTTCTTTTTTCTGCAACAACACTTGGAGTTGTTGGTGCAATATTATCTCCTGCAATTGCGGCTGTGGTCTATGTATTGATTCAGGAGCTTTATCTAAAGAAAATTAATAAAGTTGAAGAATAAACAATAATTTATTTTCGTATAAATAAATCAGTTTAAATATATTTAACTTTGATAGGATAAGAAATAATATCATTTTAGAGGAAATTACGGTGATTAGAACTAAATCGAATATATTTGGAGTCGCATTACTTAGTATTACGTTATTAATCAATACTATCGGTATTCAACATGCTTATTCCGCTGTTAAAAAAAAGAATAAAGGGGCTCAAACAATTCAATTTAATGCTAAAGACGGTTTTCATTTAAGTGGCGAATTATTAATGCCTACAACAGCCTCTGTTAAAAACAAAACACCATTAGTGGTTTTTATTCATTCATTAGGTGAAAGTTCTGATGCATGGATGGATTTACCTGAAGAAATGTCAAAGGCATTGAATGTTTCCGTTGTTTCAATGGATTTAAGAGGACATGGCAAAAGTATTAAAGATAAAAAAAATAAAAGTAAATATTGGACGTATTTTAAAGACAAAGATTATAATGATATGACTTCTGATGTGTCATATTTGTTAGACTTTTTAAAAACTGAATATCCTGAAGTTAATATTAATAAAACAGCAATAGTCAGCGCAGGTTTCGGTTCGTCAGTTGCAGTCATTTCAGCTTCAAAAGATTCTAAAATTAAGACACTCGTATTAATTTCACCTTCAAATTTTTCAAAAGGTATTGATATAAGGCTACCTCTAATTAATTATGGGGTAAGACCTGTATTATATATAACAAGTAAAAAAGACCTCGATACACTAAAAGCTATTGAAGAGCTAAAAAAATGTTCATTAGGTACAAAAAAAGTTCAACAATATCCTGATGGTGGTCAAGGTACAAATTTAATAAAATTTCAGCCCTCTTCTAAAAAATTAATTGAGGATTGGGTGAAATCTTCATTAAAATAAATTAATCTTTGATAAAAAAATGAGGTCATTGCTAACAGCTATGACCTCATTTTTTAGTTTTATTTTTTAAAACTCTAGATTAAATTGTTTTTTTAATCAATCAAGTTTTATTGTAAATTTTAATTAATATTTGGCGATAGAAATAGCATTTTTTCATATTTACTTACTTTATAAAAACAGGTAGGAATGTTTGGTGGGTTGGAGAAAATATAAATGGTTAAAAGCTTAAGTTTTAATTATCAGTCAAATTTAGATGCAACTAAGTCTTCATTTAAAGCAAAAGAACAATCTAAGCAAAAAACAGCTTCTAATCCTATTGTTCAAGAAAATTTTAAAAGTTTATATAACAATAAAATGAATTTGTCTGCTATTCATTTTGGAGCAAATATTCATAAATCCGATAATGAACCCAGTTTAAAAAAGTTTCTTGCTTTTATTAAGCCAGGAAGTGATTATAAATACAGTTCTGACTTCCTTAAAAATCATGAATTTCATGCCGTAGGTGGTAATGATTGGAAAAAATGGATTCATGCTTCTGCTCCCGAATTACTTAAAAGAAAGACAGCTGATGCAGTAGGTGATATTTTTAATATTGCTGATTTTAAAGCTGCAAATGTCGATAAAATTAAAACTCCTGATTATGGTGATAAATGGGGACGTTTTGCTAACTATATAGAAATTATTCCAAGAGCATTAGGTAAACCTGTAAAAGATCCTAACTGTAATACAAATTTCTTGATGAGAGATGGAATAATGGGACTTGTTAAAATGATCCCTGCAATTCCTGCCAATCCTTCAGGTGTTGCAAATTGTATCTTAATGCCTGGTATCTTCCCTGTATCTTATGGTGATGGTTATGCTAACGGATTCAATGAATCCAGTTCATTATATACTCATGATTTTAAATTTAATGCAAAAACTCAGACTTTTGATTATAGTGCTGATCTTTTCCCTGAAAAACTTGAAAATAATGGCGTAAAAATGTCTAAAAGAGATTTAATTAAAGCCAGTAATGATCTTGCTCATGTAAAAGGCCTAAAAACAGGTGTCTTTATGGTAATAAGCGAAGATCAGATGAAAATAAACGGACAAAACTTCCGTTGGGGTGCAATTGAAGTTGATGACGGAAAAGGTGGAAAAATTAAAACAACAGGTAAAGAAATGTTCATAAAAGCTTGTTGTCAGGCCGTTGAAGATGGTTATGATGCTATATACTTTGATAGTGCAAAGCACATAGGTGGATATAACAAAAATAAATTCCCTGAAGGTAAAATGCCTGAAGATCATTGGAATTATTATGAATTCTGGGATAAAGGTAATTATGCAGGTGTTGGTGTTTTACCGACATATAATGAAATGCAGGAAATTACAAATGAAATTAGACAACGTACAGGTAAAGGTGACGTAGCTTTCATCGGTGAAAGATGCGAAGAAAATGAAAACAGATATGGTAATATGGGACTTAATGCCGGTCTTGGTCAAATACCTGCTGAAGCAAAATGTATTAAAGAAGCTGCTGACAAACAAAAACATTCCGATAGATTTGCAACTGGTCCTGCTGCATCAGATGATAATACAGACTATTTACCTAATGAAACAAGAATACATAAGGTTCATGACGTTCTATTAGAGAATAATGGTGAAAAAAGGTTACCTTCGTTAGAAACAATGGCTGATTTATTCCCGATGAATATAAGTGTTCATGATTTAATGCAACATAACGTTCAATGTTCAGATGGAAAAACTTCTGATTCTCATTACGATAATTTATTTCCATCTGATGATAATACAAAAAACTTCACTCAAAAAATAAATGAAGAATTTGCTTGGGCTGCAAGCGTTTAATTTCCTAGTAATTCTAAAAATAAAACTCTGTTTATACAGAGTTTTATTTTGTTAAGAAATTAATGAGTGATAATAAAATACTTTTTAGCTTGCTGATATAATTCTCTTGTCATATCTTCGCTAACAGCTGAGGCTCTATATGGAATCGATGTAACTAAACCGTCTTCAATCTGAAGTAATGCAAAATCCCAGTATTCTTTTATTGATACATCGGGAAAAGCAACCCCTACTACTTTTATATTTATGTCAAACTCGTCTTTCGCATCGGCAGTAACTATAATAGGTTTATTGAAGTTGATGTTTTCCAGTTGTGATTTAGGATCTGGACATTTTTGCATGTAAAATTCTTTAATCGCTGCTTTCGCATATTCAGTGTAAATTTCCCTGTGAAGAGGTTCAAAATCATGAATTTCTGCACTTTCAGCCATTACTTTCATTGGAAATAAAAGTGCTATTAAAAAGACAATTAAAAGATTTTTCATTGATTATTTAACCAGTTTAGCGAATTTTCTTTTACCTGCTTGAAGAATTATGCCTTCATCTCCGTCAAAAGTAACTTTTTGAGCTAAATCTGTGATTTTTTCACCGTCAAATTTAACTCCACCACCTTGAATAAGTCTTTTAGCTTCTCCTTTGCTTGCTACAAAGTTTAAGTCAACCAATAAGTCTAATAATGGAGCATTTTCTTCTACTTTTACTTCTTCAATTTCTTCAGGTAAGCCTTTTCTTTGGAAAATGGTTATAAATTCTTCTTCGGCTCTTTTTGCATCTTCTTCTGAGTGGTATTCAGTAACGATTGTGCGAGCTAACAGCATTTTATAATCTCTCGGATTAACCATTGCTTCTTCTATTTCCATTTTATAGGTTTCAATTGTTTCAGTCGGAACATCGGTTAAAAGTTCAAAATATCTGCCGATTAAATTATCTGGAATTGACATAAGTTTTCCATACATATTTTTAGGCTCTTCATTAATGCTTATACAGTTTTCAGGATAACTTTTTGACATTTTAATAACGCCGTCAGTACCTTCTAAAAGAGGTAATAAAATTACCATTTGAGGATATTTTTTACCGTAAGCAAGCTGAATATCTCTACCTAACAGTACGTTAAATCTTTGATCTGAACCACCAAGCTCGATATCAGCATCAATAACAACTGAATCATAAGCCTGCATTAGAGGATAGAAAAATTCATGAAGGGAAATAGGCTTTCCTTCGCTGTATCTTTTTGAAAAATCGTCCCTAACCATCATTTGTGCAACTGTTACTTGAGATGACAGCTTTAAAAGATCTGTCAAGGTCATAGGATGGAGCCAATCAGCATTATTTACAACTTCGGCTCTTTCTATGTCAACAACTTTGCTCATCTGGTCAAAATAAGTTTTTGCGTTGTAATCTACTTCTTCTTTAGTAAGGCTTGGGCGAGTATCGGATTTTCCCGACGGATCACCAATCATAGCGGTAGCTCCACCCACAAGAAGAACAACTTTGTGTCCTAATTGTTGAAACTGCTTGAGTTTTCTCATTACAACCGAATGACCAAGGTGAAGATCAGGCTTTGTCGGGTCAAGACCCAGTTTAATTCTTAACGGTTTCCCTGATTCTGACGCTTTTTGAAGTTTTTTTGCAAGCTCGGTAACTCCGCCCGGTAAAACTTCAGTTCCTCTCGCTAAAAATTCAGCGTCTTTTACAAATTTTTCCTGTATTTCCATTTATTCTCAAGCCTATACTTACTAATTATCTTTGTAATTTAAAATTGTGTGCATATCTTTATCACCCCTACCGGAAAGACATAAAATAACGATTTCATCTTTCTTAGTTTGAGGCATGAGTTCTTCAAGGTATGCGATTGCGTGTGAGGATTCAAGTGCAGGGATTATTCCCTCTAATCTTGAAAGTCTTTTAAAAGCATCATAAGCCTGTTCATCAGTAATAGGCAAGTATTGAACTCTACCGCTATCTTTTAGGTAGCAATGTTCAGGGCCTACTCCAGGGTAGTCCAGTCCTGCTGAAATACTGTGTGCTTCTTGAATTTGCCCATGTTCATCTTGTAAAACATAACCCATAGAACCATGTAATACGCCGACAAAGCCTTTTGTCATACTTGCAGCGTGTTTATCTGTGTCTATTCCACAGCCTGCCGCTTCAATTCCTATTATTTTAACTTCTTTATCCGCTATAAAACTGTAAAACATTCCCATTGCATTACTGCCACCGCCAACGCAAGCGATTACATAATCGGGAAGTGTATTTTCTATTTCTAAAATCTGTTGTCTTGCTTCTTTTCCAATAACTGACTGAAAGGATCTTACCATTTCAGGATAAGGATGAGGGCCTACTGTTGATCCGATAATATAATGAGTATCTTCAACATTAGTAACCCAATCTCTAATAGCTTCGCTTGTAGCATCTTTTAGAGTTTTGCTTCCGCTTGTTACAGAAACTACTTTAGCTCCGAGTAATCTCATTCTTTCAACGTTTACAGCTTGACGTTTTATATCTTCTTCGCCCATGTAGACTTCACATTCAAGGTCAAAAAGGGCGCAAACAGTAGCACATGCCACTCCATGCTGTCCTGCGCCTGTTTCAGCAATTATACGTTTTTTGCCCATTCTTTTGGCAAGTAAAACCTGTCCTAGAGCATTATTTATTTTATGTGCGCCTGTATGGTTTAAATCTTCTCTTTTTAAATATATTTTAGCTTTTCCGTAATGTTCGGTTAATCTTGTCGCCAGATACAAAGGAGTAGGTCTGCCCGAATATGATTGCATAAGACTATAAAGGTCTTCAAGAAACTTTTCGTCATTCCATGCTTCATAAAATGCTTTTTCTAACTCGGTTAATGCCTTCATTAGTGTTTCAGGAACATATTTGCCCCCAAAAATATCAAATCTGCCTACATCATTTGGCAATTCATAAGGCTTTACTTTTTCAAAAAAATGCATACGAGTTCCTTTGTTTTTAGCATACACAACAAGTATATCTTAAAATAAATAAAATTTATAATATACGACATAAAGCTAATTTTAAAGGGTAGAGAAATTATGGAATAAAATCGCTAATTGAAATTAATTTAAAACTATTAATAGATTCCATTAAAGTGATGTTATTACTCCATTGTCGCTAATTAATAAAGATTTAAGTATTTATTGAAATTAATACAAGAAATTGAATTTTTATTGTTATGACTAGGCTATTATTAAAATTGTAGTTAAATAATTATTTTGTAAATATTAGTTACAGTTAAGTAAATATTATTATGGTGATGTTTTAATTAAAGAGGTGGAAAATTATAAATAAAATTATAAAGATTAAACTAGAATGACAGTAAATAAATGAAAATGAATAAATTAAGTTCAGATGAGTCTTTTAAAACTATTGATCTAAATAAATTATTAGGTGACCAGATTCTTTCTGATGAAAAAATTGTTTATATAGCAAAATTGCATTGGATTATATTAATTTATATTTATATGCTTTTACTAATGCTGTTAACTTTTTTAGTCCTTTCTTTTATAACTCATGATACTAGAGATTTGCTTTGTCAACCATTTTTTATATTTATGTTGATATTGTCATTATTCGTCTTAATTAATTACTATTCTTATAAGTTAATACTTACAAATTATCGATTATATCCAATTGGCGCAATGTATTATCTTATTAGTCTATTTTTCATTAACAATAAAAATAGAAAGAAAAATCGAGGAATATTTTTAAATAACATAAAAGCAGATTTCTTTTTAAATCAAGGCTTATTAGGCAGTATGCTCGATTATGGATCATTAATTATTCACACTAAAGAACCTACCAATGGCACCATGCGTACGGTGCCACTTAGAAATATTAAAAAATTAAACTTATTAATTAAAGAACAAGTATTTAAATTAGGGGCTAGATAAGAAAACGCTAAAACTCTTTAACGACGAGGATGAGTATTTTATACAAATCCTCGTTTCTATTGTTAAATCTAAATTCTGACTCTTTTAAGTGCAAGTAAAAATCCTCTGATTTTAGTCCATGAAACATAGATAATCTCATTTTACAATAGCTCCAAAAACTTTCAATTACATTAATATGATTTCTACCTCGGGCAAACTCCTTAGAATGGTTGATACGGTGGTGTTCGTCGCCATTGAATACTAATCCATCATATGTTTTAAATTTATCAGTATAAACAGTTTGTAGGCTTTAAGCAGTACGTTCGTTCTGAAATAAAATATAACACGTTGCTAAAATAAGACTAGAGCTGTCAGATTAATTCTATCAAGATACGCTACAATTTCGACATAAAAAATAAAAGAGACCATCTTACGATGATCTCTTTTATGGTGGGCGTTGAGAGACTCGAACTCCCGACCCTCTCGGTGTAAACGAGACGCTCTACCAACTGAGCTAAACGCCCTTGCCTCTTCCGATACTATTAATATATAACGCTCAAATTTTTCTGTCAATAGATTATTTGATATTTTTTTAAAATAAAATGAAATACGCAGCTGCTACTGTGGCTAAGAATAAGATGAACACTGAAAAATTAGTGAAAAAATATTTTTTGAAAGTCATATAAAATATTTTTGCGTCAAACATTGCTGAAATATTATTTTCATATTCAGCATTCAGTTTGAATCTATCTTCATAAGAAATTTTTTCTCTTCCATGAAGAAGTGCCCAACCTGTTAAGCCTGGGGTTACTCTATGAAAAAGTCCTTGTGGCCAAGATTTATTTTCTTTTTTAAGATAACTTAATACAAATTCATGCTCTTCGACAGAAATTGGTCTTGGACCGATGTAACTCATTTCGCCTTTTAAAATATTAATAAATTGAGGGAATTCATCAAGAGAACATCCTCTTATTAATTTTCCAACTTTTGTAATTCTTGGATCGTTAGTTTCTGTTGTGCAGCCTCCGCCTTCTTCTTTTATGTCAGTGTACATTGTTCTAAGTTTATAGACATTAAAAACTTTTCCGCTTTTCCCTACTCTTTTTTGAATATAAAAAGCAGGTCCTTTTGATTCCATTTTGATTAAAACAACGAGTAATGCCATTACTGGAGCTGTAAGTGACAGAATTACCGTTGAAAAAATAATATCTGCTATTCTTTTAACTGCCAGATAGGGTTTTTGAATTTCGCTTTCAATACTATTTTCGGTGATTTTTGTTGCTGTTGCTGAACTCATAATTTCTTTTAACCTCTCAAAGAGAACTATAATAAAAACCTGTTGTTTATAATGGGATTTGTTTTATGTAAAATGTTGCTTACTTAGGAATAAGTTAGTATAAAAACAATATTTTGTCATTGCCTTTGTGTTTAAAATACGCTAATTCTAAGCAATTAAATAAAAACAATAAACATTGAAAATTGTTATGAATGAGGAATAATTTTATGAATAGTAACAAAGTTGTAATAAGTGGAAAAGAAATAAGAAAAAAGTTTATTGAATTCTTTTCGGAAAAACACGGTCATAGAGTCGTTAAAAGCTCTAGTCTTATACCTGATAATCCTACTGTTCTTTTGACAACAGCGGGAATGTTGCAGTTTGTTCCTATATTTTTAGGTTATGAAAAACCTACCGATCCACCAAGAGCAGTATCGGTTCAAAAATGTGCGAGAGCAGGCGGAAAAGATTCTGATATAGAAAATGTAGGAAGAACACCAAGACACCATACCTTTTTTGAAATGCTCGGAAACTTTAGCTTTGGTGATTATTTTAAAAGTGAAATTATTCCATGGGCATGGGAATTTATTACTGAAGATTTAAAACTCGATAAATCCAGTTTATGGATTACAGTCTATGAAACAGACGATGAAGCGTTTGCTATTTGGAGAGATAAAGTAGGTGTATCTGAAGATAGAATTATAAGAAAAGGGAAAAAGGACAATTTCTGGGGACCTCCGGGACCAAGTGGACCTTGTGGGCCTTGTTCAGAGATTCATTTTGATTTTGGCGAACAATACAGCTGTGGTCCTGATTGTCATATTTCTAATTGTGAGTGTGACAGATTTGTTGAAATTTGGAATCTTGTATTTATGGAATTAAATCAAGACGAAGAAGGTAAAATAACTCCTCTTGAAAAGAAAAACGTTGATACAGGCATGGGACTTGAACGTATAACTATGGTTATGAACGGTGTAGCCTCAACCTTTGAAACTGATTTATTATTGCCTATACTTCAACAAGTTGCACAGATGTCAGGTAAAACATATAAAGAAAATCCTAAAACTGATATAAGTTTAAGAATAATAACAGACCATGCAAGATGCGTAACTTTCTTAATTGCAGACGGATTAAAACCTGGAAATGAAGGAAGAAATTATGTTCTTAGAATGATACTAAGACGTGCATTAAGACATGGGAAACTTTTAGGAATAGAATTACCTTTCTTGCATAACCTTGTTGATGTTATCGTGGAAAATTACGGTGAAGCGTATCCTGAATTAGTTGAAAATAAAGATAAAATCAAAGACATTGTTAAAAAAGAAGAAGAAAGATTCAGACAAACAATTGAAAGAGGCGAAGGGCTTCTTAATGAAATAATTGCAACAGCTCAAAAGCAAGAAAGCAAAGTTATTTCAGGTGAGGATGCATTTAAATTATATGATACTTTTGGATTCCCTCTTGAATTAACTGTAGAAATTGCTGATGAACAAGGCGTTGCTGTTGATGTTCAAGGCTATACAAAGGCTATGGCAGAACAAAAAGAAAGAGCTAAAAGTGCTCATCAAGCTGTAAGCCTAACCGATAAACTACTTTATGTCGAAATAATGAATAAATTAGGTCAAACAGACTTCATTGGATATAATCAGTTGAAATCAGACAATAACAAAGTTATTGCTCTTGTCGAAAATGGAAAACAAATCGAAGTATTTGAAGAAGAATATATTGATATTATCCTCGACAAAACTCCTTTTTACGCTGAATCAGGCGGACAGGTCGGAGATACGGGTATAATTAAATCTGATAACTTTGAAGCAAAAGTTATAAACACAGTAAAAGTAGAAGGTTTATTTATTCATAAAGCTCAAGTATTAGCAGGTAAAATTTCTGTCGGTGAAGTTATAAATGCAGAAGTTGATGAAGCTAGAAGAAAAGAAATAACTATTCATCATACAACCGCTCACCTTATGCAATCTGCGTTAAGAAAAGTTCTTGGAGATGGTGTTGCTCAGGCAGGATCAATGGTAGAACCTGACAGAACAAGATTTGACTTTAGCTTTGATAGAGGAATGACGCCTGATGAAATAAAACAGGTGGAACAACTTATAAACGGCTGGATTTGCGATAATATTCAACGAGAAACAGCTGAAATGTCTATTGATGAAGCAAAACAAGCAGGTGCAATTGCTTTATTCGATGAGAAATATGGTGATAAAGTAAGGGTTGTTTCATTAGGAGAAGTGAGCAAAGAACTTTGCGGGGGAACTCATGCTTGTTCAACAGGAGATATAAGAGTTTGTAAAATAACTTCTGAAAGTGCTATTGCAGCAGGAACAAGAAGAATTGAAGCAGTTTGCGGAAATGAAGCAGTTAAATATTTAAACTCTCACTCTGAAGAGCTTGAAAAAATTGCTAAATCTATGAAAGCTCCAACTACTGAAGTTTTTGCCAGAATTCAAAAAATGACTGATGACATCAGACAAATGCAAAAGAAATTAAAGGACCTTGAAGCTGAATTAGCGGCTGGAAAAGTGTCTGATGTGGCTAAAAACGCTATTGATATTGATGGTGGAAAGTTATTAGTAGAGAGAATTGATGGTTTAAATGCAGATTTATTAAAACAAACCGTAGAACAAATTGCTGATAAATTGGGTGAAAGCATTGTGGTCTTTGCATCCGTTAATGAAGATAAAATTTCTATAATTGCAAAAGTTTCAAATGATTTTATGACTAAAGGTATAAATGCAGGAAAAATTGTAAATGAAGTTGCTTCTGACTGTGGAGGAAAAGGCGGTGGTCGTCCTAATTTTGCTCAAGCAGGCGCTAAAGATCCAACTAATTTAGATAAAGCTTTACTTTATTTAAAATCTACTCTTGCTTAACATAAATCAAAAGTATAAAAAATTAATAATGAAGTGTGATTTAGATTAATCTTAATTATTATGTTAATAAAAATTAAATGAGAATTTATTTATTTTTTGATAAACTATTTAAGATATTAATTATCCGTCTGGAATTATAGTAATAGAGGAGAAACTTAATGAAAAAGAGCATTAGTAAGTTTTTACTGGCATTATTGTTATGTAATAGTGTTATGAGCGTTGCTCAAGCTAAAGATTTTACCGATTTAACATCTAAGCACTGGGCTTACAAGCAAATTCAATCACTAGCTAAAGAAAATATTGTTGTTGGTTATCCTGATGGCTCTTTCCATCCTGATAATGCAGCTACAAGAGCTGAATTTGCAACAATGGTGATTAAAGCCTTAAAACAAGAAAATTCGCCACTTGCAGAAGCAGTTGATTACAAAGATGTCAACTATTCATACTGGGCATATAACACAATTCAAAGAGCTCAAGCTTTTGACCTTATAAAAGGATTCCCAGACGGTACTTTCAGACCTGAAGATAATGTTTCAAAAGCTGAAGCAATAGCTATTCTTATATCAGCTGTTAATACAGGTGATATGACAGAAGCGGAAGCAAAACAATATCTTAAAAAATATGTTGATTTAAAGCAAATCCCTGCTTGGGCTTTAGTTCCAGCTGGTAAGGCAGAAAAATATAAAGTTTCTGCTAATCCTCCACAAGCTAAAAAGAATTTTAATCCTGACAGCAAAATCACAAGAGCTGAAATCGCTGTAAGTCTTTATAACATGAAGAAACAAGCTTTAATTAATCCAAATGCAAAATTAGCTGAAGCAATGAAGCCTAAAATTGCTAGAGGTATTTTATTAGAAAACGTAGCTATCGACGGTACAATTGCTACAATTCCTGCGGGATCAGTTATTCCTGTTAAATTTACTACTCCTATAAACAGTCAAAACGTTGAAGTAGGAACTGTATTCCTTTCCTCAATCTATGACAATATCGTTTCAAAAGACAGCTACTTACTTATTAAACAAGGAAGTACAGTAACAGGTGATGTTGCTATGGTTAAGCCTGCAAGATATATCTTAAGAAATGCTAAACTTGGTTTAGATTCTAAAAATATTAATACACCTTCAGGTCAAAAAGCTGCATTCCCAGGCATTGTAGTTTCAAAAGACAAAAAAGGTAACTGGTTTGTTAGAGCTGTAAGATTTATTATTAAAGGTAAGAAGATTAAAATTCCTGCTGATAAAATAATGTATATTGAACTTAGTAAACCTGTAAAAGTTGATTTAACAAATACAACAATCATTGAGTAATTGTTAAACGATAAATAATCAATTGAAATCCGTAGTTATTAATTTAACTACGGATTTATTTTTACATGTCCATGTCTAAACCTTGTGGAGTTACAGAAGCTGACCTGTCTGTATCAGGCAAGTATGCCCAGGAGCTTCTTAATGCACTTCCTGCTGTATTAATTATGTTATCGGATAATTCAAGATTTTTTGTATCAATACCCTGCCTTGCATTTATTTCTTGAATGAATTTACCTTTATCTTTTGCAATATTAAATCTGATTTTATCTAAAAAGCCTGTTGGTGTGTCAACTCCATTTTGAATATCAATTTTAGGCTTTGCAGTATGCATGTTGTTTAATGCATCACTTCTTGATTGTTTGAAGAAGTCAAAGAATTTAAAGCCTTCAGCTTTTGGCTCTTTAATTGTTCTTACAAGACCTCTTAAATTTGCTTGAGCTATATTAAGGGCGCTTCTATAGCTTTCAGTTCCTTCCTTTTGTACAAGATTAAAAGATTCTTTTACCCAGTTGATAACACCACTTTTACTGAATTCAAACTTTGAAACAGCAGTACCATTTGCATTTGCCTTTAGTTTTAATCCATTAAAGCCACGTGCCATAAAGGCTGACATTAAAATAGTAGATAAACCCGAACCAGTATCTTCAAAAGATTTTTCAAATCCATCCCAATCTTTTCTTGCCAGACTATATCCTGCCTTTATAATTCCGCCACCGAGTGAAAATACCCCACCCATAGCAGCTCCACCAATCATGATCCCTGCAAGAGGCGGACATAATGTTGTTAACACTCCTACTCCAGCCGCAATAGCAATAGATCTGATAGGATGTTTAATTGCTTCAATTGCAAAACCACCGATGCCTTTGATGAAGTTTTTACCTACTTCACTCCAGTCAAGTTTGCCATTTTTACTTTTATCTTCTTTGACTTCTACATTTTGTCTTTTCAACGTAATTCCAAAGTTAGGAACTTTACCTAAAACTTGTGGATTTACAGGTACTTCAACGCCAATATTGTTTAAATTCGGCAAAAGCTGAGCTTCTTCAGCAGGTTTACTTAATGGAGTCGAAGTTCCAAACCCTATTCTGTTGTTATAAAGATTGTAGTTTGAGCCTATTCCATTCATAATATTATCCTCAAATCCCCTTATGTATATAAAAACAATATGGATTTGATTCATGCTATTGAACTTATAGATATATTGTTAATTTAAGAAATTGTTACATTTTGCTGATTGGCATAATATTAGAATCCAAAAAAAATCAGGATTTTAATTAATCCTGATTTTTAAATTTATTAATTTATTTACGCTTTTTTTGATTTGTTTAAAAAATTAGCAATCATATATCTGTATTTTTTGAAATATTTAAGAATAAAGAAAATAACAAAAACTACTATTAAAGTGCCAATCCAGAATTTAGAGAGATATAAATGACCACGAGTAGCATATTCTCTAAGTATCTCAACACCGAGGAAAGATAAAGTTGTTGATAATAGAGTATCGTGTTCTCTCATTAAAACCATCCATAAAGAAAATTCTTTTGCAGGTTTTTTAAAGTTTTTGAAAGAAGGAATAATGCAATTAGTTTCACTGGCAAATTTTAGATATTCTTCTTTAAACTTGCCAACTAAGAAATCTTCTTCAGTTAAAATAATCGGTGTGTAGAATATCCAGAATAAAGCACTGGCGATAATCACTCCTAACCAATTCTCGGTAAGTAAAACTATTCCCAAGAAGACTAAGAAATTACCGATATATAAAGGATTTCTGCAAATTGAATACATTCCTGTTGTATTAAGTTCTACAGCTTCCTGTTGTCTGGTATTTCTTCCCGATGTGCCGATAGATACGAAACCACAGGTTAAAGATCTAACTATAATACCTGAAAAAGCCACACAATAGCAGAATAATTCATAACCAAGATGACCTTTAAGATGATAAAAATGTCTCCATCCTAAAAGAATTACAGCAACATAGATAAGAAACTGATAGGTTCTATATCTGAAAAAGGTGTGTCCAATAGCTATTAATTTATCCTTGAGTAGCATTTTTCCTCCATTGATATTTTCTTATTTCATTCAAATAAAATATTAACATTATAAAAGTAATATATCATAAGCCAATTTTAATTTATAGAATTTTCTTATATTTAATCTGCATAAGTGATAAGAGCCATTTGTTTGTAATCATTATTAATTAATAACACTCATGAAAGTAATAAATACTTAACATTCAAGAAATAAAAGGTTAAGTATTGTAAATTCCTGAAAGATAAGCCATGCATGGAAATACAGAAAAACCTTATTTTTAACAAAACTTCATGTGTTTTTTTAAAAACATGATATTAATGTTTAAAAACAAATATTAATTCTTACAAAAACTCGTATATTAAAGGGATTTTGAAATTTAAAAAATGAATATAATTAGATATATAATCAACGAAAAGGTTACTAAACAGATGTTTGTACTATACAAATATTTGTTATACAATCGAACTTAAGCTTTTGCTTGAATTTCTGCGAAAGTGAAGAAAAAATGATGGGTAGAAGAATAGAAAATCTCGAAAAAATTAAAACTGACATTAATTTAGAAAAATGTAAGATAATTGCTGTTTCTAAGTATGTTGGGCCAAATGAAATAATAGAAGCATATAATGCCGGTATTGAAGATTTTGGTGAAAATAAAGCTCAAGATGCCGAGCAAAAGAGAGAACTTCTTCCTAAAGAGGTCGAGTCGGGTATAACATGGCACTTTATAGGACATTTACAAACAAACAAGGTGAAAAAAATTGTAGGCAACTATGAAATTATTCACTCGGTAGATTCCTTGAAATTAGCTGTGGCAGTATCAGATGAAGCCAAGAAGAGAAACCTTGCACAGAAAATTCTGTTACAGGTCAATGTCTCTGAAGAGGAAAGTAAATTTGGATTTAACCAAGAACAGTTTGTTCAAGGTTTTCAAGAATTTATTAACCTCGAAAACCTCAACATTGTTGGTTTGATGACAATGGCTCCATTCACGGAAGACAGGTCAATAATAAGAAACGTATTCAAACAGCTTAGACTGTTGAGAGATCAACTGGAAAGCGAATACACAGTAAAATTGCCTGAACTGTCAATGGGAATGAGCAATGATTATCAAATAGCCTATGAAGAAGGCGCAACGATGTTAAGGCTAGGCAGCATACTATTTAAGTAAATTAATTAATACGGTATTACGATAATAAAAGGGAGGAATCACCTTGTCAGGACTTGTTCACAAACTTAAAGACTTTTGCGGTTTAAATCAACATGGCGAATACGATGAAGAAGATGTTTATGATGAGCTTTACGGTGCTGAAGACGAATACGAAGAAGCTAAATCAACAAGCTATGAAACTTCAAGAAAAAGCAATCTTAAAGTAGTTGCTCATCCAAATTCAGTTGGAGCTTATGAAGTTAAAGTTATTGAGCCACGCTCTTATGAAGAGTCATTAGAAATAGTGAACAGCTTAAGAGATAAGAAAACAGTAATTCTTAACCTTCATTTACTTGATGCTGAACAATCACAAAGAATTGTTGACTTCCTTTCAGGAGCTACACACGCTATTGACGGACATCAACAAAGAGTTGGCGAAGGTGTTTTCATTTTTACACCTAGCAATGTAGCTATTTCTGCTGAAACAGAACACGCAAGAGTAATCAGAGACGCTTTCTGGAATCAATCAAGATAACATTAAGAAGAGAGAGTTTAAATTAATATCACTATAAAAAACAGCTTGTTATGTGACAAGCTGTTTTTTACATTTCTTATTTTTATTCTGCATGTAAATTGACTTGTTATTTATCTTGAGATATAAAGTTCAAGGCGAATAGATATGCACTATGAGGAAAATATGAAAACAGCTTTTAATAATTTGTTGACGACAAATTTAATCACAAACAAACAAACAAACAAACAAACAGCGTTTTAGCTCAAAATAATCAGAGACAACAATTTGTATCTGAACCTATAAAAGCTAATGCAATGCACTTTTCTGGTCGTGTTGGATTTAAGTCAATAAATGATGAATCATTATCAGAAAACCACAATGAAGCTGATAATGAAAACATTCTTCAACGATTAAGCTCAAACAAAGTAAAAAATAATGAAGCTGATAAACAATTAATTATACAAAATACTAGAGATTTAAACACTTTGATCTCTAAAAGGTTAGAGTTTATATTAAACGAGCCTGAGCCTGAATCATATAATGATGAAATAAAAAACATACAAGAAACTAAAAAACTTTTTAATGCAACAATAAATGATAAAAATGAATGCTCTTCAATTAACTTTAAAGGAACAAAGACTAGAAATGAAAAAGCTGTTTCTTTTACAAATTTAGGTCATGGGTTAAAAATGGCTATGCTAATGTACACTCCTAGCTGGGATTTAGGTACAAAAACGAGGGACGACAAGGCAGATTTTTTAATAAATGGTCATTCTGCTTTAGCATCAGGGGTAGCAGCAGCTTGCTCACCTGTGCCTTTTTCTGATTTAGGTCCACTTGCTGCCAACACTTTTATAATGTGTTTAAGGTTAGCCCAGCTATATGAGGCTGAACCTACAGCAGCCGCTTTATATGCATCACAGGCAATTGCACAATCTCAAGCAACTGGATATGTTGCATTTAAAACAGCTAATAGTGCTTTAGGATGGGCTGCAGATTCAGTTGGCGGGATGGGACTAGGCAATGGAGCAGCAGCCGCAATCAATTCTACAATCGCTTTTAATGTAACTAAGGGGTGTGGCAATACAATGAAAGGCAAACTAGAAAAAGGTGAAGTAACACTTATGAATGTAATTGGAACTGAACTTATGTCATTAGGTTTTTCAGCGGCAATAAGTAATTTTGATAAATTTAGTAATATAATTAATGCATTAAGTGATGAACAAGTTAAAGCTTTTTTCTGTGCTTGTCCAAGAGAGCTATATACAAGTATAGCTACAGCAGGTGATATTTTAAGATATAATATATTACCTGAATGTGATAAAGAACAAATTGCTAGAGCAATGACTAATATATCTTCAACCCTTTTAGACAAGATTAATGCAACAAAGAACGGCTCTAACAGAAAAGCTTCAAGCGAAGAATCAGAAGATGCTAAAAATCTTAAAAAAGCACTTGATAAGTTAGCAACTGTAAATCTTCCAGAAGAAGATAAAAAACATTATATGAATGTAATTAAGAGATGGAATGTAAAATATAACTCAAGTAATTAGGTATATAATAAGGATAAATGAATAATGAAAATTAACAATTTTAAAAATTGCACTTTAACCTTTAAGCAAAATAATATATCCGATAATAAACCTAAAACTGTTATAGAAACAGAAAAAAACACAACTATTTCAAGAATAAAAAGAGAATCTATGGTAGATAATCTTTTTATGTCTGGTATAGCTACAACTTTATTGTTTTTATATTCTAAGCAAAAAGAGATAAATAATAAAATAATGGAATTGAAAACTCCAACGCAGGAATTAATCAAAGAGACTTCAGAAAAAGTTTCTAAAAATAACTCATTTTTAAATAAAAAAAATGGAGGATTTATTGTTGCTTTAGCCTGTGGTTTATTGATTTTTCCTGGTTTACTGAATAATACCTTAAATAAATGGATAAACCATACCTTTCCTATAGAAAAAGAAGAAAAAAAATAATAATTGAAAGAGAGTGACTATAATTTTCTAGTCACTCTCTTTTTTTATAATAATAAACGTAAATTTAGCTTTATAGCAATATTTGAAAGGCAATTTTTAATATTGATGATACTTATAAATTTATACTAATTTTTGATAAAGCAAAATAAATATCGGAGTAATTTCAAATGTTAATCAACCGCTTAAAAACTGCTTTTAATCAGACAATAATAATAAATAAAGAAAATAATCAGCAGAAACAAGCAATTCAAAACCATAGTCAGCCCCAAAGCGATGTTTTTAAAAGTAATATAGCTTTTACAGGTCTGCCGAGTAAACTTAGTCTTGATATGTATTATCAAATGACTCTCGAGTATGACCAAAGACTGCAGGCTGTTTCGGGAGAGATATTGTATGATCATCCCTTTAAAAATATTGCTTGCTCACTAATGTTTATTAATAATGTAAAAAATGCTTTACCTCATTTGCAGAATAAGCGAATAATCGCTTTGGGTCGAAGTCCTGTATTTTTTACGGAAGCTGCTAAATTAATGAAAAACGGTATCGATGATTATACTTATGTTGCTTTTTCTAAGGGCTGGAAATGCGAGGATGGTAAACATTATGGATCAATGCCGACAGAGGAAGAAGTTAAAAACTATAGAAATTATTTGAAAACAGTAAATATGACACCGAAAGAAATTATAAAAGATTCTAAAAATGGCAAAAATACAATGTTAGTTGACTATATAGAAAGCGGAAACGGTATTTCTTCTTTTATATCAGTATTACAGGATTGGGCGAAAGAAGATAACGTACTTGATGAGTTAAATAATTCTATCGAAATCGGAGTAATGAAATTACCGGATGTCGGGCAACGTTATCCTGAAGAAGCTGACGTGACGATTAATGATACGAGCTTTAAAGCTATAGTTTTAACAATCGATAAAAGAACTTTAGAATATCTTAGAGATGAAAATGAATGGGGGCAATCATACCCGCATACAAAATGGAATGAATTCACACCCGAGGAAAGTCAAATCTATCCGAATGAAAAAGATGAATTTGCAAGATATAAACTTATGGATGTAATGAAGCAGGTGAATTTGTTAAAAGAACCATCCGAAATAGTTAACAAAAATTAACCAATATTCAACGAAACTAATAGCTTTTAAATAAAATATGTTTATTGTATAGTAAGGCAAACTAAGAGATAGTCTGGTACACTTTATGGAAATGAACAAATGCGTCTAGATAAATTTTTAAAAGTCTCAAGATTGATAAAAAGAAGAACAGTCGCAAATGAAGTTTCTGATCAAGGACGGGTTCTTCTAAACAGCAAACAGGCAAAGCCTTCAGCACAAGTAAAAGAAGGTGATGAGATTGCAATAGAATACTTCCGTAAGACGCTTAAAGTCAAAGTATTGAAAGTCCCGACAGGGAACGTTTCAATACAGGAATCAAAAGATTTATACGTTGTAGTTGAAGAAATAGATAATACTATTGATTAAAGAGAGGTTTTAAAATGGCTACTTATATTGAAAACATTATAGCTAGACAAATTCTTGACTCCAGAGGCAACCCAACTGTTGAAGTTGATGTTATGCTTTCAGGCGGAGCTATTGGTAGAGCAGCTGTTCCATCAGGTGCAAGTACCGGTGAACATGAAGCTGTTGAATTAAGAGATGGCGACAAATCATTCTATTGCGGAAAAAGCGTTCTTCAAGCTGTTGAAAACGTAAATGAAATCATCGCTAAAGAACTTATTGACCATGATGCTAGCAACCAAGCTGAAATTGATAGAATCCTTCTTGAATTAGACGGAACTGAAAATAAAAGCAAATTAGGTGCTAACGCTATTCTTGGTGTAAGTTTAGCTTGTGCTAAAGCTTCTGCTATTGAATTCGATATGCCTTTATATAGATATATTGGCGGTATCAACGCTGTAACTCTTCCTGTCCCGTTAATGAACATCATTAACGGTGGATCACATGCTGATAATAACGTTGATATTCAAGAATTCATGATCTGTCCTGTTGGAGCTTGTAACTTCCAGGAAGCTATCAGATGGGGTGCTGAAGTATTCCACGCTCTTAAATCTGTATTGAATTCAAAAGGTCTTGCTACTTCAGTTGGTGATGAAGGTGGTTTTGCTCCTAACTTAGGTTCAAACGCTGAAGCTCTTGAAGTTATCATTACTGCTATCGAAAAAGCTGGCTATACAACAGATCAAATTAAACTTGCTCTTGACGTTGCAAGTTCTGAGTTCTATAAAGACGGAAAATACGTTCTTGCTGGTGAAGGCAAAACTTTCACAAGTGCTGAAATGGTTGATTTCTTAGCTGATCTTCAAGAAAGATTCCCTATTATCTCAATAGAAGATGGTATGGATGAAAATGACTGGGACGGCTGGAAAATGCTTACCGAAAAAATCGGTGACAAGTGCCAATTAGTTGGTGATGATTTATTCGTAACTAACACCAAAAAGCTTGCTCAAGGTATTATTACCGAAACAGCTAACAGCATTCTTGTTAAAGTTAACCAAATCGGTACTTTATCAGAAACTTTAGCTTCAATTAACCTTGCTCATAAAGCTGGTTATACTTCAATCATAAGCCATAGATCTGGTGAAACTGAAGATACAACAATCGCTGATTTAGCTGTTGCTACAAACTCAGGTTTAATTAAAACCGGTTCAGCTAGCAGAACAGACCGTATTGCTAAATACAACCAGTTAATCAGAATTGAACAAGAACTTGGTTCAGCTGCTAAATACCCTGGAATCAGAGCATTTAACGGTGGAAAAAAAGCTCAAACAATCGAAGAATTAAACATATAATTCTTTAAACGATTAAATTTAATAACCTCTGTTTGAAAAAACAGAGGTTATTTTTTTAGCGGTATTTATTAAGCAGCTCTATAATAATCTTTTAGCTCATCCGGCAAAATTGCGATAACATCTTTTGTTTCTCCAAAGGAGATTTGTTCTTTTAAGGTGTGAATTACCGCTTTTGTAATATTATCGGCAGACAATGGCAAGTTTTCTCTTAATATTTCATTTTCTACCAAAGTTAAAAGCTCGTTTACATGGTGATATTTTAACTTTCTACCGGATAATTTAAAGAAGTTTGTTATCCAAACATGGTTGTCCCAAACTCTTTTTAATTCGTGAGGAAGTTGTGATTTTACATCAGAGGCTTCTTCTTCTGTAAGGCGGTGTCTTAAAATGCTGAAAACTATTTGAATTGCTTTTTCTGCAACTTCTTTTTCCTGAATGTCAGCAAGTTCCATAACTCTTTTTGTAAATTCATGTGCAGTCATAATTAAGCTCCTATAATTTCGATAATTGATTAATTATTCAAGCTAATGTATTTGATTAGCTCAAAAATTTCATCTATTATAGAATTATTAATATATTTACTGTGGGAATAAAGAGTAAAATGGATAATATAAAAATGATTGATACGACTAATTACGATAAAGCATTAAAAGAATTCATCGATAATCTTTCCAAAATAAAGTTAACCTTTAAACTGTCAAAAAATGAAGAATTATTAATGCAAGATGCAGGATTAACTTCAATTTTATATACATTATGTTTTATAAAATCTGCTATGAATGCTAGTGATGAAGAGATAATTAATTCTTTAGCTTTATCTAAAAGTTTTTATAAAAAGTTAACATCTTTAATAAAAGATGAATTAATATTGTTTGATAAACTTAATTTTGAGTATCAGAAATATTTAACAAAAGTTAATTCAAGATTTACTAAAAATAGACAACAAGAATTAATTTTTAAATATTTTGAAAAAGGTCAGCAATATATTAGGGATAATTACTTGCCTGGAAATAACATAGAAGAAAATAGGGGAGGTAGTATAAGTTTACAAAAAATTGAAAAAGAACTTAAAAAAAGCAAAGCTAAGATTAAAAAAATCTTGAAAAAAGAGAAAGAACTAATTGAGCAAATATCAGAAACCAATGACGAGCAAATCTCAATGATGCTTGATTTAAGTAATAATGCTATTAGTGAATATTTTAAAATTACAGAAATTACAGAGTTTTTACTTAAAAAACAAGTAGTTCATGTAAGTTTTCTTGCAAATGCATTAGCCTTTATTGAGCATAAAGGCTTAATTTCAGATTTTTATGAATTTTCAAATAAGCAAGAAGAAAACACATCAAATATAATAAGTATGGAAGATATTAAAAAAAATAGAGAGAAAGATAAATAATGTTTCATGCAGAACCTAAGATTACACATATAACTACGGAAATAATTACTGAAGAAAGACCCTGGGGAACTTTTAGCGTTATTGAGACAGGATTAGGATATAAAGTTAAAAAATTAGTAATATATCCTCAAAAACGTTTAAGTTTACAACTTCACCGCCATAGAGCAGAACATTGGGTAGTTGTTGAAGGAAGTCCATATTTAGTTTGTAACGAAATTTCCAGAGAATTTAATGTTGGTGAAAATTTATTTATTCCATCAGAAGCTATTCACCGCATAGAAAACAAGAGTAGCGTTAATGCTTCAATTATTGAAGTTCAAATAGGTTCATACCTCGGTGAAGATGACATAGTAAGACTTGAAGATGATTTTAACAGAACAGAAAAGAGACTTTAAGGAGTCTCTTTTCTGTTCTGTTATTCAATTGCACTTAGCTATGCAGATGGATGAGCATAACAACGTGTATAGTTTCTACAAACTGTAAATTCAAGAACTACATTTATAATAGCTGATAATCCCACTAATGTATAAATTGTTCTTGAGACCAAGCCCATGTTACCAAATAAAGATGCAACAAGATCATAGTTAAATAATCCGATAAGCCCCCAATTTAATGCTCCGATTATAATTAGAGCATAACTAATAGCTTGTAGGTATCTCATTTTAAACCTCCATATTTCAAGAATTAAATAACCTTTATTCTTAGTATAATAATAACTCTTGCTCATTTTTTTTAAACAGTCGAAACTCTAATTTTATAATTTAAAATTATTAGAAATAATAAGTAACCAATAAATTAATTTATACCAATCCAATAAAATAATTGATAAAACATCATGTGAAATTTGATTCAATGCTGACTAAATTCTTTCGCCACAAGAAAATTTCCATATTTTGAATCCATCGATGTCCTTTTTATTTTTTGAAGAATAAAAAAGGACACAAAACAATGCAGTTCTAACCGTTACTGGCTTCTTTTCTTACTTTTTGAGTTACTTTACACAAAATGATTTTTGAGAAAAGAAGCAAACTGCGCGGGTAGCGCACTTTTAAAATTTAATTATAAAAAATTATGTTGGATTGGTATAGTCGATTATCGATATCAATGTTTTTATTGCAAAAAAGAGCATCTGGGTGTATTTCAGATGCTCTTTAAATTTATTAATACTAAAATTAAGACTTTATGTATGTTTTTTCATTAGTTCAGGGTGTTTTTCCATAAATGAAGGAGCGATTATGAAAAGAACCGATGCTAATGCAATGATAAAAAGTAATTCTAATACTTCCATTAACTAATCCCCTTATCTACTAACTACTACATGTGGCTACCTTGTCAGTATAGATCATTGAGATAGTCTTTTGAATTGCTCTTGAGGATAATATTACTCAAATATTAAAAAAATAGATGAATTTTTAATATTTTAATCTATTTTTTATTGTTTTCTTATGTTTTATAATCAATTTCATTCGTTTTTTGATATTAATTATGTATTTTCTGATTTTCAGAAATATGGCTTTAGTTGTTAATGTTTTTTTGAATTTATTACATCAGCTATTACTGCTGCTGCATCTTCAATGGTTAAAGGTGTACCAATATCAATACCCTGACTTTTTAATGCACTGAATAGTTTTAGTATTGGCGGTTTTTCAAGATTATAATGGTTTAATTCATCGTCTAACGCAAATATTTCTGTAGGTTTGCCTTTTTTTGATATTTTGTTTTTTGAAGAGATTAAATACATTGTGTCTGCAAACTCGCATACTAATTCAACATCATGTGTTGATACAACAACGCTTAGACCTTTTTCTGCAGAAATAGAATTTATTAACTTTATTAATTCTCTTTGAGCTTTTAAATCAAGAGCTGCAAAGGGTTCATCTAAAATAAGCAGTTCAGGATTCATTATTAACGCTCCTGCTAAAGCAACTTTTCTTTTTTCTCCGCCTGATAAATAATGAATTACTTTGTCTTTTAAGTGAAATATATTTAGCCTGTCAAGGATTGCTTCGGCCATATCTTTAGCTATTTGCTTATTATATCCATAATTAAGCGGTGAAAACATTACGTCATCAATAACAGTAGGGCCAAGAAGCTGTTCTTCCGCATTTTGAAAGACTACACCTATTTTATGTCTTATTTTTCCGAAATCTTTTGAAGGATCAACACCAAATACTTTAATATTTCCTGTTTTTGAAGATAATAACCCTGTTATGTGCTTTATTAAGGTCGTTTTCCCACCACCGTTAGGTCCTAAAAGTGCAACTTTTTCACCTTTTTCAACGGTGAATTCCAGTCCACATAATTCTATTACTGTTTTGTCAGGGTAAATATGCTCTAAACAACTAATTTCTATTATCTTTTCCATTTTTTAATCCTGTAAATATTTTAACTTGTCGCTGTATCCTCTGACTTTCATGCAGTCATACATTATTTCGCTTTTTTCTATTGCTTTAATTATTATAAAACCAACAAGGCGAGCAATTGTTTTTAGTGAATATAAAGGTCTTTTAATGCTTAGTTGTCCCCTGATATGAATAGCGGTTTTTAATTGTTCCAGCAAGCCCCAGAGTATAAAAAAGCTTCTATATGTAAGAAACATAAAATTTAAAAGGAAAGAAGGGATTATTTTATCTCCGGCTTTCATTAGTTCTATGTAAGGAGTAGTTAGGGCTAATAAAATACAAACTGTTGAGCAATTTAATGATCTTATTATTATTTTAGCTATATAAAAAATTGAAACTTTATCAAATGATAAAAAGTAAAAAGTTAAGAACATTAAGGGATATAGCGTAATTAATAGTAATTTTATTTTTGCAAACTTCATTGAAAATAAAAAGCAGTAAAGTAAAATTAATAAAGCTGATAATGCTATTAAATTATTTGATATAAGGGAAAACGCTATAATTGTTATTACCCCTAGTGCTTTCAATGAAGCACTAGCTCTATGAAGGAGAGTATTTCCATAGATTGAATAGTAGTCAATATCAGCAATTTTCATTTAATTCAGCCTCTGATAACGCTATAACTTCCGGTTTCACTTTATTAATATAATCAAATATAAAAGCGGTGAAAATGCTTTCAAGTGTCCAGCCTATTCCGCCTGTAACTAATATTAATAATAAAAACTTTTTAATGTTGAAGTTGTGGTCTTGTTCATTATGTTTGTCTGAATCGGTATGATTTTTTGTGACTGATTCTTCATGATGGTCATGGTCAATAAAGGCTGTTACATTATGAGTTCCTGTATAAATGACAAGGATAGAAATAAAACTTGATAAGATCAGAGCCAAAAATGTTGAGATTATTGCTCGCGAAAATTTAACTTTAACAAAACGACTTAATAGCTGATAAATATAGTAAGCACCTATTGCTTCGGTTGATACGACAACGGTATTTAGTCCGATTGTACTGATACCGCCATGCTTAAAGACTGCAAGTATTATATTGACCGCTAATATTGCTATTGGTGCAAATACAGGCCCGAGTAAAATGCCTGAAAGAGCAGATAAATTAAAATGGTAAGTAAAAAGCTCTATACTCATAGTTATTAGCATGAATGCCGACATTATTGAAGCTAGGACTATTTTTTTACCGCAATCTCTTTTTTTTATGTAATTAAAATAAAAGATTAAATAGATTAAAAGGATTAAATATCCGATAAGGCATAACCAAAAAGGTAAAACTCCATCCGGTAAGTGAATATGGGACATAAATCCTCCTGATTATTTTAAAACCTTATACTTTAGTTTAGTTTTATCATAAAAGATTGATAAAATCATTTTGTTTCTTTGAAAAATAATGTATAATTATTCCACTATGGCTGATTCGATTGAAAAATTTTTAGATGATTATTTGCCGATCACGACAATAGACCAATCCATTAAACTAGAAAAAGAAATTGCTTTTATGAAAGACAAAGCTATAAAAGCTCGTTCCTTGCTCGAAGTTGGTTTGGTAGAGTCGTTTAGGAAAAATTATGACAAAGCTATAAAGTTTATTGAGGAAGCTCAAAAGTTTTACCTCGAAGAAAAAGACTATAGCCAAATTGCTGTGTGTCTTGCCGAGCTTGCTTTAATACATTATAAAAATTGCAATGAAAGATTAATACGTTCTCTTACCTTATTAAATGATGCTAAGGCAATATTAGAAAGTCAGCAGGATAAGGTAGAAACTGAAGCAAAAATTTTGCATTATTATGGCATTATAAATTATCATGAAATCCATTATAGTGAAGCGTTAAAGTATTTTAAAGCTGCTTTATATTATTTAAAGCCTGATTCTCTTGAGTATGCAAAAGTGTTAGATAGTTTTGCAGTATTTTATCTCAGAATTAATAATTATCAGATAGCTACAAAATATCTTGAAAAATCATTAAAAATAAAACGACTTGTTGGAAATAGTTTAGAATTATCTATTACAGAATTGTTATTCGGTAGGTATCTTTCAAGTATTGAAAATTATGAAGATGCGGTTGAACATCTTAAAAATGCTTTAGTTATTACAGAAAATATTGGTGATTATTCTACTTCTTCAAGAGTTTATGAAGAATTAGCAAAAATATTTTTACAGTTGAATAATATAGACGAAGCTGAATATTATTGCAGAAAATCTATTGATTTTGCAGTGGAAGTTAATTCTGATTATCTTATTGCCTTTGCAAAAAGTACATTTGCTCATGTATCTCTTTTAAAAGGCGATTCTCAATCGGCATTACAGATCATAGAAAATGAAGTTGAGCCTGTATTTGAGAAAAATGCACTTCCAAGAGGTTTGGCTTTTATTAAAAAGATAAGAGCTATGATTCTCAGACATCAGAAAAAATTCAGAGAAGCTATTGAACTTTTTCATGAGGCAATTGAGTTGTTTGCTGATTGTTCGATGAGAAATGAAATTGCTAGAACTTATTTAGAGCTTGCCTTAACCTATGAAGACAGTCAAGACCCTCAAATGGCTGTATCAAGTTTGTTAGAAGCATTAAGAATTGCCAGAGAAAATGATCTTAATATTATAATTAATAAAGTTGAAGATAAGCTTTTTGAAATTGATGAAGATGAATGGGCAAGTGTAATAAATAAAGCTGCGAAAAAAGAGCCTATTTTTTCAGATAATACAATATTATTAGATTCTATTTCACTTCTTGGTGATCTGACAAAGGGTGAAAGTCCGACAAGAGATCCGCTTTTATCTTTATTGAAAATAGGCAGATCAATTGCTGCTGAAACAGATGTTAATAAATTACTTGAAATTATCGCATTAGAAACTAAAAAAGCATTAAATGCTGATAGATGCACTGTTTTTCTTCTTGATAAAGAAACTAATGAGTTATGGTCTAAAGTTGCCCTCGGAATGGGTAGTCAGGAAATCAGATTCCCAGCAAATATTGGACTTGCAGGACATGTTGCCGCAACAGGCGAAACAATAAATATTACTGATTCTTATGATGATCCTAGATTTAACAAAGAGATAGACAAGAAAACAGGTTATAAGACTAAAACTATTCTTTGTATGCCTATGAGAAATCTGAATCACGAGATTATTGGAGTGTTTCAAGTTTTGAATAAACTTAATAATCAAACTTTTAGCGATGATGATGAAGATTTAATTATCGCAATCGGTTCAAGTGCAGGTATTGCGCTTGAAAATGCGAGATTGTTCCAAAAACAGCAATTAATGAACGAAGAGTTAAAATGTTCCTTTACCAGTTTTATTAATACTCTTGCCGCTTCAATTGATGCCCGAGATAAAATTACAGCAGGTCATTCTAAGCGTGTAACTCTTTATACTCTTGCTATTGCAAGACAATTAAATCTTTCTAAAGCTCAGATTGATATTTTAGAACATGCTTCGCTTCTCCATGATTTTGGAAAAATCGGTATTCGTGACAGTGTTCTAATGAAAGAAGGAAAACTGACTCCTGAAGAATACAAACATATTCAGGAACACGTTTCTCTTACTGGTGAACTTTTAAGCAAAATGTATTTTGATGAAAAATTTAAGGAAGTTCCTGAAATTGCTTGCTCTCACCATGAAAGATGGGATGGCAAAGGCTATCATAGAGGTCTGGAAGGCGAAAATATTCCTTTAGGCGGAAGAATACTTGCTGTGTCTGATGTTTTTGATGCTATTACGTCAAAAAGACATTACAGGGATAGAATGCCGTTTAATAAAGTTTTAAATATTATTAAAGGTGATGCCGGCACTCATTTTGATGTTAATATAGTTGAGAGCTTCTTTGCTTTAACTCTTTTTGATATTATAAATATTATGCTTACTGAAACTGATACAGAAGTTGAAAATCAAGATATGAGTTTATTAACTCAAGCACTTGTAAACGATCTTTACATTGCCTATAATCTGCCTGTAGAAGAAAGAAGTGCCAAAAATAATAATGTAATTTTGCTTTTTGAAAAATATTATCTTGTAAAAGATTCAAACATTATTTAAAATTTTTTAATAAGCAATAAAAAATATTAGCGATGATTGTATGAAATTAATAAATAAAAAGTTTATAGGTGTATTGGCGTTGGCAGTAATGATTAGCTGTGATGGCAGCGCTAAGGCTGAAAATATTAATATTTACAACCAGTGTTACAACTCTAAAGTTTTAGGGGCAAACATTGGTAAAATGTGTGAAGTTCAAACTTTTGATACTCTTGCAAAAACATACACAACAAAAAGAAACTACGATATTAGTATCAGCAGGCTTGGTAATTCTGTATTTGCTAAGCAGGAAACCGTTTTTATCGAAGATGACAAGGGTAATCCTCTGAATTTTACCGCTAGAAATAATACTACAGGTGAAAATGTTAAATTAGAAGGCACTTTTCAGCCAAACTGCGATATTAAACTTTTAAAAGATATTAACGGCAATAAAACTGAAGAGGTAATAACTCCCAATAAAAAGTTACTTTTTCCTAAAGCGGTGAATGATTTATTTATCGGAAAAACAAATAAATTTACTTATAATACCATTGATACTTCTACAGGTTTTAGAGTTATTGAAATAAATTCTGTTAAGCAAGAAGATAATAAGTATGAAGTAACCAACGATTTAATGCCCGATATTGTTTCTTATGAATCGCATGATAATATTGGAAAGCTTGTTAAATCAACAACATCAGCTCTTGACATGGAGTTAGTTGCTGAAAATAGTTCTGAGCCAGTGCAAAATAATAATCTTGATATTATAAAGGCTACTTTGATTTCATCAAATGAAAAATTTGAACAAACTAATAATCTTCAGCAAGTGAATTATAAAATTGATTTTGCTGATGATTCACTTAAATCAAAATTTCCTGAAGATGACAGGCAGTCAATTATTGAAAATATTGATAATACTTTATTTGTGAAGATAAAAGATGAAGCTGTTGATAATAGTACACTTCCTCCTATAAATAAAGAAGAAATTAGCGAATTTTTAAAATCAGGAGATGTGATATCTTTTGATGAAACAATGAAGAAAACAGCAGCTCAAGTAATAGCAGGTGAAACAAATCCGTATGTTTCGGCTAAAAAACTTGAAAAATGGGTGAATGCTTATATTACAAATAAAGATTATTCAACTGCATTTTCAGGCTCTTCGGAAGTATTTAAGAGTAAACAGGGCGATTGCACCGAACATTCAGTTTTATTGGCTTCTATGCTAAGAGCGGTAGGTATTCCTTCAAAAGTTGCCGTTGGCCTTTTTTATACAAATACCCCTGAAAGTTCTTTTGCTTATCATATGTGGACAAAGGCATATATTGCCAATAAATGGGTTAATCTTGATGCCAGTTTTATTGATAGTACCTTTAGCCCGTTGCATATTGAGTTAGCAGAAAGCGCTCTTAATTCACTAGAGGCGAAGTCTGACTTGGTTCTCCCTTTAATATCAAATCTTTCAAAGCTAAAAGTGACTGTTTTAAACTTCTATATAAAATCAAATCCTGAAAATGTTGATTTATCTGAAGGAGAACAGCCTACTGTTATAAAAACAATTGATTTGGTTGATTCTAAGCCACATTCATCAGCAATAGTAAAGGTTAATTTGAAGTCTGAAAATTCATCAAATGTATCAGATATAAATTTATCTTCTGATGATGTTAATGAATCTGTGGCTATGGCTTATCTTGCTATAGCTAAAGGTGAGATGCAAAACGCTTTAGATCACTTTGAAGATGCATCAAGGGCTATAGATTTTAATGATGATTTTTCAAATGTGCAGCTGGCTCAAAAGATGGCAAATGCAGGATTTTTCAAGCTAGCAGAAAAACAATTTAAAAATATAAATGAAAGTGAAATTTGGAAAAATCAGATTTCAAATATAAAAGCAGCAAATTTCCCTATGTCTGTTAACAATGAAAAAGAAAAAATCTATGCAATAGCTACTTCAAAATTAAATATGTCTGTAGATTCTTCAGAAAGTTTGATGAATTATTTGAATCAGCAGACAAATATTACAGAAGATGATTATTTGTCATATTTAATGGGAAAAGCCTATTTTATTAATAAAGATTATAAAAATGCAAAAATCTATTTTGATCAAGCAGTTAAGCTTAATCCTTTAAATCAAAGATATAGACTGGATCATGCAAGATGTTTAAATCAACTTGAATTATATGTTGAGGCTAAAAATGAGTTGTCGTATTTAGCTAACAGCGTTAGTGATGAATTGCTTAATAATATTATTATTTCTGAATTGTTTCTTGTTAAAAGTAAGTTGGCAAAAGAAACTATGTCTGATAAATTATATTATTTAGCCAAATATGATGCTTTAAATGGTGATTATACAAAAGCTTCAAATGAATTAAAGTCATTATTACAAAAATTTCCAAAAAACTCTAAAGCCTATTCTTTATCGGGAGATATAAGCTATAAATTGAATGATTTCGATAATGCTCTTATTTCTTATAATAAAGCAATAAAATATGATGCTAAAAATGAAAAGGCTTATATTGGCGTAGGTAATATTGAATTATTGAATAAAAAAACTCAGATCGCTGAGAAAATGTATCTTAATGCATTAAAAATTAATCCTAAGAATATTGAAGTGCTTCAAAAATTAGCTGATATTGCTGTTAAAAATCAAAATATAGAATTAGCATACAAGTATAATGAGGAAATATTAAAATATTACCCGCTTAATTTTAATGCTAATTACTACATTGCTGTTGCAAAAGTTTCTGCAAATCAAAGTGAATTAGCATCTCCGTATTTTAGAAAAGCATTATCGACAAATCCATACTCTACTTCTTGCTGGTTAGAGTTAGCTAAGATTGAACTAAAAAAGAAAAATTACTTTATTGCCAGAAGTTATTTAATAAATGTAAAAGCTTTAGATGCTAAAAATGCCGAATATTATTTTTATATGGGATTAATTGATAAAGCTAATGAAGATTTTAATTCAGCAAGATCGAATTTTGAGCAGGCCTCAATGTTAAAAGTTAATTACGTTGAAGCAATTGATCAACTTAAATCTTTAAATTAATCTAAAAGTTTATTAGTTAATTTTAGTCGCCAAATAATCAAAAGTCGTATTATTATTAAGTTTTAAATTATCAAAAATATATATAAATGCAAAAGATGCATAGCCTCTTTGCTACTGATGGGTGGCTGTAGGCGGGTTTTTGATGATCTAAATTAGCAACTCGAGTTAATTAGTGAATTGAGTTAGTTGCATTTTACCCCCGTAGTAGGATGTAAATAACTATGAAAATTATTTATCATGGATATTTAATGATGATTTTCAGGGGGCTTATATGGAACTAGCAGAAAATCTTAGAAATAAATATCAAGATCACTGCGTTGTTAAACCTCTTATTCAATATTGTGACGAAAATAATCTTGAATTTGAAATGATGAAAGAAACAAGAGTAATTAATTTCGGATTGAAATGTTTTAAACGTGTTAATAAATATTATTTATTCATAGGGAAAAAGCTTGTTGATAATGATGAGGAGGTTTATTATTGGAGTGATCTTTTTAACCTTATCGCAACAGCTTATAAGATTTTAGGCATTTCTTATCATGAAAATCTGGTTAAAGCTGCCCGTTCTTTTAATAGGGTTATTTAATCAAGTGCTACCCATAAAATTGCCCTTAACGGCCTTGCAAGACTTATTGCAACTATTGATACAATTATATCAAAAGGTAGTTGAGAACCGCTTAATGAACTTATCCAACCAAATATCGTATATAAAGAATAATGCTGTAATGTCATTAAAACTGAAATATATATGATTCCTGTAAGGTGAATTGCTAATGAGCCGATAATTGCCGCTCTTATTATTTTAAGACTGGTTATTTCCTTTGTAAGAAGATTTCCAACTATAAATACTCCTAAAAAATACCCGAGAATATATCCAAATCCTTGCTGGCTGTAATAAGTTATTCCGCCACCTGACGCAAAGATAGGAAAACCTAATAATCCGCAGACTAAATAGCTGAGAATACTTATCAAACCAACTCTAGGGCCTAGCAAAGCACCTAAAAACAGAATTACAGGTATTTGAGGGATATAAGAATGTAATTTTGTTAATTCTATTAGTGCATTTAAAGGTGAAGTGAATGAAAATGAATTTATTTGTATTGTTTCATTTAAAGGAATTTGTGTAAACGTAGCCATAATAATAAAAATAGTGCAAAATAAAGCAACAAGAATTGAGCCGAATCGAAGATCCGGAAAGTTATCTATAAATCTTTTATAACGAATTTTTTTAAAAAGTTTCTTATACATTATTGGTTTCCATTAAATTTTTATTTTGATTTAACTGGTTATAGTTAGATTTAAATGACTCATACCAAATATTTTCTGTCCACATTATTAAAGCATCTTCACCATTGTCCTGATAATAATTTTTTCTTGAACCTAAACTTTTAAATCCATATTTATAATACAGGTTTTGAGCCGCAAAATTACTCGCCCTTACTTCTAAGGTAAACCATTTTGCTTCTTTTTTATAACCTTCTTCAATCATAGAACGGAGTAAAAGCTCGCCAATTCTCATTTTTCTGCATTCGGGTCTAACGGCAATTGTTGTAATATGAGCTTCTTCACAAATTAACCAGAATCCGCAATAACCAACAAGTTGATTAGTTTCTTGATTGATCGCTACAAAATAACTTCCTATGCTATTACTTATTTCGCAATCAAAAGAAGTTTCAGTCCAATGATGAGCACCGAAGGATACACTTTCGATCTCCATTATCTGTGATATATCGATTGATTTCATTTTTCTTACAAGTATATTGTTCAAGTTTATCTCCGAACACATTTTATTCTATATAAAATTATAAGACAAAACATTACTAATGATAACCATTAACAAAAAATAATTTAAGTTGATCTATATATTTTTTTGTTAAGCAATTATATTTATCCAATAAAATAATTTCGAAAATAGAATGCAGAGCTTATTTCTATCTCTACTAAAATTAGTTAATTACTCAATGATTTCGAGGTCTAAATCCATCAACTCACTTTTATTTTTTGAAAAATAAAAAGGAAGCAAAACAAAAACATTGCCGCTCTGACCGCTACTGGCTTATTTTCTCAACCCTTGAGTTGTTAAAAATAAAATTATTCTTGAGAAAAGAAGCAAACCGCTCGGATAGTGAATGTAAAATTAAATTATAAAAAATAAGTTTAATAATCCCTAAACCTAGGTTTATCATGTGATTTATGAGTATTTTATAATGCTAAAGTTGGAATTTATTTAGAGAAATTTTTTAAATCTCATCTAAAAGTATGATCTACTATTCAAATAAGTTAGGTATATTATTTGTAGAGTAAATCACTTATTTTAGATGGGGAGAGTCGTACTGTGGCTGTAAATAGTAAATTAACCGGAGTGGATTTAAGAGTTGTTGATGGAAACGACAAAGTAAAAAAAACAAAAGCATACAATGACATTGATTTAAACAACTGGAAAGCATACGAACATATAGAAACAGGAACTTTATGGAACTTTACCAACAGAGCTAGAGGTAATGGACATAAATTTGACTATCATGGCAATTATATTCCTCAAATTGCAAATCAATTTTATTCAAGATTTACAAAACCAGGTGATGTTGTATTAGACATGTTCCTCGGATCTGGCACTTCAGCAATTGAAGCAGTAAACATGGACAGAAGATGTGTCGGTGTTGAAATTAAGCAAGATATGGCTGACTATGTAAAACAAAAATTTCCTGAAGAAAATAGAGATGAAAACGTTCAAGTTATTTGTGGTGATAGTTCTTCAGATGTCATAACAAAAAAAATTGACAAAGCTCTTGCTAAATTTGGTCAAGATAAAGCTCAATTTTTAGTACTTCATCCTCCTTATGCTGATATTATTAAATTCAGCAACCTTGAAAGAGATTTATCAAATTGTGAATCAACCGAACATTTCCTTGATATGTTTGAAAAAGTTGCTCAAAATGGTTTCGATTCACTTGAAAAAGGTAGATATGCCGCTTTAATTATTGGCGATAAATATGGAAAAGGTGAACTTACACCGCTTGGTTTCCAATGTATGCAAAAAATGAACGATGTTGGCTTTAAAACAAAATCAATTATCGTAAAAAATATTGAGGGTAATGAAATCGGTAAAGGTAAACAGACCAACCTTTGGAGATACAGAGCTTTAGCAGGTGGATTCTACATCTTTAAACATGAATACATTATCATTTTCCAAAAGAAATAATTTCCAAAACTCCGTTTTTAACGGAGTTTTTTTTGCTATATCAATCCAATTGATTTTTTTTTAAATTGTATTTAAAATCGCATTACCCGAGCGGTTTGCTTCTTTTCTCAAGAATTATTTTGCTTTTAACAAATCAAAGAGTAAGAAAAGAAGCCAGTAGCGGTTAGAGCTGCTGTGTTTTTGTTTTTGCTTCCTTTTTATTTTTTGAAAAATAAAAAGGAAGTCGATGGCTTTACAGGGCTGTTCAATTTAAAAAGTAAAAATGTGTCAAAATTCTACTGAGGAAAAAAACAACTCGGAGAAATTAAATGTTGCTAGATTTTTTAAATCAAATACCTGATGCTAGAAGAAATCAAGCCAAGCAGTATGAACTTAGATTTATCATTTTCTTTTCAATACTCGCTATTTTAAGTGGTGCCGCTTCTTATCGAGAAATAGAAAGCTTTTTTGAGATTCATTTTGGAAAATTAAAGAGTAGATTTAAGTTAAAATGGAAGAAAAGACCTGCATATACAACAATAAGAAATATCTTGCAGGGAATTAATAAAAATGAGCTTGAAATGGATTTAATAGAATTGAACAGCCCTGGATGGCTTTAGACATCGAAATTTCCATGTGATGAAATAATTTAGTCAGTATTGAAGCAAGTTTCGCATTACGTTTTATCAATTATTTTATTGGAGATAAATATAAAAAAACAGACGTGAAACTTAATTCACATCTGTTTTAAAGGTTTTATACGATTAAAGATTAGGTCTTTTTGTATTTATATTAACTGCTTGTTCAAAAGCGTATGCTGCTCTTAACATTGTCTCTTCTGAAAGTGCAGGACCTAATATTTGTAAGCCTATTGGTAATCCTTTGCTGTCAAATCCGCAAGGTAAACTCATTCCGGGGATTCCTGCAAGGTTAGCGGTAATAGTTGCAATGTCCATTAAATACATACTTAGTGGATCAGCAACTTTTGAACCGAATTCAAAAGCCGTTGACGGACATGTTGGGGAAATAAGAATATCAACATGTTGCCAAGCTTTATCAAAGTCTTGTTTCATTAAGGCTCTGACTTGTTGTGCTTTTTTATAATATGCATCATAATATCCTGAACTTAAAGCATAAGTTCCAAGCATTATTCTTCTTTTTACTTCATCGCCAAAGCCTTCGGCTCTGGTTTTAGTGTACATTTCCATAATATTTTCAGCATCAGGTGTTCTGTATCCGTATTTTACTCCGTCATATCTTGCAAGGTTAGCACTAGCTTCTGCTGTTGCAAGAATATAGTAAGTAGCAATGGCATATTTATTATGAGGAAGCGAAATTTCTTCGATTTTTGCTCCTAAACTTTCATAAACTTTTATTGCCGCTTCAACTGAGGCTTTAACTTCAGGATCTACTCCTTCACCGAGTAATTCTGAAATAACACCGATTCTTAAATCTTTTATTCCATTTTTTAATGTCTCTGTGTACTTAGGAACAGCTACTTCAAGAGAGGTCGAGTCGTTTGCATCATAACCGCTGATTGCTTCAAGTGTCATTGCAACGTCTTCAACACAAAGCCCGAGAGGACCGATTTGATCTAAACTGCTTGCAAAAGCAATAAGTCCAAATCTTGAAACACTTCCATAAGTAGGTTTCATTCCGACTACACCGCAAAAACTGGCAGGAAGTCTAATACTTCCACCTGTATCTGAACCTAAAGAAATTGTAGCTTGCCCAGCAGCGACTGATGAAGCAGAACCTCCAGAACTTCCACCAGGAACATGATTAAGATTCCATGGATTGCAGGTTTTTTTGAAGGCGCTGTTTTCTGTTGAACTGCCCATCGCAAATTCATCAAGGTTAACTTTGCCGACTACAGGAATCAAATTTTCTTTTATTTTTTTTGAAACAGTTGCATCATAAGGAGAAACAAAGTTTTCTAGCATTTTACTGCTTGCAGTTGTTTTATATCCTTTTACGTTTATATTATCTTTTACCGCAATAGGAATGCCAGCTAAAGGTGATATTTTCTCACCATTTTTGATTTTTTCGTCAACTTCTTTTGCTGTTTCATATGCTAATTCTTTTGTTAATGAATTATATGATTGAACTTTGTCTTCTACTTCTTCTAATCTTGAGTATGTGCTGTCTAATATTTCTTTTGCAGAAATTTCTCTATTATCAAGAGCTGTTCTTAATTCTTTTGCTGTTTTGTAAAGAAGTTCATTCTTAACGGACATTTCCTACTCCTTAACTAATTAATTCTGATTAATATCGTCAGATTTATTTTATCATCAACAATAATAAAATAATATTTAAATAAAAAACAAAGCCGAACTATATTAAGCTCGGCTTTGAAAGATAATCTAAGTATTTTAATTAGCTTTTTAATGCTTTTATCGCTATTTGTCCGTCACAGTCTGTTGGTGTTACATCGTTTGTTCTTATTACAAATCTATATAAATCTGTATAAGTAGGGTTAACATCAGGTGAGTAATATTGAGTCCCACCATTTCGGCTTTGTCCTCTATTTCCATTTATATCAACTGTTACTCCACAGACAGCGGAATTTATGTTAACTGTCGAGTCATCACAATATGATGATGATGAATTATGGTAAAAAATAAATCTCATTCCGTCTGGGGTATAAAAATCAATATCAACATCAGGTGTGAAATTTAATGTTTTTATATTAGCTGCAAAAAATTTTGCTAATGCTTTCTCTCCATTGGTGCTTGCTAAGTTACAACCTGTACAGCTAGAACCATCTGTTGAGTTATCTGCCATGTTTTTCTTCATTGATTGATTTAAGACCAGCATTGCTTTTTTTACAGAGGTTTTTGCTTCTACTTCATTCGTTCCACTCATTAAAAGAGGAAGAGTTAACGCTGCAAGAACTCCGATAATGGTTAATGTTACTAATACTTCAGCTAATGTAAAGCCTTTTTTTAAGTTTTCCATTTTATAACTCGATTTAACTCTTTAATTAAATTATAAAGTCTAACTGTATCAATATTGCTTTGAGTTTTCATTAGCTTTTAGATACAGCAATAGCTCCAGCATCACCAGGTATTACCGTTGATGATTGTACAATCATATTGAACTGATCTTTAATTGTTGAGGGTGTTGCGCCTGTTGTAACTGCATTAGGTGCTTTAGGACCATTAACATCGACTACAACAGTACATACAGCAGAAGTAAAAACTGTTGCATCATCGCAAGCAGAAGCTGTACCTGAGTGATTAAATGTAAATACCATACCATCCTGTGTAGTAAATACGCCGCCTGTTGCGCCTCCAAGTGTTTTTATACCGTTGGAAAAATAAGACGCCAGTGCTTGAGCTCCTGTTGCACCAGCTGAATCACAACCAGGACAGGTTCCAGGGTCACTCATATCTGTAGCTTGATTAAGCTTAATTCCTTGATTTAGCGTAGATATTGCTTTTTTATAACTTGTTTTAAAGGAAGCAGTGTTTGTTCCACCCATTAACAGAGGAAGAGTTAAAGCGGCAATTACACCTATAATGGTTAATGTTACGAGAACTTCAGCAAGTGTAAAGCCCTTTTTGAAATTTTTCATGTGAACCCCTTTTTTTATCAATACAGATTAAATTATTATAATCTACTTATCTAAATATATAAATAAAGTTTTCTGTATATATTTAATATTTTTAATCTTTATTTATATACAACAAAACCGAACTTTATTAAAAGTTCGGTTTTGACTATTCCAGATATTATTAATTAATTTTGAGATACAGCAAGAGCTCCTGCATCCCCAGGTATTACTCCAGATGATTGAATAATAATATTAAATCTATCTTTAAGTGTTGTAGATGTTGCCCCTGTAGTAAGAGCATTAGGTGCTTTAGCGCCGTTAACATCAACCATAACAGTACATACAGCATTAGCAAAAACTGTGTCATCTGCGCAACCGGTAGCAGTAGCAGAGTGAGTAAATGTAAATACCATTCCATCAGCTGATGTGAATACACCGGCAGCAGGTGCTCCAAGAGTATTAATACTACTTGCAAAATAAGTAGCCAGTGCTTGTGATCCTGTTGCTCCAGCTTGATCGCAAGCTGCACAAAGGTTAGGACCATTCAAATCTTTAGATTGATTCATCATGATTGCTTGGCTTAATACAGATATAGCTTTTTTATAACCTGTTTTGAAGGAAGCAGTGTTTGTTCCGCCCATTAAAAGGGGAAGTGTTAAAGCTGCAATTACACCGATAATAGTCAATGTTACGAGAACTTCAGCAAGTGTAAAGCCCTTTTTAGAATTTTTCATTGTTACCTCTTTTTCTTCCATAAACTCCAGCACATGTGAATTATTATATACTATGTTTTCTTTTCATGTAAGTGTTTTTTTTTGAATATAAAAGAAAATTTAATATTTCTTATCTTTATAAAATTTTGCAATCAGCTCAATTGGTTGAATTACTGGTATGTTTAGTTTATTTGTTCCTTTTATCAGACCAATCTTGCACCCTGAACAGTCAGTTAATATGATTGATGAATTTGTATTTTTTATATTATTGATTTTAATGTTTGTTATCTCTTTTGATATAGAGGAATTACATATTATAAAAGTTCCTGCCATTCCGCAACATTTTTGTGTTTCTTCCATTTCAGTCAACGTTACATTTTGAATTTTATTTATTATATTTTTAGAGTATTTTGTTAAGTTTTTATGTCTTTTGAGGTGGCAGGGTTCATGATATGTAACATTTAGATTTTGTTCTGTATTATTTGTTTCAAAGTTTATGTCTAGCTTTAAAAGCAGTTCATTTATGTGAATAATTTTAGTTTTTATCTTTTCTGCTTTTTGTTTTAATTTTTCATCGGTTAGCTTTTCATAGTCTAATAGTGCTGTGTAACAAGAGGCACAATCAACTACGAGATAGTCTATGTCATTATTGATTTTATTTAAGTTTTTTTTTGCAAGTTTGTTATATGTTTTTAAATCTCCAACATTTCTAGCGGTCATTCCGCAGCAAGAAAAATCGGGAGTTTTTATTAGCTCATAACCGTTTGTTTCTAAAATTATTTTTAAGGAATTATAAACACTTTTATTAAAAAAATTGTTTACACAACCTGGAAAATACATAATTTTTGTATCTTTTTTTGCAATTATAGTTTTGGACTTTTCATATTTTATTTCTTCATATAAAAAAGAGTTAAGTGTAGAAAACAAATTCCCAATTTTGCTTGAGGAGGGTAATTTTTCTGTTATTATATTTAGTTTTAAAAATTTATAAATATAAAGAAATATAGCTAATGTCCTTAAAATATAGTTATTAGCCAGAGTTTGATTAATCAGTTGCTTTATTATCGGTATTCCTATTGTTTCAGAGCATTTTGCTCTGGCGGCTAAAATTATTTCTTCGGCAGAAATTCCGCTGGGGCAAAAGTCATCGCAGGCTTTGCAGCTCAAGCATAAATCCATAGCTTCTCTTATTTTTGGTGTTATTTTTATTTCATTTTGTAAAATACCGTTTAATAATGCAAATTTTCCTCTTGATACGGCTGTTTCTTTTCCTAATAGTTCATATAGTGGGCATACAGCCTGACATAATCCGCATTTTGTGCATTTGTATATATCTTCGGTATATTCTTCCAGCTTTTTCATTTAGATCATTTTTCCTGAGTTCAATATGTCTTTAGGGTCAAATATAGTTTTAATTTGCTTCATTATTGCTGTTTGTATCGGATCAACTGCTTTAGGCATATATTTTAGTTTGGTTAATCCTATTCCATGCTCACCTGACAGAGTTCCACCCAGTTTTATTGTTATTTCAATTAATTCATCAACTAATAGCTCAAATCTTTCAACTTCATCTTGATTTCTTAAATCAAGTGAAAAATTAGGGTGTATATTTCCATCTCCTGCATGTCCCATTATGCACGTTAATATATTGTATTTTTCTGCAAGTTTTTTTATTTCTCTTATCATTTCAGGGATTTTATTTCTTGGAACTACCGTATCTTCTGTGATTACATTCGGTCTTAGTCTTGATACTGCGCCAAATGCAGCTCTTCGAGCAGTCCATATTTCTTCGGCTTCTTCATTATTTGTAGAAATTTTAATATATTTAGCATTATATTTATTGCAGATGGTCGTGATTTTATTTGCTTGTTCTTCTATAATAGCTTGACTTCCGTCTATTTCAACTAGAAGCGCCGCTTCCATGTCAGTTGGAAGCCCTGTGGGGTTAAACTTTTCTATGGTTTGTAACGTTGATTTATCAAGTAAATCAAGAGTTGAAGGTACAATTTTATCAGAAATTATCGAAGTAACTGTGTTGGATGCTTCATCAATCGAATTGAAAAAAGCCATAAATACTTTTCTTGTTTCAGGCTTTGGTATTAGTTTTAAAGTCGCTTCTGTTACTATTCCAAGAGTGCCTTCAGAGCCTATAAATAATTGTGTTAAATTATAACCCGTAACATTTTTTACCGTTTTAGCACCTGTTTTTATTATATTTCCATCGGCTAGAACTACTTCAAGTTCAAGAATATAATCTTTTGTACAACCATATTTAAAACCTCTAGGACCTCCTGATGACATAGCTATACTGCCTCCAAGAGTTGAAACTCTTAAATTGCATGGGTCGGGCGGATAAAATAGACCTTGTTTTTCAACTTCCTGATGAATTTTATAGAGTGGGACTCCTGCTTGTGCTGTGCAAATAAGATTTTCCGTATCTACTGTGATTATTTTATTTAATCTCGATGTGTGTATGACTATTCCGCCATAGATGGGCAAACAGCCGCCTACATGATTAGTTCCCGCCGCTCTTGTTGTAATTGGAAGATTATTTTTATTTGCTATCTGAAGTATTTTACTTATTTGCATAGCGTTTTCGGGCAGTAAAACTATATCAGGCAGATATTTTTCTTTAGTGCTTATCGGGCTTGCATCATAAGAATAGCAATAACGTTCTTCGTATGAAGTTAAAACATAATCTTTTCCAAGAATAGCTTCAAATTCTTTAATTATTAGTTTATCAATGATTATTTTGTTTTTGTTTGCTTCTTGTATTTTCATTTATTTTAAAATTCAAATTATGTTTATTATCGATTTAACTTTTATTAAAAAATTAAGTTTTGAGCTATAAACGTGTAACCGCACTATAATTATATATCAACAATAAACATACTTGCATTAAATTTAATAAATTCTATACATTAAACTCTTATTCTTTTGACTATTAAACAATATTATTATTGCCTCTCTTAAAGACGAGAATTTAGCCTGATTTAATAACCCGCTCTAAATGTTAAACTTATAGTATGGATTGTAAAGGGGGGCGAAGAGTATGGCTCATACTATATCAAAACAGATATATTCTGCTGAACTTAAAAAATATCTCGAATGTGAAGTTCTAGTTCTTGATGAAGAAGACGACCTTCCTGAAACTGAAAGTCGTGAAATTATATTATCGTGTCAAAGTGAAGGTAATCGGGTGTCTTATGGAATAGATTCTTCAAATAATGATTTTGAAACGGAAGTCGAAGATGATTACGAAGTTACTGAATTAATTGATCAATATTCTGATTTAGATGTTGATAAAAGTGGATATTAATATTAAAAACAGCTTAGATTAAGTATCTAGGCTGTTTGTTAGGGAGCTTAAATAATTTGTCTGATTCTCCGATAGAATCGAGTTAGAATAAAGAA